>JADCEV010000024.1 GCA_020249865.1 Roseomonas sp. | reverse complement strand
CAAGCTTCCTGTCCACAATGGTCCAAAGCCGGCCCGCTTCATCCCGCGCCTTGGCCTCTTCCTTCCCATCGCGTTCCGGTTCCGGCAGGCGCACATGGGTGAAGAAGATCGTCACCATCGGCGCCGTCAGATGCCCAAGCGTCCAATCCATCCAGGTTTCCACTGCCGCCCTTTGGCGCGCATCGCGCGGGTAGATCGGGCTATCCGGCGCCTCAGTATTGCACAAATAACGGCAGATCGTGTTGCTCTCCCACAGCGCCCAGCCATCTTCTTCCTGCAAGGTCGGCACCAGCCCCATCGGGTTCATGGCGCGGTATTCCGGTTCCTTGGTGCGGCCAAAGGCGCCGCCGGCATCAATCCTTTCATAGGAAAGGCCGAGCTCTTCCATCAGCCACAGCACCTTCATCACATTGCTGGAACTGGTCCGGCCCCAAAGCTTGCGCATCACTGATCTCCCTTACCTGGGGGCAGCCTAAAGCCCAGCGCCTGATGGGTCCAGTTGCAAGCGGCGCCGTGGCGCGCAATCTCTCCCCCATGAAGCGCGCTTTGATCATCCTGGCCCTGGCCGCCGCCGCCCCGCTTTTGGCGCAGGCCAGCGAGACTTGGCTGGGGCTGGCACCCTGCGAGCTTTGCCTATGGCAACGCTGGCCCTATTGGGCGGCGGCGGGCTTCGCGGCCCTGGCGTTGGCGCTGCCGCCTTTCGCTGGGGTGCTGCTCAGCCTCGCCGGCTTGGCCGCGCTCACTTCCGGTGCTTTGGGCGGGTTTCATCTCGGGGTGGAGCAAGGCTTCTGGCCCTCTCCCTTGGCGGGCTGCAAGGCCGCAACGGCAGGTGGGGCAATGAGCATTGAGGATATGCTGAAAAGCCTCGCCCCCATCCCGAACAAGCCCTGCGATGCGCCGGCTTTTCTGATCCCTGGCCTTCCCATTTCGATGGCGGCAATGAATATGGTGTATGGTTTGGGCCTTGGGGCGCTTTCCCTAGGCCTCGCCCGGCAAGGAGCAAGAGCATGACACGCAAGACCGCCGAATACCGCCTGCCTGGCGACCCCACGGCGCGTGAGGTGGTGGAACGCACCATCCGTGTGGATCATGCCGGCGAATACGGCGCGAAACGCATTTATGAGGGCCAATTGGCCGTATTGGGCCGCACCAAATACGGCCCGCTGATCGAACATATGAAGGCGCAGGAACAGGTCCATCTGGACACGTTTTCGCGCCTGATTGGCGAACGCCGCGTGCGCCCGACGGCCCTGCTGCCCTTTTGGCATGTTGCGGGCTTCGCGCTTGGGGCAGCGACCGCGCTTCTTGGCCATCGCGGCGCCATGGCCTGCACCGTCGCGGTGGAAGAAGCGATTGATGAGCATTACCGCGCCCAGGAGGACACGCTTGGAGATGATGAGGCGGAACTGCGCGCCGATATCGCCCGCTTCCGTGCCGAGGAATTGGAACATCGCGACACCGGCCTTGAACACGAAGCGGAACAGGCGCCCGCCTATCGGCTGCTGAGTGCGGCGATCAAGACTGGCTGCAAGATTGCCATCAAGATCAGTGAGCGCGTGTAATGCGCCGCGCCGCCTTTGCCCTGCTATTCGCCATGGCGGCGCTGGGCTGTGCGGAACAGCCACTGCCGCCTGAAGCGCAACCGGTGACGCAAGCGCCTGTTCCGGATGTGCAGATAACCCAGCTTTACCCGAATGACCTGCCCGGACCGCCCGGACCCGGTGGCGTCGCGATAGCCCCTGCCCAGCCATCCGAAAGAACCCAGGCGGTAGCGGCGCGCCTGCCCTTGCGTGTCGGGCCCTGGGTGCGCGCTGTCGGCCCGCCGGATGAGGGGGCGATTGCGCGCAATGGCCTCAGCCAGATGTATGTTCGCTATACCCTGCCCGGCCATGGAAGCTGGGCGACGGTGGCGGTGAATGATCACGGGATGGAAGTGCCGGATGGCTTTGCCTCGGCTGCGGTGGCGGCGGGCTTCAATGCCAGCAAGGCCAGCGTCCGCGCCAATGCGCCCGGCGATGTGGCGCGCATGCGCCTGGTGTGGATTCCCGATGCGCCTTCGCAGCGCTGCGTGACGGGGCGGGTTGTTCTGCAAGGTCAGGGCACGCTGCATGTGGCGTGTTCAACGGGCGTTGCCGGGCAGGAATTGCGCGTGCGCGCCACCGCAGCCTTTCGCCCCGGGGATTCGGGGCGGTTGTTTGAATTGGAAGGCGAAGTGGCGCGGTTGATCGCGGAAGTCACGCGCGCCGCGGCGGGGCTTCAGCCAAGCCCCGGCCTGCGCTCAGACGGGCGCGTCTTTATTCCAAGATTTGGTCCTGAGGCGGTGATGTAGCGCGGGCGTCAATCGCCCCGTTGCATCAGCGCCGCCACATCGCGATCCCGCGCATCCGCGCTATTGCCCAGGCCTTCCATCACGCCATGCCGGTCCTGTTCCGGCCGGTTCTGGCTGAGCTTGCGCTTGCCGATCAGCGTTGCGATTTCCATGCGCAGCCCGACAATGCCCTTGAGCTGTGAGGCAATGAAATCCCCCGGCGCATCATCCACCGCCCAAGGCGTGGCGCGTGGCGCTTCATGGTGATTGGTCAGCCGGTCCACCAGCGCATGCAGCCGCGTGGCATCCTCAAACACCTCAACCGTGCCGATGGCATGCACAGCCACGTAATTCCAGGTCGGCACGACCTTCCCATGTTCCTTCTTGGAGGCGTAGAAGGATGGCGAGACATAAGCCTCTGGCCCCATGAAAATCGCACGTGCGCGGCCAGCGGCGGCCAGCCCGCGCCAATGCGGATTGGCCTTGGCCAGATGCCCGTAAAGCGTGCCGTGCGGCCCTTCATCGGCCACGAATTGCAACGGCAAATGGGTCGCTTCCGGCACGCCATCCGCCCCCGCGCTCACCAAAATCGCCAGCCGCGCCTCACGCAGGATGGTGTGCAGGATTTCAGGGCGATCTTCGCGAAACAGAGGCGGATTATACATCTGGGCCTTCTCCAAACCTGGATTGCTGTTAGCCTGTCTCGGCTAAGGGGAAAAGTCGTATGTCTGATGAATTGATTCGCCTGAGTGCCACGGAAGCCGCCGCCAGGCTGAAAGCGGGCGATATCACGCCGCTTGACCTGATTGACGCGGCCGAGGCGCGCATTGCCGCGGTGGATGGCGCGGTGAATGCGCTGCCAACACTCTGCCTTGACCGCGCGCGCGACCATGCCCGCGCACTGATGGCCGGCAAACGCCGCGAAGCGGAAGGTGAAGCCGGCTGGCTGGGCGGCATTCCCGTTGCCATCAAGGATCTCGCGGAAGTGGCCGGTGTGCGCACCACCTATGGCAGCCCGATCTTCGCTGATTATGTGCCGCGCGAAAGCCATCCGCTGGTGGAGCGCATCGAACGCAAGGGCGGTATTGTCATTGCCAAATCCAATACGCCCGAATTCGGCGCGGGTGGTTCCACCTTCAATGAGGTGTTTGGCCGCACGCGCAATCCTTGGAATACCGCGCTCACCTGCGGCGGTTCTACCGGGGGTGGCGCGGTTGCGCTGGCGACGGGCCAGGTGTGGTTGGCGCATGGGTCAGATCATGGCGGGTCTCTGCGCCGCCCTGCCACCTATTGTTCCGTGGTGGGGCTCAGGCCCTCGCCGGGGCGCGTGAGCCGGGGGACGGCCGATGATCTCTATTCGCCGCTTTCGGTGAATGGGCCAATGGCGCGCAATATCCCTGACCTCGCGCTGTTCCTGGACGCCATGGCGGGTTGGGATTTGGCCGATCCGCTGACCTGGGAAGCACCAGCACGCCCGTACGCGGCGGCGGTTGCGGCAGCCGAGGCTGAGGCACCCAAGCGCATCGCCTTCACCGCGCGTTTCGGCGGCGCGCTCGCAATGGACCGAGAGATGGAGGCAATTTGCGCGCGCGAAGTCCGCCGCTTTGAAGCCCTTGGCGCCGTGGTGGAAGAAGCGCATCCCGAACTTGGCGATTTGAATGAGGCGTTTCTGGTGCTACGCAGCCAGCATTTCGTGGTGGACCGCGAAAAAATGCTGCAAGAGCATCGGGACAAGATCAAACCCGATATCATCTGGCAGACCGAGCGCGGCCTGAAGGAAACCGCATCGCGCCTGGCTTGGGCGGAACATGAACGCCGGCGCTTCTTCATCAGCATGCGTGATTTGTTCAAGCGTTATGATGTGCTGATCACGCCGGGCGCGGCCACGCCCGCCTTTGATGTGATGCTACGCGCGCCTGAGAGCATCGGCGGTAAGAAATTGGAGAACTATATGGGCGGATCGCTGATCAATGCCTTTGCGACACTCGCGGGCTGCCCCGCTGTGGCGGTGCCGTGCGGCTTTGATCAATTTGGCAGGCCGGTTGGGCTGCATATTGTGGCCCCCCCGCGGCAGGATGCGCGCGCCTTGCAGGTGGCGGCCTTGTTCGAAAAGATGACCGGTCTGGACAAGCTTTTGCCGATCACGCCAAGGCCCGGAACCGTGCCACCGGCTGAGGGGGTATGATCATGCAGCGCCGTTCCCTATTGCTTGCCGCTGGTTTTCTCGCCGCACCGCGTTTGGCCCGCGCGCAGGATTTCCCGGCGCGGCCCATTCGCGTCGTGGTGCCCTACGCGCCGGGCGGGCAATCAGATACGGTGATGCGGCTGCTGATCCCGCGCATGTCGGAATTCCTCGGCCAGAACATCATTGTGGAAAATCGCAGCGGCGGAGGCGGCACGATTGGTGCGGGCATTGTCGCGAATGCGCCGGCTGATGGTTATACGCTGTTCTTCGAAAGCTTCGCCTTTGCGGTGGCGCCGTTGATCCATCGCGGCCTGCCCTTTGATTATGAGACCGCCTTTGTGCCAATCGGCCAAGCGGTAGCGCTGCCCTATGTGCTCGTGACGAAGCGCGATTATCCCGCGCGCAATGTCGCGGAATTCATCGCATCCGTGAAGGCGCGGCCCGGCTTCACCTATGGCACGCCGGGCATTGGCACCATCGGCCATTTGGCTGGCGCGCTTTTGGAGCTGCGCGCTGGCATCAAGATGGAACATGTCGCCTATCGCGGAGGCGCTGAATCTGCGCGCGATGTCGCCGCCGGCAATATTGATGGCGCCATCGGCACGGCCAATAGCTTCGTCCCAGTGATACAGAACGACCGCGCCCGCGGCATTGCGCTGACGAGTGGCGAGCGTCGCGGCACCCTGGCCCATTTGCCGACCCTGGCCGAAAGCGGCTTTCCCGGTTTTGATCTGACAAGCTGGAACGGGCTATTCGCGCCTTCTGCAACGCCGGCGCCGATCCGCGCCCGGCTGGAAGCTGCCCTGCGCCACGCCACAACGGATCATCCCACGCGCCAAAGGCTGGCCGCTTCCGGCAATGATGTGGTGGCGGAAAGCGCCGATGCTTTTGCCGAACGCATCAGAAAGGATCGCGATTTGGTGCGGCAATTGATCCGCGAAACCGGCCTCAAGATCGAATAGCCGAAGCGCCATCCGAGATCAGCGCGAGCACAGCCTCCAGCCGATCCGCTTCCTCGGCCGGCTTGTCGCGCCTGATGCGCGCAATGCGGGGAAAGCGCAGCGCCACGCCTGATTTATGCCGGCTGCTGCGCTGCGCGGCATCGAAAGCCACCTCCAACACCAATTCCTTTTCCACTTCCCGCACCGGGCCGAAGCGATCCACCGTGTGGTTCCTGATCCAGCGATCAAGCCAGGCCAATTCCTCATCCGTATAGCCGGAATAGGCCTTGCCGATCGGCACCAATTCGCCGTCTTCCCGCCAGACGCCGAAAGTGTAATCCGAATAGAAGCTGCTGCGCTTGCCATGGCCGCGCTGCGCATACATCAGCACCGTATCAAGCGTGAGCGGCGCGCGTTTCCATTTCCACCATTGCCCCTTCACGCGCCCAGGCAAATAGGGGCCATCGGCGCGCTTCAGCATGAGCCCTTCAATCGCCGCATCCCGCGCGCCATCGCGCAAGCCTTGCAAATTGCTGATCTGGCTGAAGGGAATGAGTGCGGAAAGATCCATGCGCTGCGGTTGCTGGCGCTGATGCCAGGCTTCCAGCCGCGCACGCCGCGCCGCAAACGGCAGGGGGCGCAAATCCTCAGTGCCCTCAAACAACATATCGTAAAGCCGGATCGCCACCGGGTAATCGCGCTGCATCTTGGCGGTGACGCTTTTGCGGTTCAGCCTTTGTTGCAAATCGGCGAAAGGTGCGACTTCGCCATCCCGCAGCACCAGCAATTCGCCATCCAAAACGGCGTGGAAATCCAAGCCTGCAATGATTTCGGGAAAACTTGCGGAGATATCCTCAGCACCCCGGCTCCAGAGTCTTGCCCCTCCCGGCCCCGAAGTGACTTGCACGCGAATGCCATCCCATTTCCATTCCGCGCAATAGGCAGCCGGATCAAGTGCGGCGAGATCAGCGTCTTCCAAGGGATGCGCCAGCATCAGGGGCCGGAAGATGGGGGCAGCACGCGGGTCAGGCTGCGGTGCGCGGCCTTCCAGCCAGGCGAAGAGCGTTTCATAGGGCGCGGGGATGGCGTGCCAAGCTTCCTCAATCGCTTCCACCGTTGTGCCGGACCATTCGGCCAGCGCCACGCGCGCCAGGCGCGCCGAAACCCCAACCCGCAACCCGCCCGTCAGCAGCTTGATCAACGCCAAGCGCCCGCTGGCATCGAGTGTATCCAGCCAGCCCGCGATCAGCGCCGGCACCTCAGACTTTGGCGCGGTTTCCAGCGCGCCGATGATATCGGAAAGCGCGGGCGGCGGCGCATTCACGCCGGCGCGCTTCGGCCAGATCAGCGCAATGGTTTCCGCGAGATCGCCGACATAATCATAGGAAAGCCGGAACAGCTCGGGGTCCACCCGCGCCATGGTGATCTCTCGCAGCATGGCTGGTTTGGCGGTGGCGAGCTTGAGGCTTTCGGTAATCGCGGCAAGGCCAAGGCCGCGTTCCGGGTCCGGCTGCCCGGCAAACCATTGGCCAAGCAGCGCCAGCTTGGCGTTGCGGCCAGGGGAAAAGACCAGCCTTTCCAGCAATTCAGCGAAGGCGGGCAGGCTCATGGTGCTGCCCCGCGCAAGCCTATCTTGCGCAATTCGGTTGCAGAGCTGATTCTGGCCACATGATCCAAGCGCAGCAACCGATGGATGCCGGCCAAGCCTCTGAGGGGCCGCTTTTCAGCATTTGCACGCTGGTCACGCGCCATGCGGAATATGCGGCCATGCTGGAAAGTTTTGCGGCGCGCGGCTTCACGCCCGACAAGGCCGAGTTTCTTTACCTCGACAATGCCAAAGGCCATCAATGGGATGCCTTCCAGGGCATCAGGCGTTTCTTGAGCCTGGCACGCGGCACTTATGTGATCCTTTGCCATCAGGATATCCGCCTGCTGACAGATGATATCGCAACCCTCTGCACCAACCTTGCGGCGCTTGATGCGCTTGATGCGGATTGGGCACTGGCCGGCAATGCTGGGGCTATGGCGGATGGCAGCCTTGTGATCCGCATTTCCGATCCGCATGGCGAAGACCAGCGCCGCGGCGCCTTTCCCGCGCGCGTGGTCAGCCTGGATGAGAATTTCATCATCATCCGCCGCGATGCGTTGGTCAGTGTTTCGGCAGCGGGTTCCGGCTTTCACCTTTATGGTGCGGATCTCTGCCTGCAAGCGCGTTGCGCCGGGCGCAGCGCCTGGGTGATTGATTTTCACCTGCGGCATTTGAGTGCGGGGAAGGTGGATGCCAGCTTTCATCAGGCGCAGCAGCGGCTTGAAGCGCATTACGACAAGCTCCTCACCCTGCCCTGGCATATCCGCACCACCTGCACAAAGATGATTCTAGGTGGGGGTGGGCTACGCCGCTGGCTCGCACGCCCCAAATTGGCGAAACGTTTGAAAGAACCACAGTGATCGTCCTGTTCACGCGGCTGCCTCCTCATCTTCCTCACCGCGCCCAATCAGGTTCAAGGCCCGGCCCCTGATGCCCTGCAACCCCAGCGCATGGATCAGCGCATCTTCGCGCCCATGCGTTACCCACACCTCCTGCGCGCCGGTCTGCTCGCAAGTTGCCAGCAGCTCATCCCAATCCGCGTGATCGGAAATCACCAGCGGCAATTCCACGCCACCCTGGCGCGCGCGCTGGCGCACCCCCATCCAACCAGAGGCATTGGCGACCACAGGTTCCGCAAGCCGCCTTGCCCAGCGATCAGCAATGGCGGAAGGCGGCGCCAGCACAATGGCGCCCTTCAGCGCATCCTTGCGCGCCACGGTTGCTGGCAGCAGCGGGCCGAGCGCCACGCCCAATTCCTCATAGACAGCGCAAAGCCCCTGATGCGCGCCATGCAAATGGATCGGGCGATCATAGCCGGCTTCGCGCAGCATGCGGATCAGACGCTGGCATTTGCCAAGCGCATAGCAGCCAATCACATGGGTGCGTTCTGGGAATAGCGCTGCCGAGCGCAATAGCCGCGCAATCTCTCCCATCGCATCTGGGTGGCGGAATACGGGCAACGCGAAGGTCGCTTCCGTGATGAAGACATCGCAGCGCTCAACCTCAAAAGCCGTGCAGCTTGGATCGGCGCGGCGCTTGTAATCGCCGGAAACCACCACGCGGCTGCCCTGCCATTCCAGCGCAATCTGCGCCGAACCCAGCACATGCCCCGCCGGGCGCAGCCAAAGCTTCACGCCATTGATGGTGATCACCTCCCCATAGCGCAGCGCCTGCTGCGTGGCGCCAGCGCGGCCTTCACCCAGCCGCGCGGTCATGATCGCCAAAGTCTCCGGCGTTGCCAGCACTGCCGCATGGCCCGGGCGCGCATGGTCCGAATGGCCATGGCTGATCACGGCGCGGTCCACGGCACGCAGCGGGTCAATGAAAAACCCACCCGGTTCGCAGATCAACCCGGCCGGGGTCACTTTCAGCCAGGTCTCAGGATGGGGGGCGGTGGTGAAGGCCATGCGGTTCCGGTCTTGCGTCGGCGGCGTGTCGCGCCATAGATAGCGCTGAATGCGAACATTACCAGAACCTTTTGCCGGCTGGTTTGCGGCGCGTGGCTGGCAGCCGCGCCCGCATCAGCTTGCCGTTCTGGATGCGGTTGCGGGCGGGGAGCACGCGCTGCTGGTGGCGCCGACCGGCGGCGGCAAGACTTTGGCGGGGTTTTTGCCCACACTTCTGGACCTGAGCGCCCCGCGAGAAGGCTTGCACACGCTGTATATCTCGCCGCTGAAGGCACTCGCGGTGGATATCGCGCGCAATCTGATGGCACCGATTGGCGATATGGCGCTGCCCATTCGCGTGGAAACCCGCACCGGCGATACGCCGGCCAATCGCCGCGCGCGGCAACGCGTGGCACCGCCGCATATCCTGCTGACCACGCCGGAAAGCCTGACGCTGCTGCTGTCTCAGCCCGACGCCGCCGAGTTCTTCGCCGGGCTTGGCGGCATCATCATTGATGAAATCCATGCGCTGGCCGGCACCAAGCGCGGTGATCAATTGGCGCTGTGTCTGTCTCGCCTTGCCGTGCTGGCGCCCGGCGCCAAACGCATCGGGCTTTCCGCGACCGTGGCCGTACCGGAAGCCTTGCGCGCCTGGTTGGCGCCGGATGCACAAGCGGGATCGGTGCGTCTGATCACGGCGGAAGGCGGCGCGGCGCCGGTCTTTGATCTGCAATTGCCCGAAGGCCATCTGCCCTGGGGCGGGCATATGGGCCTGGCTTCGATGCCAGAGGTCTATCAGCGCATTGAAGCGGCACGCGTCACCATTGTTTTCGTCAATACCCGCGCGCAGGCAGAGCTTTGCTTCGCTGCTCTTTGGCGTCTTAATGAAGCCGCACTGCCCATCGCCTTGCATCACGGCAGCCTTGAAATTGACCAGCGTCGCAAGGTGGAAGCGGCCATGGCGGCGGGCAAGCTGCGCGCGGTGGTCGCCACCGCTTCACTCGATCTCGGCATTGATTGGGGGGATGTGGATCAGGTGATCCAGATCGGCGCGCCCAAGGGTGTCGCGCGGTTGTTGCAGCGCGTGGGCCGCGCCAATCACCGCATGGATGAACCATCGCGCGCCGTGCTGGTGCCCGCCAATCGGTTTGAGGTGATTGAATGCGTCGCCGCCATGGAAGCCGCGGCGGCTGGCGAATTGGATGGCGACCCTCCGCGCCCCGGCGGGCTTGATGTGCTCGCGCAACATGTGCTGGCCATGGCCTGCCACGCGCCGTTTCACCCGGATGAACTCTACGCCGAGGTAATTCGCGCCGCGCCTTATGCCGCGCTGACGCGGCGCGATTTCGATGATGTGGTGCGCTTTGTCGAAGATGGCGGCTATGCGCTGGCGGCCTATGAGCGTTTCCGCCGCCTGTTTCGCGATTCCGAAGGCCGGCTGCATATCCGTGATGCGCGCGTCGCACGGCAATTTCGCCTAAACCTTGGCACCATCGTCGAAACCCCGATGATCAAGGTCCGGATGCGCGGCGGCGGCACCTTGGGTGAGGTGGAGGAATGGTTCGTCTCCACCCTTGCGGCCGGTGATTGCTTTCTGTTTGCCGGCCAGGTGGTGCGTTATGAAAGGCTTGACCCGGCGGCGGTGATTGTCAGCCCCGGCGGCGGCGATGAACCGCGCGTGCCGGTTTATGCCGGCAGCCGCATGCCGCTCACCACCTGGCTTGCCGCGCGCGTGCGTGCGATTTTGCATGATCCCGCGCGCTGGGCGCATTTGCCCGAACCCGTTCAGGAATGGCTGAAGCTGCAATGCCTGCGGAGTGAATTGCCACCATCCGATGGGCTTTTGGTCGAAACCTTCCCGCGCGGCGGGCGCTGGTTTCTGGTGGCCTATGGTTTTGAAGGGCGCCTGGCACATCAAACGCTTGGACTTTTGGTGACCAAGCGCATGGAACGCCTGGGCATGGGGCCGCTTGGCTATGTGGGCACGGATTATGTGCTGGCGATCTGGTCCGCCTTTGAACCAACCGGCGTTGAACGACTATTCGCCGAAGACATATTGGGTGATGAGATGGAGGAATGGCTCGCGGAATCTTCCATGCTGCGGCGGAGTTTCCGCAATATTGCGACCATTGCGGGCTTGCTCGAAAAACACCATCCGGGGGCGGAGAAATCCGGCCGGCAAATGACGATGAATGCGGATTTGATTTATGATGTGCTGCGCCGGCATGAACCGGATCATATCCTTTTGCGCGCCACACGCGAAGAAGCTGCGCGGGGCCTGACGGATGTTGCGCGCATCGCAGCCCTTCTTGCGCGGATACAGGGGCGCATCACGCATCGGGCGCTTTTACGTGTCTCGCCCCTCTCGGTGCCGGCCTTGATCGAAGAAGGCCGCGAATGGGTGGCGGGCGGTGCTGAGGATGCCTTGCTTGCCGAAGCCGCCGCCTTGGTCAGTGAAGCGACCGATGGCGCGGAGGAATTTGGCGAGACGCTTGCCGATGTGACGGATGGCATCATCACGCGCGGCGCCTCCGCACGGCCCAAACCGCGTGAGGCGCGGCGGTCGCGCTTTATCCGTTCTGTACCAAGGCGCGCCTCATGAACGCCGCACCGCTGCATCTGGGGGCGGAGCGTGTCATGCTCGACCCCGCTGGCGTTTTGCATTGGCCGGCGCAGAAGCTTCTTTGTGTCGCGGATCTGCATCTGGAAAAGGCGAGTGCTTTTGCCCGCGCCGGCTATTTCCTGCCGCCCTATGATACGCGTGAAACCCTCGCACGGCTGGCACTGCTGATCCGGCGCTATGGCCCGAAGCGCCTGGTGTTTCTGGGCGATAGTTTCCATGACGCCGATGGCGCGGCGCGCCTTACACCCACGGATCGTGCCGCGCTGCTTAAACTGCTGGATGGGCTAGAGCCCATCTGGGTGCTTGGCAATCACGACCCCGCGCCGCCTTGCGATCTGCCCGGTGAGGCTTTTGCCGAATGGCGCCAGGGCCCGATCACGTTTCGCCATATCCCAAGCCCCTTCTCCCGCCAGGCGCCGCCGGAAATCGCTGGGCATTTCCACCCCAAGGCAACGGCGCCAACGCGCGCGGGCGGCATTTCCCGCCCCTGTTTTGTCGCCAATCCGCGCCGCGTGGTGATGCCGGCCTTTGGCGCCTTCACGGGCGGGCTTTGCGTGACCGATCCCGCCATTGCCAGGCTTTTCCCGCACGGCGGGCGCGCCTTTTTGCTGGGGGAGGAGCGGCTCTATTCCTTTCCCTTAGCCCCCAGACAAGGGCATAGCGCCGTGCCGCAACAGGGCGCATGATGGGGGCTGGAGGAACCAGCCATGCCCGACGCCCTGCCAACTGCCGAAACACCACCGCTTGATGCCAAGGCGATTGCCGAATTGGCGCGGCAATTGACCGAATTGCTGCGTATTCGCACCTTCCCCTTCGGCATGAAGCTGTTTGATGATGCCGAAGAAATGACGAAAATCCCCGGGCTTCGCCGCCCGACCGAGGGCAAGAAATTCTCCACCTGCCAATTGGTCACGCAAGCGCGCATCGCGGGCTTCACCATGGGCATCACAGAAGAAAACGTGCCGGGCTTCAGCAATTGCGGCGGGGTGATCGGGTTGAATGAACCCTCGGAACTCTATCTCTCCGGCCGCAAATTCGAAGGCGTCTGGTTTGAAAACCGCGAAGCGGGCCGGCTGCATCAGGCGCAAATGCCGCGCGTGCCGGCGCGCTATAAGGGCCTCGTGGTATCGCCCTTGCGGTCCGCGCGGCTTGATCCGCCGGATATCTGCCTGTTTTACGCCAATCCCGCGCAAATGATCCTGTTCATCAACGGGTTGCAATGGAAGAATTACAAGCGCTATGATTTTTCCATCACCGGGGAAAGCGCCTGCGCCGATTCCTGGGGCCGCGCTTTGCGTGACCGCACCGTCTGTCTTTCCATCCCCTGCTATGCCGAACGCCGCTATGGCGGGGTTGCCGATGATGAAATGCTGATGGCCTGCCCGCCTGAGGATTTGGCGCGCGCGGTGGAAGGCTTGCTTGGGCTTTCCAAAGCGGGGCTGCGTTATCCCATCATGCCCTATGGTCCGCAGGCTGATCCCGCCGATGGCATGGCGAAATCCTATGCGGGCAAAACCTAACCCATCCGCTTGGCCCGCTGCATGAAAAAGGCAAGCGGCACGCTGAGTGCCGCGGTCAACGCCATCAGGTAGAAGGCATTCACATAGCCGATCATCGCTGCCTGGCGCTGGATTTCACCCGCCAGGCGAAACAGGCCGGATGCGCTTTCCAGATCCCAGCTTGCCGGGAAATTCGGCAGCGTCAGGAGCTTGTTGTAGGGGGTCACGAATTCGCCAAGCCGCGCATAGTTTTCGCTACTCGATCTGATCAGCATCATCACCGCGATGGAAATGAACAGGCTTGATCCGAAATTGCGCATCAGCGTGAAAATGGCGGAACCTTCCGTCACCTGATGCGCGGGCAAGGTGGAAAACGCCATGACGGTCATGGGCGTGAAGGCGATGGATTGGCCGAAACCTTGCAGCAGATGCGACCAGAAGATCTGGCTTTCCGTGACATTGATGTCGAATTGTGCCATCCAGAAACCTGATGCCGCCTGCAGCAAAAGCCCAAGCCCAATGGTAAAGCGTGGCGCCCAACGCGTGAGCTGCACCACCACCAGAAACGCCACCCAATTCCCCATGCCGCGCGCTGCGATCAGGATACTCACCGCATTATCCGGATAGCCGCGCAAATCATGCAGCATGGTCGGGAATAGCGTCAGGCTGGTGAAGGCCAGCATCCCCATGACAAAGGCAATCGCCGTGCCGATGGCAAAGTTGCGGTCCAGCAAAAGTCGGGGATTGAGGAAGGGTGCCTGTGCCGTCAGGCAATGGGCGATGAAGATATAGAAGCTGATGGCGCCAAGCACGGCGCAGGCGATCATTTCCGGCGCTTCGAACCAATCAAGCCTTTGGCCGCGATCCAGGATCAACTGGATGCAGATGATGGCAACCGAAAGCGCCAGAAAGCCGGTCCAATCGAAGGAAACGGGCTGGCGTTCGGTGCGATCCGAAAGGGCGAACCAGATGCAGATCAGCGTCGCGATACCCGGTGGCACAATCATGAAAAACGCCGCGCGCCAATTCCAGGCCTCGGTCGCCATGGCGCCCAAAATGGGTCCAAGCACGGGGCCAAACACTGCGCCGACACCCCAGATCACAATCGCGGTCGGTTGCAAATGCTTGGGGAAGGACGCCAGCAATATCGCCTGCCCCATGGGCATGATTGGCGCGCCAAACGCACCCTGACCAATCCGCGCCAGGATCAGCATATCAAGGCTGGTCGCCATGCCGCACAGCAAGGAACAAATGGTGAAGCCCAGCACCGTGCCGAACATCAGATTGCGCCAGCCAAGCCGGCTGGCTAGCCACCCTGTCACTGGCGTTGCGACCGCGGTCGCCACCAGATTGAGCGTAATGACCCAAGATATTTCATCCTGTGTCGCCGAAAGCGCGCCCCGCATATCTGGCAGCACCAGGTTCGCCAGCGTGATGGTCATGCCAAAGAGCAGATTGGCCAATTGCACCATCAGCAGGATCAGCCATTGGCGCCCGCTGATACTGAATATGCCGCCTTGCGCGGTGGTCTCGCTCATGCCCGTCCCGGTTTCCCCACAAGGGAAGCCTAGGCCGGATTGGGCGTCGCCGTCACCCGGGAATTCGGGCCAGGCAGGTCAGGCGCTGATCAGGCGGCGGCGGATGCGCCCGGAAATCCAATCAATCGCAGCGACAGTTATGATCATCAGGATAATGATGAAGGCCACCTCATCCCAATGGCGCACGCGAATGCGCTCGGCGATCTGCAACCCAATTCCGCCTGCGCCCACCACGCCAAGGATGGAAGCGGAACGCGTATTGCTCTCAAAGAAATACAGCGCCTGCGCAAGCATGACGGGGGCCACCTGCGGCAGCAACCCAAAGCGAATACCAAGCAGGCGCCCACCACCAGCGGCCGTAACACCCTCTGCCTGACGCTTTTCGGCGTTTTCGATGGCTTCCGCATAAACCTTCGACAAGATCCCGATATCCGAGATGAAAATCGCGAGCACCCCAGCCAAAGGCCCAAGCCCGACCGCGCGCACAAAGGCAAGTGCCCAGATTAATTGATCCACGCCGCGCACGCCATCCAGGACGCGCCGGAAGGAAAAGCGCAGCAGCGTCACCGTCACCACATTGCGCGCGCCCATGAAACCAAGCGGAATGGCGACAAGTGCGGCCAGAAAAGTGCCGAGGAACGCCATGGCGACACTTTCCGCCATGCCCTTCATGATTTCGACCCAAAGCTCCCCGGGGGAGGGTGGGATCATCAGCACAATGATCTTGCCAAGCCCGCCCAAGCCATTCCAAAGCCGCGCGGGCGAAAAATCAAAATACCAAAGCGTGCCCACGAACCAAACCAGGAACAGCGCAATGCCAAGAAAGCGCAGCCCCCGCCGAAAGGGCCCCGGCCCGAAGGCGGCCGGCATGCGTGTGCGCCAGGCGGATGTGGCGCTCTCACTCATCGGGCGGCCTCCAGCCGGCCAATCGCGGCGTGGCGCAGCCTTTCGGATAACAGGTCAACACTGGCGACGGTCAGGATGATCAGCAGGATGATGGCGCTGATTTCCTCATGATAATTGAAGGAGATCACCTTATAGAGCTCTTCACCAATGCCGCCGGCGCCGACAAAGCCGATCACGCTGGCGGAGCGTATGTTGATTTCAAACCGCAGCAGCAGATAGGACACGAAATTGGGCAGTACCTGCGGCAGAATGGCGAAGCGACAGGCGGCAAACCAACTTCCCCCAGCTGCTGTCACACCATCCCAGGGCTTCATGACGGCATTCTCAATCGCCTCGGCAAACAACTTGCCATTGGCGCCCGCACTATGGAGTGCGATCGCGAGAATGCCCGCCACCGCGCCAACGCCAAAGGCCCAAACGAAAATCAGCGCATAGACAATTTCGGGAATGGTACGCAGCGCCTCCAGAAAGCGGCGCGTGAGATTATAGACAAGACCTGAAGGCGCGATGTTGCGCGCCGCGGGAAAAGCGAGAAGCAACGAAACCGCCGAACCAAGCAGTGTGGCAAGTGCCGCCATATTGGCGGTCTCCACAATCAACAAAGCCCATTCCGGCAGGCGATAAAACCAGAAGGCGATGGAACCTTCCGTCTCCGCATTTGCAAACAGCATAGCCCAGCGCAAATCCGGCAGGATTCGGATGAAATATTCAAAAATGCGCGGCAGACCCGCCCATAATGTCGCCGGATGCGCCTCACTGATCCAAGCCGCAACAACCAGGCACACCAATATCACCGCAGCGCCCAAAAGCGCGGCATTACGCTTCTGGCGACGCGCTGCCTGAAAGGCTTCCTCCCCGCGGATGACCGCGGGAAGGCTGGTGGCATAGGCTTCCTGCATGCTCAGGAACGGCGACGACGCGCCGCGGCTTCCTCACGCCGGAGTTCAACGAAAAATTCGAAATCCTGATGGCGCACTTCACGATAGCCAGTGCCGCCGCCGCGTTCGATCTGCTTGTAGATATCCGGATGCGTCTTGGGCAGCGCCAAATGGAAGCGCTTGATATCTTCCTTGAAGGCAGCGGGAAGATCGGTGCGCGTGCCCATCGGGCCGTTCAGGATGGGTTCAGACCGCCAGATGATGCGCAGATCGCGCATGTTCAGCAGACCCTTTTGCACCATGGCGGTCAGATTGCCGCGGCTGAAGCCCTGCGCTTCATCACCCTGGCCAGAGGTCCAGGTAACGGCCGCATCATATTGGCGCTGCAGCACCGCAACCACGGCCTGTTCATGCCCACCACCAAACCCGGTGCGCGAAAAATACTGCCCCGGTTCCACGCCAATGCCGGCGCGGCGCAGCGAAAAGCGCGGAATGAGGTAGCCGGACGCGGAATTCGCATCCGCCCAGGCCAGCGCCTTGCCGCGCATCTGTTCCAGATTCGTGATGCCGCTATCGGCGCGCACCACCATGACCGAAAGATAATGGATGGAACCATCCGCTTCCTCGGCCACGAAAAGCGGTTCCACCCCGCCATTGGTATCAAGCCAGGCGCCAGCATAGGCCGAAGCGCCAAGACCTGCGATTTCAATTTGCTTCGCCGCAAATGCCTGCAAAACGCCAGCATAGTCAGACGCCGGGAACAGCCGCACCGGCACGCTAAAGGTGCGTTCCAGCAATTCGCGATAGGCGCCAAAGCGGCCCAGGCGATCGGCTTCATTCTCACCGCCCATCAGGCCAACGCGCAGCTGCGGCACTTGTTCGGCCCAAGGGCGGCGGCCCGGCGCGGGGAAGCCTTCGGTGAAGGTTTCCGTGCGGCGCGGGGTCCAGGTCTGTGCATTGGCAAGGCTTGGCAGCAGGGCAGCGCCAGCGGCAAGCCCGGCAAGGGAACGGCGGGTGATCATGATTTGATCTCCTGTTTGGGGGAAAATCAGGCAGCGACCAGGTTGCGCGGTGTCGCGCCCACGGCCTCAGCGGCTTCTTCGGCGAATTCTTCCTCGGTCACGCCATAAACCTCGCGAATGCGCGCGGCAGTGAGTTCCGCGGGTGGGCCGTCAAACACCACACGCCCGGCATTCAAGGCGACAATGCGGTCGCAGTAATCGCGCGCCGTCGTCAGGTCATGCAGATTGACCAGCACCGTAATGCCATCGCGGTTAACATCGCGCAGCGCATCCATCACAATCTTCGAATTGCGCGGGTCGAGTGAGGCAATCGGCTCATCGGCCAGGATCAGACGCGGATTCTGCATCAGCGCGCGCGCAATCGCCACACGCTGCTGCTGCCCGCCAGAAAGTGTATCGGCGCGTTGCAGCGCGGCCTCGCCCAGATCAAACCGATCCAGCGCGGTCAGCGCCATGGCGCGTTCTTCGGCGGTGAACATCTTGAACATGGAAGTGAGCATGGGGCGCTGATTGAGCCTTCCGACCAGCACATTGGTCAGCACATCAAGCCTCTGCACCAGATTGAATTGCTGGAAAATCATGGCGGAACGCATGCGCCAATCGCGCAGCGCCCGGCCCTTCAGCAGCGTCACATCCTGGCCATCGAAAATGATGCGGCCTTCGCTTGGCTCCGTCAGGCGATTGATCATGCGCAGCAGCGTGGATTTGCCCGCACCAGAACGCCCGATCACGCCCAGCATCTGCCCGGCGGGGATGGACAGGCTGACGCCATCCACCGCTGTTTTGCTGCCAAAGCGCCGCGTCAGTCGTTCGATTTCCAGCATGGAGACCCCGGTTTTCATGACCGTGGCCTAGCAATGCTGTGTGACAGGTGAATGACAGTCGTGTGAAGGATCGGAGTCCTTGGGGAGTTCGGAGGCTCACCTGTGACCTTCACCCCAATCCGAAGTAGCGCGCCGAAACCCGCGACATGATTGCACTTTGATGACAGGTTCCATAGACAGAAGGCGATGAAGCACCCGACTTTCCCGCTTTACACTGACCGCTGCGGGTTCAATGCCCTGCTGCCGCCGCGCGCAGCATCCGCCCCGGCGAAGGGGGATATCACTGCCGATTACGTTGTTGTGGGCGCTGGCTATACCGGCCTTGCTGCCGCGCGGCGCCTCGCGCAACTCCAGCCCCAAGCCCGCATTATCGTCATTGAAGCGACCGAGGTCGGTGAAGGCTCATCTGGGCGCAATTCGGGTTTCGCGAGCCCGCGTGATCTTCCCTCAGGCCCCAGCGATGCCGACCGTAAGCGTGCCGAAGCGCTGAACCGTTTCACGGAAGAAGGCTGGGCCTGGCTGATGGCGCCCATCGAAGCGCACGGCATTGATTGCGGCCTGCAAGCCTCTGGCCGCATCAAGGCCGCCGCCACCGATCTGGGGACAAAGCAGGTCAGGGCTTTGGAAGCGGCCGTGAAAGCGGCTGGTTTGCCGCACCAGCTTTGGGATCGCAGCGCGCTGCAAGAACGCATCGGCACCAGCTATTACCAAATGGCGCTCTATACCGAGGATGGCTATCTGCTTGACCCTGCTGCGCTGATCCGTGGTCTGGCTGATACTCTGCCCGCCAATGTCGCACTGCATGAAAACACGCCACTGCTTTCCATGCAGCGTCAAGGCAATTGGCATCTGGAAACACCAGCCGCGCGCATCACGGCGCCATCGGTTGTCATGGCGACCAATGCTGCCATCCGGCATTTTGGCCGGCTACGTGACAGGCTCGTGACCATCTACACTTACGCGGCAATAACTGAAGCCTTGAACGCCAAGGATGCGCTGCAGCTTGGCAGCATGCCGGTTTGGGGCTTGCTGCCTTCGCATCGTTTGGGCACCACCGTGCGGCGTGTTGGACCGGATCGGCTTTTGGTGCGGTCCATGTATGCGCATGAACGGCCAGTACCCGCGCCGCGTGTGCGCGAAACGCTGCTATCCTGCTTTCATCGGCGCTATCCAGGGCTTGCTCATATCGGTTTTGATCAGGTCTGGGGCGGCACCACGGCGCTTACCATGAATGGTGCACCCTGGTGGGGGCAGGTGGAAGAAGGGCTTTATGCCTCAGCCGGTTGCAATGGTTCTGGCATTGTGAAGGGCAGTATTCTCGGCAAACGCCTCGCCGAATTGGCTCTTGGCCAATGCACGCAGGATCAGGTGCGCGCCACTTGGGGGCTGGCCAATTGGGTGGCGCCAGAGCCCTTTCGTTCGATCGGCTTTGAACTCATTGCTTTTCGTGAACGCCGCCTTGCAGGCTTGGAAGCCTGAGGCCAACCCCCGCTGGGGCTTGATCCCCGTTGCCGCCTGACGCAGCCTGCGCGCCATGATCGGGAGGAACCCAATGCAAAGACGTGCCCTGCTTGCCGCAACCCTGGCCATGCCGGCCCTGCCCAGGCTGTCTCACGCGCAGGAAGCCTGGCCCAATCGCAGCGTTTCCGTGTTGCTCGGCTATCCGCCAGGTGGTGTCACGGATTTCGCCGCGCGAGGCGTTGTGGATCGCATGAGCCGTGAATTGGGCCAAACATTGGTTGTGGATAACCGCCCCGGTGCCGCGACTGCGGTTGCCAATAACGCCGCCGCACAGGCGCGGCCGGATGGCTATACGCTGCTGATGGGCACCTCCACCCTTGCGATCAACCCTGCGCTGCAACCCAATCTGCAACCGCGCGATCCGGTGGCGGCACTCACGCCCATCGGCATGGTGTTTCGCACCGCCTTCATCCTGCATGTGCATCCATCGCTGCCGGTGCGCAGCACGGCGGAGCTGATTGCCTATGCCAAGGCGAATCCGGGCCGCGTGAATTTCAGTTCGTCGGGCACCGGCGCGGTCAATCATCTTTGTCTTGAACTGTTCCGTGCGCGCGCCGGGATTGATGTGGTGCATGTGCCCTATCGCGGTGGCGCAGCAGCCTTGATTGATCTTCGGCAGAATCGCGTACAGGCCATGTTCAGCGCGGTTCAGGAAGCGCTGCCGGCGGTGCGCGAAGGTGCGACACGGGCACTCGCCATCTCCTCCAAGGAACGGGTCGCGCTACTGCCGGATTTGCCCCCCGTCGCGGATGCGCTGCCGGGCTTTGATGGCGTTTTCTGGCAGGGGCTGTTTGGCCCCGCCGGCCTGCCCGCGCCCATCGTGACGCGCGCCGCGCAAGCCTTGGCGGTGGCAACGCGGGACCCCGACCTGATCGCGCGCATGGGCGAACAGGGCGTGGTGTTGCAAATAGGCGGGCCTGAGGTTTTGGCGCGCACCCTTGCCGAAGAATTGGTCATGTGGGGCGACCTGATCCGCAGCCAGAACATCAAGGTTGAATAATCGGGGCTTGGCCCCGGCCCAAAGCTTGCTAGGTTCACTTCAGGCCAGCGCCCCCGCGCTGCCACGGACGGGAGATAAAACATGAACTGGAAAAACCGCCTTTGGGGCGCGGCGCTGACCGCTGCCCTGATGGCCATGGGCATGAGCAGCGCGGATGCGCAGCAACAGCCCAAAACCTTGCGCATCGCCATGACCGCGACCGATGTGCCGACCACCACCGGCATGCCGAATAATGGTTTTGAAGGCATGCGCTTCCTTGGCTATCCGGTCTTCGAATCCCTCGTACTGTGGGATTTGTCGCGCGCCGATCAGCCGGCGGGGATCAAGCCGGGCCTCGCGGAACGCTTCGAACAGGATGCCAATGATCCGCGCATCTGGCGCTTTCATTTGCGCCGTGGCGTGACCTTCCATGACGGCACGCCCTTCAATGCGGATGCAGTGCTGTGGAATTTCGACCGCTTCTTCAAGAATGACAGTCCGCAATTCGATGCGACGGGCAGCGCGATCACGCGCGGGCGCATTCCCGTGCTGGAATCCTACCGCAAGGTGGACGACTTCACCTTCGAGACCACCACCACACGGCCGGTTTCCTATTGGCCCTTCCTGGCGGTTTATGTGCTGATCACCTCCCCCAATTCCTTCGAACAGGCAGGGCGTGATTGGGCGCGGGTCGCGGCTTTGCCGCCGGCGGGCACTGGCCCCTTCCGGCTGACCCGCTTCGTGCCACGCCAATCGGCAGAACTTTCGCGCAACGATAATTACTGGGATGCGGCGCGCCGCGCGAAGCTTGATCGCATTATCCTGCTGCCCATGCCGGAAGCGAATACGCGCCTTGCCGCGCTGCGTTCCGGCCAGGTGGATTGGATTGAAGTGCCGCCACCCGATGCCATTGGGTCGCTCCGTCAGGCGGGCTTCAATATCGTGACGAATTCCTACCCGCATGTCTGGCCCTGGGTCTTTGCCTCAGGCCGCGCCAATAGCCCGGTGGCTGATGTGCGCGTGCGTCAGGCGCTGAATTACTGCATTGACCGTGACGGCATGGTGCAATTGCTCAATGGCACGGCGGAACCTTCCGTGGGCTTCGTGAAGGCGAATGACCCAACCTTCGGCAATCCGCAAAATCGCTATCGGCTGGACCCTGCACGGGGCCGCGCGCTGCTCGCGGAAGCGGGCTATAACGCGCAGCGTCCGCTCACGCTCAAGGTCGGGATTTCCAATTCCGGCTCAGGCCAGATGCTGCCGCTGCCGATGAATGAATTCCTCCAGCAATCGCTGCAGCAGAATTGCGGCGTGCGGGTGAATTTTGATGTGGTGGAATGGAACACCCTGCTGGCGGCGCTGCGCTTCCCACCGGATCAGCCGGCCTGGCTTGGCGCGGATGCGGTGAATATCAGCCTTTATTCATCCGATGCCTCGGCCTTTGCGCGCTGGTTCCTTTCTTCCAACTTCGCGCCGCGCGGTTCGAATAATGGCCATTGGCGGGATGAGCAGTTTGACGCTGCCTTCGCCGAATTGGAACGCGAACGCGACCCGGCGAAGATCAACCAGCTACTTGCCACCGCGCATGCGCGGCTGGTGGATAATCCCCCCTGGCTTTGGATTGTGCATGATTTGAATCCCCGCGCCATGAGCCGGCGCGTGACAGGCTTCACCTCGGCCCAATCCTGGTTCCAGGATCTGACGACGGTGGATCTGCGCTGAAACACACGCGCGGCCAGCATCCGTGCTAAGGGAAAGGGGCAGTCCTGGACTGCCCCTTTTCTATTGAAGGTCCCCGCCCATGATCGCTGGCCTGACCATACTGCTTTGCTGCCAATTGATCGGGGAGGTGCTGGCGCGCTCGCTATCCCTGCCTGTCCCCGGCCCGGTGATCGGCATGGCCTTGCTGTTTGTGGCGCTGCTGCTGCGTGGCGGGGAGGCACCGCGTGACCTTGCCCAAAGCGCTGATGGGCTTTTGGCCAATCTTGGTCTGTTGTTCGTGCCGGCAGGCGTTGGCGTGGTGCTGTATCTGCCTGTGCTGGCGAAGGATTGGGCGCCGCTATCGCTCGCGATCCTGGCCGGCACCTTGGCAGCGATTGGCGTCACGGGTTTGCTGGCGCAGGCACTGCTCCGGCGGCTTGACCCGTGACCAACCTCGCCGAGATTTGGGTCTATCTGGCGCGGGAGCCACTGGCCGCGCTGACCGCCACCTTGCTCGCCTGGCTGGCGGCGCAGCGCCTGGCGCGTGCGGCGCGGTTTCACCCCATGGCGAATCCCGTGCTTTTCGCGGTGGCGCTGCTGGCGGGGGGCCTGTTGCTCGCGCGCATTGATTACCGCGCCTATTTTGAAGGGGCGCAATTCGTCCATTTCCTGTTGGGGCCTGCGACGGTGGCGCTTGCGGTGCCACTCGCGCGGCAATGGCGGCAGGTGAAGCGCTCAGCGCCCGCGGCGATTGCTTCCGTGGTTGTGGGGGGTGTTTTCGCCGCTGCTGCTGGGGTGGCGCTGGCGCTGGCGTTTTCCGCCGCGCCAGAGGTCACGGCATCACTCGCGCCGCGTTCCGTCACCACGCCGGTGGCGATGGGGGTGGCGGAACGGATTGGCGGCTTGCCCTCACTCACTGCCGCTATTGTCATTTGCAGCGGCATTGTCGGTGCCGCACTTGGGCCGGCCTTGCTCACGCTGCTCGGGGTCACGGATTGGCGCGCGCGCGGGCTTGCGATTGGCACGGCAGCGCATGGCATTGGCACGGCGCGGGCGATTTCGGTGAATGAAGTGGCCGGCGCCTTCAGCGGTTTGGCGATGGGCTTGAATGCACTCGCCACCGCGTTGTTGCTGCCCTTGTTGTGGCGACTATTCTTCGGGTGAATTTCAGGCGGTGAGCAAGCGTCGGCTCCAGACCATCAGACCGAGTGTTGCGATGGCGGCGACAATAAACACCGCCGCATAGCCTGCCATATGCAGGATCGAACCAAAGACCAGGGCGCCGATGCTCTGGCCGAAAAAAAGCGCCATGGCGAAGGCGGCAACGGCGGTGCCGCGCGCTTCCGGCAGCGCTTCTGTTGCGCGCGCCTGCAAAACGCCATGCAGCATGTAGAAGGCAAGGCCGAGCCAGAATTGCATCGCCGCCACGACCAGCCCATTCGGCGCATAGGCCGTTCCCATCAAGCCCAGCGCGAGCATCACGCCGCCCAAAGTCAGCAGGCGTTTTTCGCCAAAGCGCGCCACCAGGTGTTTCGCAAGCCGCGTATAGGTGAAGGCGCCAAGCCCGAAGCCCGCCACGACCAAGCCCGCCATGGCCGGTGAATACCCGAAACGTTCGATCAACAAGGACCCCGTGAGCGGAAAAGCACCACCAAACAGCACCGCGCCATCAATGAAGGCCGCCACCATCAGCCGCTGCCCCGGCGCGCGCGACAGCAGCGTCAGATAGGGCCGGAAACTGCCGCGAAAGCCCCGCCCGGCCTCAGATGCCGGTGCCTGCCAAAGCTCTGCCCCCAACCGCCGCCCCAGCAGGACGGAGACCACCAGCGCCAGCAGCGCCAGCACCAGAAAGGAAGCCCGCCAGCCAAAGAATTCCGCAAGCACGCCGGAAAGCGGCCCCACCAGCAATTGCGCCATCACCATGCCGGTCAAAAACCGCCCGATGGTCGCCTGCCTCTCGGCATAGGGCACCGCATCACCAATCCAGGCCAGCGCCAGGGGAATCACCGCCCCCGCCAGCAACCCTGTCAGCGTGCGCAGCGCCACCATGGCCGAAAGATCCCAAGCCAGCGTGCAGGCGGCCAAGCCAAAACCGTAAAGCAACAGCGCAAACCAGGCGACGCGGAGCTTCCCGTAGCGATCACCGAGCGGCCCAATCACCAACTGCCCCGCGCCATAAGCAATGGAAAACCCAGCCAGCACCGGCGCGGCGCCGGCCACCGTCACGCCAAAATCCGAAGCGAGCAAAGGCAGCAAGGGATCGAGCATGCGTATGCCTCCCCCGGTTGCGAAAGCGGCCAGGGCAAGCAGCGGCAGGATGGAAAGATCGGTCTTCAAGCCCCCGGAATGGGCGCGGGGGGCTTGGCGGTCAAGCCGTGCCTAGGCGCTCAGATCGCCTTCGCGGCACGCAAGGCAGCGATTTCATCCGCCGTGAATCCGAACTCGCGCAGAACCTGGTCAGTATGCTCACCACGTTCCGGCGTTGGATTGCGCGCGCAAGTCACACCGGCAATTTGCATCGGCGCGCGCACCAGCGCGATTTCCCCAAGCGCGGGATGCGCGACCGGCATCGCCATGCCAAGGTGCTTCACCTGCGTATCGGCGAAAACCTGATCCATGGAATAGACTGGCCCACTCGGCACGCCGGCCTTGTTCAGGGCTTCCACCCATTCGGCGGTGGTTTTTTCGGAAAGGCGTGATTGCAGCAGCGCATTGGTCTTGTCGCGATTGGCATGGCGCGACTTGTCGGTGGCAAAGGCCGGGTCCTTGGCTTCTTCGGTAATGCCAAGCGTCGTCACAATCCGATCCCACATTTGCTGCCCACCGCCGGCCAGGTTCATCAGCCCATCCTTGGTGCGGAACAGGCCGGTTGGCGTCGTGGTCGGGTGGTCATTGCCGGCCTGACCGGGGATATCGCTCGCCATGGTCCAGCGCGTCGCCTGGAAATCCATCATGGCGATCATGGCTTCTAGCAGGCTGGTATGCACCCAACGGCCCTTGCCCGTGGTTTCACGTTCCAAAAGCGCCACGAGAATGCCAATTGCGGTGTAAAGCCCCGCCGTCAGGTCCGCCACCGGAATGCCCGCCCGCACCGGTCCCTGGCCGGGCAGGCCAGTCACACTCATGATGCCGCCCATGCCCTGGGCAATCTGATCAAAACCCGGCCGCTTGGCATAGGGTCCATCCTGACCGAAGCCGGAAATCGAGCCCAGCACAATGCGCGGGTTCACCGCCGAGAGCGCGGCGAAATCAATCCCCAAACGTTCCTTCACATCCGGGCGGTAATTTTCCACCACCACATCAGCCTTGGCGACCAGGCGGCGGAAGGCGGCCAGCCCCTCGGGCGCCTTCAAATTCAGCGTAATGCCGCGCTTGTTGCGATGCGTGTTCTGGAAATCCGGCCCATGACGCTCTCCGCCCAGGCCCTTGCCGGTATCCACCTCATCGGTGGCTTCCACCTTGATGACATTCGCCCCCCAATCCGCGAGCTGGCGCACACAGGTGGGGCCAGAACGGACGCGCGTGAGGTCAAGCACGGTGAAGCGGGAAAGCGGCATCATGGCAGGGTCTCCGACAGAATTCGGCGCCTTGTTGGCATTCCGGCCCGGTCGCGGCAAGGGCGCGGGTTGACGCGCCAGCACCGCACGCTACCCATGCGCATCGCAATTCCGAGGAACCTGACCATGAGCGAAGACCTGCTGCACGAAATCCGCGAAGGCGGCATTGCCTGGACCACTTTCAACCGCCCGCAAGCGCGCAATGCCATGACCTTCGCCATGTATGCGCGGCTGGCGGAATTGGCCGATGAGATCAGCGCCGACCCCGCGATCCGCGTCTGGGTGATCATGGGCGCGGGCGGCAAGGCTTTCGCCTCTGGCACCGATATTTCGCAATTCCGTGAATTCCGCACCGCCGAGGATGCGCTGAATTACGAAGCGCGCATTGACAAGGTGCTGGGCGCGCTGGAACGCTGCACCAAGCCCGTGATTGCCGCCATCACCGGCGCCTGCACCGGCGGCGGGCTTGGCATTGCCGGCTGCTGCGATATCCGCATTGCCGATAAGGGTGCCCGCTTCGGCCTGCCGATTGCGAAGACGCTCGGCAATATCCTCAACATGCATAATTTCGCGCGCTTCTATGCGCTGGTCGGCCCCGCTGCGGTGACGGAAATGATCATGACCGCACGGCTGTTTTCCGCTGAGGAGGCAAAGCATATCGGCCTGATTTCCGAAATGCTGGAAACCCCGGACGATGTCACCAATCGCGCGATGGAATTGGCAACCACCATTTCCGGCTTGGCACCGCTCACGCTGCGCGCCACCAAGGAAGCGATCCGCCGGCTGCGCAAGGCAACGAGCGAGGTTGAGGGCGATGATCTGGTGACCATGTGCTTCACCAGCGCCGATTTCCAGGAAGGGGTCAGCGCCTTTTTGAACAAGCGGGCGCCGCAATTCACCGGGCGGTGAAAGCCGCCCAGGAGCATTGATACAAGGCACATCCGCCGCGTAACCGCGCGGCGGATGTGCTCTGGGGGCGCGCTTCCGCGCCCCCTGGATGAGCCACCCGCGCGTAAATCGAAGTTTACACAATGGCGCGTCACATGAATTGGCGTCCATTCCTGATCATGGTCGGCTGCAAGCCCCCACCATGCTGCCAGACATCTGTTTCGATTGAAAAATTTTTGTAACGCAATAAGTGGCATGCGCCCTGAGGGGCAGGCCGCATCCATGCGCCACATCCTGACTGAGGCTTAGTCATCAGGCGTGATGAAAATTTGCAGTAAATCAATAATCCGATAGGCTGGTGTTTATAGGCTTGGCAAACAATCAAGAAAGGAAGCGCTATGACCACCGAACCCGTCCAGATCGACCGTTTCATCATGATCCATGCCGGCCGGAATGATGCCTGGCGTGATCTGACCCATAGTGCCGAGGCCTGGGCCAGCGGCAAGGCCGACCGCAAGGCGGTTGAGGAAAAGCTGGCCCGGCTGCTGCCGACCGAGGAATTCTTCGCCTATCCAAGCCATAGCCTGCTCGCTGGCCTGCAGGAACGCGTGGCGCGCGATGATGCGGCGGGCGCGGTTGCCTTGCTGCGGCGCATTTCCGGCGCCCTGCTGACGCGCGCCTATCGGGAACGCCCCGGCGAATGGGATGTGCATGATGAAGGGCCGGCCGATGCGGTTGCGGATGTCTTGCCGCCGACCATGGCCGATCACGGGCATCACCGCCCGTATTTTGAGGTATTGGTGGTGTCCAACCAGCCAGCGGCGCGCTGGCCCGCCTTGGCGGATGAATTGCGCAAGCTCCGCCGCAAGGAAGATCGCTTTGTCTATGAAGCGGTGTTTGTCGGTTCCTTCGAAGATGCGTTTTGTGCCGCCGCCGCCAATCCGGCCTTCGCGGCCGTGATCCTGGTGGAAGGCTTCCCGTATCGGTCGCGCCATGATGCTTCCGTGCTGCGCTCACTCACCGCATCGCTGCCGGAACCGAGTTCCCCTGAAGAATCTGCCTTGAAGCTGGCCGCGGGGCTGAAGCGCCTCAGGCCCGAATTGGATATCTATCTGATGTCCGATCAGGACGTGGAAACCCTGGCCGGCGATCCCGCCACGGGCAGCATCCGGCGCATCTTCTATGGCGTTGAGGAATTGCTGGAACAGCATCTCGCCATTCTGGAAGGCGTGCAGGAACGCTATGAAACGCCCTTCTTCGACAATCTGAAGAAATACGCCATGCGCCCGATCGGGACTTTCCATGCGCTGCCGATTGCGCGCGGGAAATCCGTCTTCCGGTCCGATTGGATCCGCGACATGGGCGAATTTTACGGCATCAACCTGTTCCTGGCCGAAAGCAGCGCCACCACGGGCGGCCTTGATAGCCTGCTGGAACCCACCGGCAATATCAAACGCGCGCAGGAAATGGCCGCGCGCGCCTTTGGTGCTGATCATGTTTTCTTCGTCACCAACGGCACTTCCACCTCCAACAAGATGGCGGTGCAGGCGCTGACCGCACCAGGCGATGTGATCATTGTTGATCGCAACTGCCATAAATCACACCATTACGGCGTGGTGCTGACCGGCGCGCAGCCCTTTTACGTGGAAGCCTATCCGCTTACGCAATATTCCATGTATGGCGCGGTACCGCTTTCCACCATCAAGCGCGCCATGCTGGCACTGAAGGCGGAAGGGCGGCTGGATCGGCTGAAAATGCTCGATCTGACGAACTGCACCTTTGATGGCCATATGTATAATGTGCGCCGGGTGATGGAAGAATGCCTTGCCATCAAGCCTGACCTGATCTTCCTATGGGACGAAGCCTGGTCCGGCTTTGCGCGCTTCTCGCCGCTGCTCCGCCCCCGAACGGCGATGGGCGCGGCGGCGGAAATCGAAGCCTGGATGCATGATCCGGCATCGGTTGCGGCCTATGAACAGCAAAAGGCCGCGCTGGGCGATGCGCCATCCGATGAAACCCTGCTGTCAACGCGGCTGATCCCTGACCCGCGCCAGATCAGGCTGCGCGTTTATCAGACGAATTCCACGCATAAATCCATGTCATCCATCCGCCAGGGCTCCATGCTGCTAGTGAAGGATGTGGATTTCCACACGGTTGAAGCGCAATTCCACGAAGCGGTCTTCACCCATGCATCCACCAGCCCCAATCAGCAGCTGATCGCAAGCCTTGATGTCGCGCGCCGGCAGATGGAGCTTGAAGGCTATGGGCTGGTGATGAACGCGATTGAAATCGCGCTCAAGATCCGCGGCATGGTCAATCGCCATCCGCTGATCTCCAAATACTTCCGCATCCTTGGCGCGGATGAGATGATCCCGGCGGAATATCGCCAATCGGGCTTTGTGGATTACCTCAAACCCGGCATTACCTGGGCGAATATCGTCCATGCCATGAGGGAAGATGAATTCTATCTGGACCCGACCCGCATGACGCTTGTCTGCGGCACGGCCGGCTATGATGGCACGCAATTCAAGGGGCTATTGGCTGACAAGTACAATATCCAGTTGAACAAGACCTCACGCAATTCGGTGCTGCTGCAATCGAACATCAACAATACGCGGAGCGACGCGGCGCATCTGATCCGCGTGCTGGTCGAAATCAGTCAGGAGATTGAAAAGCGCCTGTCCGTGGGCGGGCCTGAGGCGCGCAGCGCCTTTGATGCGCGCGTGAAGTCATTGATGACCGATGTGCCGGATTTGCCGAATTTCAGCCGTTTCCATGCGGCCTTCCGGACCGATGCCGGGGAAACAACGCCCGAAGGCGATATGCGGAGCGCCTTCTTCGGTGCCTATCACGCCGAGCAATGCGAATATGTCCCCCTGTTCGGCGCGGAATGCGACAAGCGCCTGAAGGAAGGGCCTGAGATGATTTCGGCCAATTTCGTCATTCCCTATCCGCCTGGTTTCCCGATCATGGTGCCGGGCCAGGTACTGACGCAGGAAACGATCGATTTCATGCGCAAGCTCGATGTCAAGGAAATCCACGGCTATGAACGTGAACGCGGGCTGAAGCTTTTGCGTGCGGATGCCGTTGGCGCCGCAAAGCGGCGCTGAGGAGAGGGCCAAATGTTGCAGGAATTCTTCCATTTTCTGGCGACCAACCCCTTCATTCTGTTGTTCCTGACAGTAGGTCTGGCTGTTTGGCTCGGTCGGCAGAGCGTGGCGGGCTATGGGCTTGGCATGGTGGCTTCCGCCATCATCGTGGGCAGCGGGCTTTCGGTCTGGGCTTCGGTCTATGGCGAGAAGCTCGCACTCGATAACTTCACCAAAAGCCTGTTCTATTATCTGTTCATGTATGGGGTTGGGCTGCGCGTTGGGCCTTCCTTCGTGAACAGCCTTGGTGGCGATGGCATCAAATTCACCGCACTCGCCATTGTTTCCTGCCTATGTGGCCTGACCATTGTCGTGCTTGGTGTGCGGTTTCTGGAATTGCCGCCCGGCACGGCGGGCGGCATCCTGGCCGGGTCACAAACCATGTCGGCGGCCATTGGTTCCGCTGAACAGGCCGTGACATCTGGCGCCATTACCCTGCCGGCAGGCACCAGCGCGGGCGATGTCAGCGCCATGATCGCGCTTTCCTATGGCATCACCTATCTTTGGGGCACGGTCGGCATCATCCTGATCACCAAGTATTTGCCGACCTGGTGGGGCATTGATGCGCGTGCAGCGGCGCGTGCCTATGAAAAGGAACATGGCGTCGCGAGTGGCGATGCGCCAGCGCTTTCCGGCTGGACCATGGGCAGCCTGCGCGCCTATCGGCTGGAAAATCCCGGCTGGGTTGGCCGCACCATGGCCGATATGCTGCGCGAAAATCCGGAATACCGCTTCGTCAATATCGTGCGCGATGGCACGGCCCTTGGCGCGCGGGAAGATTTGCCACTGGCGCTTGGCGATATCATCGCGCTTGGCGGCACGCTCACGGGCCTCACGGATAAGATGGGGCTGATCGGGCCAGAGGTTGCGGATCGCACCGCGCTTGATCTGCCGCTTGATCGTGCCGAAATCCTGGTCACCAACCGCGACACCTTGAAGAAAACGCGCGAGGAATGGCGCGCCCTGCCAGGGGCCAATGAAGTACAGGTGCTGGCAATTGAACGTTCCGGCGTGCCGATTCCGCTCGGCACGAATACCACGCTGCAACGCCTGGATGTGGTGACGATTGTCGGCCTCAAAAGCGCGGTCGAGAAAATCGGGGAGGCTTTTGGCCGCGTCATTCGTCCCTCTACGGGGACGGATTTGCTGACGCTCTCACTCGGCATGATCCTCGGCTTCCTGATTGGCGCGATTGAGTTCCCGGCCTTTGGATCGAATATCGGGCTTGGCAATGCGGGCGGGCTGCTGGTCTCAGGGGTGATTGTATCCTCGCTCACCTCGCGTCTGCGGTTCTTCGGCAATACGCCGGCGGCGGCGCGCAATATCCTGGAAGACCTTGGCCTTGTGGTGTTTGTCGCGATTGTCGGCATCAATGCGGGCAATTCGCTGCTGGCGCAGCTGACGGGGATGCTGGCGCTCAAGATTTTCGTACTGGGCTTCATCGCCTGCAGCCTGCCGCCCATTCTGGTCTGGGTGCTTGGCCTTTACGTCTTCAAGTTCAACCCGGCGGTGCTGATGGGTGGTGTGGCCGGTGCGCGCAGCCATTCCGGCCCATGCCGCGAAGCCGCGGTGGAAATCGGGTCAAATGTGCCCTGGATCGGCTTCCCGGTGGCCTATGCGGTCTCCGGCGTCTTGCTGACGGTGTTTGGTTATTTCGCCATGGTCTTGGCGAATTGACGCCCCTCTGGCTCAGGCGCTCGTCGAAAGAATGGCGGGCGCCAGAGCAGCGGATTTGGCCGCCGGGTGGGATGGGTTGCGGAAACGCAGCTCCCCACCCGTCACTGCATCAGGCGGCGCCAGCCCGAAAAGCTCCGCGCGCGAGGAACAGGCAGCCGCCACCACGCGCCGCGCGGCGTGACCGGCCAAAAAGCGGCGCACCGCGCCTTCAAGGGCCAGATCATCGCGCAAGCCGCGCCATTCGGCGCGATCCATATCCTCGATAAACACTGAAACAATGCCGGGCTTTGCGCCCGATAGCCGCGCACCCGCAGCACCCGCCATGCGCGTGGCGACCGCGTCCGAAATACTGTTTTCCTGACCGGCGCGCGCCGCCAGCACGAAGACCGATCCACCGGCGGGGTCGCCGGTCACGGCCAGATGTGCCTCTGGTCCGAATTGCTGACGCAGCCTGCCGGGAAGCGGATCGGCCTGCGCGCCCGCCAGCACCAGCGGGTCAAGCTTCAGCACCGCATCCGCGCTGCTATCCTGGCGCTTCTCAGCCGCCAGCATCGCCATGATGCGCCGCTGCAATTCGGCTGCCTTGTCAGGGCCGGAAAGCCCATCGGGCAGCGTCATGCGCAGCACATAGCGGCCGGGATGCGCGGCAAGCCAGGTTTGCAATTCGGGATTGACGCTATCCATCAGCGCATACCAATGCCCGCGTTGCACCGGCCGGCCTTCCTCGGCGGAGATGGTTTCACACACCACTTCCGCGACAGCGCCGCCACGGCTGATGGTCAGATCATGCGCGCTATCTTCCGCAAGGCCGGAAAAGCGCACCTCAAAACCCTGCGCGCGATAAAGCGCGGCTGAGCGCAGCAGATGAAATAGGGGAATCAGCGTTGCCTCACCGGACAGCCCTTGGGTGATGGCAGCGCGCAGCTTGTCTCGCCGCGCTTCCGGCAGGCCATTGGCCAGGCGTACCGCTTCCGCGGCAAAGCCCAACGCGCGGCGTTCCGCGCTGCCCTGCGCCGTACCGTGCGCGGCGCGTGCCAGTGCAAATTCCAAGGCGTGGCGATGCTGCATGGCGCGTCCCTGAAAGGCGCCCGTTTGGGCACGGCGCCCCAAATCCGCGAGTCGCTTGGTCCAAAGATCAGCGCCCACCAGCCGCAGAAAATCCGGCATCGCCCTGGGATCGGCAGAGGTTTCGGCAAGCGGCATGGCAAGACCCTTTGGGGCGTAAGGCCAAATCCCCGGCCTCACGCGGAAACGCGTCAACAAAGCCAAGCCAGCCTCAAACTGCGCCAGCGCATGCGCGCCGCTTTCGGTCTTTATGCCGATAATGATCAGATACCCCGCCGCCCCCGGGGGGCGTCAAGCGTTAAGCTTAGAGAGCGCCAATTTGGCGCAGCACCATGGCCTCGGTCAGCACTTCGGGCAGGATCACGGCCTCTCCCCCGCCCGGCGGCCAAAACAGGTAAAGCGGCACGCCTTCCCGCCCATGGGCGCGGAGTAGCGCCGCAATGGCGGGATCGCCGCGGGTCCAATCCGCCTTCAGATAGACAATGCCACGCGCCGCCATGGCTGCCTGCACCGCATCCCGACGAAGGGCGATGCGTTCATTCACCTGGCAGGTGATGCACCAGGCGGCGGTGACATTCAGCAATACGCCCTTGCCCTCAGCCCGCAGCGCCTCAACCCGCGCGGGGCTCCAGCTTTCGGCGGTCTCGGTGGCGGCGGGCGGAGGTGGTGCGGCCGTCAGGCCAAAGGGCAGCGCCAAAACCAGGGCAAGCGCGCCAAGCACCGCGCCAAGCTGAGTGCCGCGCCGGCCATCTCGCTGCGCCCGGCCCAGGACCCAGGCGGCAAGGCCAAGCCCAAGCCCGCCCGCCAGCGCCAACGCCACGCCAAGCGAGCCGCTTTGCGCCCAAAGCACCCACACCAGCCAAAGCGCCGCGCCATACATGGGCCAGGCCATGATGTGCTTCAGCCTTTCCATCCAGGGGCCGGGCCGGGGCAGTTTGCTGGCCAGGCCCGGCGCCAGGGCCAGGATCAGCGTGGGTGCCGCCAGCCCCAAGCCAAGCGCGGCGAATACCGCAAGGGTCGCCGGCGCCGGCATGACCAAGGCGGCACCAATCGCCGCCGCCATGAAGGGCGCCGTGCAGGGGCTTGCCACCAGCACCGCCAAAGCGCCGGTCGCGAAACTGCCCAAAAACCCGCCGCGCGCCGCGATATGCCCACCCGCGCCAATCGGCCCGCCAAGCGCGAAAACGCCCGAAAGATTCAGCCCGACCGCCAGCATCAGCCAGGCAATCGCCAGCACAAAAACCGGCGAGGTGAATTGAAACCCCCAGCCCAGCGCCATGCCCGCTCCGCGCAGCACCAGCAAAAGTCCGGCAAGCGCCGTGAAGCTCACCACCGCGCCGGCGGTATAGGCCGCGGCTTCCAGCCGCACCGCCCCGTGCGCCGCGCCGCCCAGCCGCGCCAGGGCCATGGCCTTCATGGCGAGTACCGGGAAGACGCAGGGCATCAGGTTCAGGATAACCCCGCCCAGCAGCGCAAAAATCAGCGCCTGCCATAAGGGCAGGAAGGCTGCGCCCGGCAACAGCGGCGCTGTGATCTCATAACCAAGCCGCCTGCCGCCCTGATCGGTCACCAGGAATACGCCTTCAAGTTGCGCGTGGTTTTCCGGGCGTTCGGCGCGTTTCAGCGTCAATTCCAGCCAATCCGGCCCCTGGGTCAGCTTTTGCGGCGCGGGGTGATCCAAAACCCCGCTTTGGCCTGGGATGAACAGCGCTTCCTTCAGGCTTTCCCGCCCAAGCCCTGGGCCGGTCAGCCTGAGCCGCAGCGCATCGCCCTGGATGCTGACGCTGGCCTGCCAGGGGGAGGGCCTTGGCAGAGCCGCCGCAGCGGCGGCGAAAAGCGGCGCCAGATCGGGGTTCGCCTGCGCCTCAGCCGCCACCGGCAGGTCCAGGCGAAAACTACCTTCTTCAGGGATGCAGACATCATCGCAGACCAGCCAGGTCGCCTCGGCCGCGATGCTGAAAACCTCACCAGCACGCAGGCTGGCGGGCGGGGTGATGCGCATGGGCAGCACGACTTCGCCGTAGTAGCCAAAGCTCATCAGCGGGCCGAAGGGGATTGCCTGCGGGGTGGGCCAGGCGATGGGGCTGGCCGCACTGCCCTCGGGCAGGGTCAGCGCGATTTCCGTGGGCGCGCCGGCATCCCCGGCATGGCGCCAATAGCTATGCCAGCGCGGCGCGAGCCGGATGCGGAGCCCAAGCTGAAACGCTTGCCCAGGTGCGATGGCCAAATGGTCCGCAACCAGCGTGACGCGCGCCCGCGGCGATTCCTGCGCAACACTTTCCAGCGCCCGCGCCGGCAACCAGGGCAGGAATAGCAAAGCGACAAGGGCGGCGATGAATCGCATGCCCCATAAAGGGGCGGGAAAGGGGCTTGGTGCAAGCCCGCAAATGGGAATAGGCTCGGCTTGTTAGCCATTCATTAATCTTTACCGGTAAGGCTGCACCATGCGCAAAATCCTCCTCGCTGCCTTTCTGCTGCTCTCCTGGCCCCTTGCGGCGCAGGAACCGCCGCAATGCGTTGAAGCGCGCGAAGGGCAATTGGCTTGCATGGCGGGCAAGCAATGCGTCTGCCGCTTCATCCCCGGCGGCAGCATGACCGGGCGGCCGGACCGCTTCGCCTGGGATTGCGGCATCAATCGCCCGAATTGCCCGCCTGATCCGAATATCGTCCAGCAGCCGGGCTATGCGCCACCGATTGGCGGGGTTTGGGTGAACCCGCCACCTTTCACGCCGGGTCCGGGCCCTGGCCCTGGTCCGATGCCGCCGCGCCCAGGGCCGGGACCACGCTGAGGCCAAAACCCCCCGCCGCTTGATTGCGCGAGGCCGGCGCGTCACATGGGGACGATCCCTTTTGTATCGCCCCGCCCATGCTTCCTGAATTGCCTGTCTCTGAAGCGCTGCCGGCGCTGCGCGCTGCGCTGAGTGCTTCTTCCAACGCCGTGCTGATCGCACCCCCCGGCGCGGGCAAGACCACGATTGTGCCCTTGGCGCTGATGGAAGAAGCCTGGGCCGCCGAAGGGCGCATCCTGGTGCTGGAACCGCGCCGTGTCGCTGCCCGCGCTGCCGCGCGCCGCATGGCCTCCCTGATCGGGGAAGACCAACCGGGCGGCACCATCGGCCTTGCCACGCGGCTCGATCGGCAATTTTCCGACCGCACGCGGGTTGAGGTGGTCACGGAAGGCCTGCTGGTGCGCCGGCTGCAAAGCGATCCCGGCCTTGAAGGCATCGCTGCGATTCTTTTCGACGAGGCGCATGAACGCAATCTGGATACTGATTTGGCGCTGGCGCTTGCGCTTGATCTGCAACGCGCACTCCGCCCCGAACTGCGCCTGCTGGCCATGTCCGCCACCCTGGATGGCGCGAGCTTCGCCGGGCTGATGGCGGAACGCGGCACGCCCGCGCCGGTGATCGAAAGCCTGGGCCGCGCTTATCCTGTCGAAATCCGCCACCGTGCGCGGGATTTGCGCGACCCGCGCGACCTGCCCGAAGCCATGGCCAGTGCAATCCGTGAAGCGGTGGCCTCCCACCCCGGTGATGTGCTCGCCTTCCTGCCGGGCTGGGGCGAGATTCGCCGCACCGCCGAAAGGCTGGGTGGGCTCAATGCGCTGGTGCTGCCCTTGCATGGCGAGTTGCCGCCGGCCGAACAGGATTTGGCGCTGAACCCGGCGCCGGATGGGCAGCGCAAGGTTGTGCTGGCGACCTCCATCGCCGAGACATCGCTGACCGTGCCTGGCGTGCGCATTGTGGTGGATGGCGGCTATCGCCGCGCGCCGCGCCTTGATGCCGCAAGCGGCCTGTCGCGGCTGGTGACCTTGCGGATCGGTAAGGCAGCAGCGGAGCAACGCGCGGGCCGTGCGGGGCGCACGGCGCCGGGGGTGGCGATCCGGCTTTGGACAGAGGCTTTGCATCGCGGCCTGCCGCAGGCGGATCGGCCTGAGATTCTGGAAGCGGAGCTTTCCGGCCTTGCCTTGGATTGCGCCGCCTGGGGCGCGGAACCGGGCGCGCTCGCCTTTCTGGATGCACCGCCCGGCGGGACAATGGCCGCCGCGCGCGGGCTGCTGCGCGATCTGGATGCGCTCGATGAATCTGGCCGCATTACGGAAACCGGCCGGCGCATGGCGCGGATGGGCACGCACCCAAGGCTCGCGCGCATGATGCTGGCGGCGGAAGGCAGTGCGGAAAAGGCCCTCGCCGCCGAACTCGCCGCATTGCTGGAAGAACGCGATCCCTTGCGCGGGCGGGAAGCGCCGGCGGATATCGGGCTCCGGCTTGATCTGCTGGCCGGGGGCGATCACGCGGCGGCGGATCGTGGCGCGGTGCAGCGTATTCGCCGCGCTGCCAGCCTGCATCGGCGCCGGCTTGGCATTGGCAATGGTGTGGCCGCCGAAGGCGATGCCGGCGCCTTGCTCGCGGCGGGTTTCCCGGACCGCATCGCGGCCAAGCGAGGTTCCATGGATGGTGCCTTTCGCCTCGCTTCCGGGCAAGGCGCGCGCATCACCGGCATTGATCCCTTGGCCAAGATGCCGTTGCTTGCAGTAGCGGACCTCGAAATCGCAGGAACCGAGGCACGCATCCGCATGGCAGCGCCCATTGAACGCGCCGTGCTGGAAGCCCGCTTTCCCGAAAGGCTGCGGCGAGAGGAGGGTGCGGCGTTTGATGCACGCAGCGGCGCGGTGCTGGCGCGGCGGCGGCTCCGCTTCGGCCCCCTGGTCTTGGAAGAATCGCCGCTGCCGCAAGCGGACCCGCCGGCGATGGCGGCAGCCCTTGCGGAAGCCGTAGCGCAGCGCGGCTTGCGCGATCTGCCCTGGAACGATGCGGCGCGGCAAACCCGCGCGCGGATTGGCTGGATGCGGCAGGTGGAAGGCGATTCCTGGCCTGATATGACCGATGAGGCGCTGATCGCCTCAGCGCCTGGATGGTTGGCGCCGCAGCTTTCGGGCCTCACACGTTTGCAGGAATTGGCGGGGCTTGATCTTGCCCAGATCCTACTTGGCCTTTTGCCCCGGGAAGCGCGCCGCGCGCTGGACCAGGCCTTGCCGGCACGGCTGGCGCTACCTGGTGGGCGGAGTGCCGCGATTGATTACGCGCGCGATGTGCCAACGCTTGAAGCCCGCGCCCAGCATTTGTTTGGCCTGCCTGGCTTGCCCTTGCTCGCCGGCGGGCGCGTGGCTTTGCAGGTGGCGCTGCTCTCACCCGCCGGGCGGCCCATTGCCATCACTGGCGATCTGGCGGCGTTTTGGGCGGGAAGCTGGGCGGAAGTGCGCAAGGAAATGCGCGGGCGCTACCCGAAACACGCCTGGCCGGAGAACCCGGCTTCACCGCAAGGTTGAAGCGCGCGCCGAAGCGCTGCATTTATAAGCCATCATGGAAGCTCTTCCGCCCAAACTCACGCGCCGCGCCGCGCTTTTCCTGCCCGCCGCCCTTGGCGCTTGCGGTCCCGCCATTGCGCAGCGCGGCCTGCCGGATTTTGCCGATCTCGCGCAAAGCGTGATCCCGGCGGTGGTGAGCATTCAGGTGACGACGCGCGATGGCGTGCCGCCCGAATGGCGCAACCAGCCGCGGGAGCGCAACCAGCGCGACCCTTCCCGCCGCAGGGGGCCGATCATCCAGGGCGCCGGGTCCGGCTTCATCATCGAACCCTCGGGCATTATCGTGACCAACGCGCATGTGCTTGGCGAAGCCGCGAATGTGCTGGTCGGGTTGCATGACGGGTCGGAATACCCGGCGACCATCATCGGCATTGATGAATTGACCGACATCGCCTTGCTCAAGATCGAAGCGCAAAGACCCTTATCTGCCGTCTCCCTCGGCCATTCGCGCCAGATGCGCGTTGGGCAATGGGTCTTGGCGGCGGGCAATCCCTTCGGGCTTGGCGGGTCGGTCACCTCCGGCATCATCTCGGCCATTGGGCGCGATATTCGGCTTGGCCCCTTTGATGATTTCATTCAGACCGATGCGCCGATCAATCCTGGCAATTCCGGCGGGCCGCTGTTCAACATGGCCGGTGAGGTGATTGGCATCACAACCCTGATCTTCTCCCCAAGCGGCGCCTCGGCCGGGATCGGCTTTGCCGTGCCATCCGATCTGGCGCGCCCGGTGATCGAACAATTGCTGCGCGGTGGGCGGGTTGAACGCGGCTGGCTTGGCGTTTCCGTGGGCGATGTGGAAGCCGCACCTGGCCGCCCGCCCCGTGGCGGCGCGCAGGTGCTGGGGGTGGAACGTGGGAGCCCCGCCGCCCGTTCAGGGCTGCGCCAGGGGGATGTCATCACCGCGGTGGATGGGGCGCGCATCAGCAATAACCGCGATCTGGTGCGCGGCATTTCCGCCATTCCGCCCGGGCAGAATGTGCGGCTTTCCCTGCTGCGGGAAGGGCGCATCGTGGAAATCACCGTCCAGGTCGGGCGCCGGCCAGCGCCTGGTTGAACGCGCCATTTTGAGTATTTCAAGGAAGCGGCGTAGCCTTGGCCTGCTGGGGAGTCGCTGCTGTTTCTGGAGTTAGCCTGCCATGCAAATCCTGCTTGTCGAGGATGATGCCGAAGTCGCCCGCTTTGTGAAAAAGGGCCTGCAAGAGGCTGGGCATATTGTCGAGCATGTCGCCAATGGGCGCGATGGGCTTTTCATGGCCGCGTCGGAACCTTTTGACCTGCTGATCCTGGACCGCATGCTGCCGGGCGGCGTGGATGGCCTGCGCATTGTGGAAACGTTGCGGAGCCAAGGCAATAAGACACCTGTGCTGTTTCTGACCGCGCTTGGCGCTGTCGATGAACGCGTCAAAGGCCTCAAGGCCGGGGGCGATGATTATCTGGTGAAGCCCTTCGCCTTCGCGGAATTGCTGGCCCGCATTGAAGCGCTGGCGCGCCGGCCTGCAATGGAAGTGCCGGCGACCAAATTGACCGTGGCCGATCTTGAAGTTGATCTGCTGTCTCGCACCGTGACGCGTGGCGGCAAGCGGATTGAAGTGCAGCCGCGCGAATTTCGCCTGCTTGAACATCTGATGCGCCATGCGGGTCAGGTGGTCACGCGTACCATGCTGCTTGAGAAGGTTTGGGATTATCACTTTGATCCGCAGACCAATGTGATTGACGTGCATGTCTCCCGCCTCCGGCAGAAGGTGGATCGCGGCTTTGATGTGCCGCTGATCCATACCGTACGCAATGCGGGCTATATGATCCGCGCCGACGCCTGAGATTGCATGGCCGCGCCGGCTGAGGATATGGGCGGCTGGCGCGATATTGGCGCCTATCTGAAAAGTGCCGGCTTTCGCTTTGCCGCGCTATTCGCCGTGCTGTTCCTGGCGGCGATACTCGGTTTTGCGCTCATGCTCTGGTGGGGCACGGCGGGCACGCTTTCGCGCCAGATTGATGATGCGATCCGCGCCGATGCGATTGGCTTGCAGGAAGCCTGGCGCGGCGGCGGTGCGGCAGCGGTGAAGGAAGCGATTGGCGAAAGATTGGCCGTGGATATTGATGACCACGCCATCTATTTGCTGATGGATGAGAGCGGGGCTCGCCTTGCCGGCAACCTCGATCGCTGGCCGCCGGCGGCGGAAATCGCAGGCTCCTGGTCGGCCGATACGGTACGCCGCGATGGCGTCGCGGTGCCGGCGCGCATGTATCATGTGCCGCTGGCTGGGGGGTATCGGGTTCTGGTCGGGCGCGATGCGGCTGATCGTGAAAAGCTCCGTACCCTGCTTTCGGAAGCCTTGCTCTGGTCCTTTGCGGTGGCGGTTGCCTTTGCCATCGCCGGCGCTGCGGCGCTGCGGCGCGCGCTGGCGGATCGGCTGCGCGCGGCTGCCGCCACCGCTGGTGCCATTGCCGCTGGTGATCTTTCCCGCCGCGTGCCGCTTTCCACGCAGCGCGATGAATTCGACCAATTGGGTGAAAGCATGAACGCCATGCTGGATCGGATTGATCAGCTCATGGTCGGCATCAAGGGTGTTTCCGATTCCATCGCGCATGATTTGCGCACCCCCATTGCGCGCGCGCGCATGCGGCTTGAAAACGCGCTGCTGAGCGCACCGGATGAGGAAAGCCTGCGTGCCGCGATGGAAACCACCGTTGCTGATCTGGATGGCATCAGCCGCGTTTTTCAGGCGCTGCTCCGCATTGCGGAGGCTGAGGCCGGCGCGCGCCGCGCCGCCTTCGCGCCCTTTGATTTGGCGACGGTGCTGACCGATGCGGCGGAGGTCTATGGCGCGCTTGCCGAAGAACGCGGCCAGCATCTGGAAACAGCCTGGCCCGAAAGGCTCACCATGGTGGGTGATCGCGATATGGTGCTGCAGGCCATTGCCAATCTTCTGGATAATGCGGTGAAATTCACCCCCGAAGGCGGCACGATCCGCCTGAGTGCCAGCGCCCCCGCGCGCGGCAAGCGCGAAATCAGCGTGCGCGATGAAGGGCCGGGCCTGGCGGCCGAGGATCGCGCCCGGGCGGGTGAACGGTTTTTCCGCGCTGATCCATCCCGCGCCCTGCCGGGTTCCGGGCTTGGGCTTTCCCTGGTCAAGGCCGTGGCCGCGCTGCATGGCGGGGATTTGCGTCTGGGTGATGGGCAACCCGGCGCTGCAAGGCCCGGGCTGGAAGCGCGGCTCACGCTCAGTTCCCGCGCATGAAGCGGGCTTCATGTGGCTGCCATCACCCGGCAGGGCGGAACTGCCTATGAAACGCGCATGCCTTGGGTTTTCGCCCTTCTGCTGTTGGCTTCCTTGCCTGCCCTGGCGGAGCAGGCCGCGCCACGGCTGATTTCCGATTCACCCGAATATTGCGCTGAGCTTGCCGGGCGCTTTGCCGCCCTGGGCCCTGAGGCGCCGGCGCATTTGCGGGTATTGGCGGATGAAGGCCGGCAGCTTTGTGCCGAAGGCCAAACGCGCAGCGGCATCGCCAAGCTGCGCCGGGCGATCAAGGAAGCGCAGCGCGGGGAATAGGACCAGCGCAATCCCCCCATGGACGCGGCCACGCAGTGATGGTTCCTTGCGCTGATGGATTTGCCGCTTTCCCCCCGCATCCGCGCCACTGGCGCCCCGCCCATTCCCGCCGTGCGCCGCTGGGCCGCCCGCTATCAGGGCGGCGCCGGTCCGGTCCTGGATATGACTCAGGCCGTGCCGGGCTATCCGCCGCATGCGGATTTGCTGGCGCGCCTCGCTGCCGCTGCGGGGGATGCGAAATCCGCCGGCTATGGCCCGATTGAAGGCGAAGGCGCCTTGCGGGAAGCCTTGGCCGCCGATATGGCGCGCGCCTATGCAGCACCGATTGGCGCGGGCGATATCGCCATCACCGCAGGTGGCAATCTGGCCTTTACGCTGGCCATGATAACGCTTGCAGGTGCGGGAGATGCGGTGATGCTGCCCGCGCCCTGGTATTTCAACCACCGCATGGCTTTGGAGGCGCTTGGCATTCCCTGCCGCGTTTTGCCCTGCCGGGCGGAGGATGGCTTTCTGCCCGATCCGGCCTTGGCGGCAACCTTGATGCAAGGCGTGCGCGCGATTGTTTTGGTGACACCGAACAACCCGACCGGCGCGACATACTCACCAGAACTCGTCGCGCAATTCGCCAAGCTCTGCCGCGATCACGGTGCCTGGCTGGTGCTGGATGAAACCTATCGCGATTTCATCCCGGAAGCCGCTGGCGCGCCGCATGGGCTGTTCCAGGATGCGACATGGCAGGATCATGTTGTGCATCTCTATTCATTTTCGAAAGCCTATTGCGTGCCGGGGCATCGCGTTGGCGCCATTGCGGCTGGTGCGGGGTTTCAGCGCGAATTGGCGAAGGCGATTGATACGGTGCAGATCTGCCCACCACGCGCGCCACAAATTGCGCTGGCTTGGGGGGTGGAGGCGCTGCGTGATTGGCGCGCGGGCAATCGCGCCATCATGGCCGCGCGGGCCGAGGCGTTTCGCGCCGCCATGGCGCCGGCGAATGCCTGGCGCATTGATGCACTGGGCACCTACTTCGCCTATTTGCGCCTGCCTGATGATGCGCCGCATGCGGAAGCCATGGCCGAGGCTTTGGCGGTTGATCGCGGCCTGCTTGGCCTGCCCGGCAGCTTTTTCGGCCCCGGCCAGGAACGCCATTTGCGGCTCGCTTTCGCCAATGCCGAGGAAGCGGTGATTGCCGCTGTGCCGGGGCGGCTGGCCTGATGTTTCAAACGACGCAGCGTGAGATGGATATTTTGGTTCTTTGGCCGCCCAGAGGCGCGTTGCGGGTATAATGCCGGGCCTCGTCAGATGCGGCGTGGCGGGTTAGGTTTTCGCGATGCAGCTTTTCCATTCCGCCGGTTCGCCCTATGCCCGCATTGCCCGCATGGCGGTGCTGGAACTTGGCCTTGAAGGCCGCATTGCCTTTACCGAAACCACCTTGCGCGATCCGGCTTCCAGCCTGCTGCCGCATAACCCGGTCGGGCGCGTGCCATCGTTGGTGCTGGCGGATGGCACCACGGTCACGGAAACCACGCCCATTCTGATGGTGCTGGATGGTCTGGTGGCGCCAGAGAAGCGTTTGCTGGGTGATGGTGCGGATGGCTGGAAGCGGCTTGCGGCCTATGGCCGTGTGCTTGGCATGTTGGATGGCATCGCAGTCTGGAACCGGGAATTGCGCCGCCCGGTGCATGAAAGATCGCCGGGCGTGATTGCGCTGGAAGAAGCCCGCGCCGCGCGCATCGCCGCCGCGCTGCAGGATGATGTCGCGCGTGGCGTTTATGCTGCGCCCGATGCCGGCTTCCTCGCGCTGCTCGCCGTGCTTGGCTATTGCGAAAGGCGCCATCGCGTGTGGGCTTGGCGTGAGGGTCTGCCGGGCCTTGCCACCTGGTTTGACCGCGCGTCAGACCGCGCTTCCTTCGCCGCCACCATGCCGCCCGTGAGTGGCATCTGACATGCTGCCCCCAGCGCCGCGCCATAATGGCGGCCCGCCGCTGGATGAGGAGGAAGATGTCAACGCATCCTGGCGCGCCTGGCATTGGCGCCGCGCGCATAAACGCACCTGGAAAACCCCGCCGCGGGAGATTGCCTTAAGGCGCCTCGCGCGCGCTGAGGAACTCGGCATTACCTACAAGGAATATACGCTCGAGATTCTGGAACGCGGCAAGTATCTTTAGTATCGCGTCAATTCCGCTCACGGTGAGGAATTGTGTAGCCGAGGCTTTCCCATCTTGAACCAAGCCTTGGAAATCTTCCCGCCTTCGACCTCATAGATCGCAATCACGTCAACCTCGCCAGGGCCTTCCGGGAAGCTTCGCGTCACAACCTCCTGATCAATGACAAGGTTGCCCACGGATAACCGCGTGACCAACCGCCCATGCAAGTTCGGTTCACGAAAACGTATCAGATGCCGCTCCCGGATCTCTGCAACTCCCTTGGCCAGAAGCTGGTCCGGGAAGCCAAAATAGCAGCAATCCTCAGCCCACCAGCGCATAAAGGCGTCAATATCGCGCGCGTTATAGGCCTCAAGTTGTTGCTGCACGCAGTACTCTGGCTGGGTTGATAGGTCGTCCTCCACGCCACTCTCCTTTCGCCGTATGAGCATCAGGCGCCTACGACAAGAAAGCGTCGATCAGTCCGGCACCAGCACCGCCTCCAGCGTCATCAGCACAGGATTATCGCCGGGCGTCAGCACCCCCGCGCTCAAATGCCCAGTCAAATCCACCATTGCCACATCAAGCCGCGTGGCGCCGGGGCGGATCACGCCATTGCGGATCAGCATTTCGGTCGCGAAATTATCCACTGGCGGCGCATTGGCATAACGCGCGCCAATGATGCTGCCTACACCGCCATGCAGCCGCGCTGCAGCAAAGCCAGCACCTGCCGCCGCCACTTCAAGGGCTGCGGTAATGTCCTGATTGGGGCATAGCCGGATCGCAATGCCATTGGCGCTGGTGGCACTTGGCGGCGAGGTGACAACAGGCGTGAACAGCTTGAAGCCGGTTTCCGCATCCTGACGCGCTTCAAACCGAGCGCCTGAAATCAGCACGCCTTGCGCGCGGATTGGCGCGGCGATGGTGGTTTCCTCCGGCAGCATATGGCCACCACCGGCGCGGCCATCGGCTTCGGTCCAGAAGCCATGGCAATGAAAGAAGGGCGCGCCATCGCGAAAACCCACCGTGATGGAAGCCACATCAAGCCGCGTGGCGCCCGCCGGGCGGAAGGTGGCGCTATAATAGGCGGCGTGGGATGGGTCAGGCGCCAGCGCGGGGATCACATAAGCAAACGGCCCTAAAGCACCGCCTGAAAGTGTCAGGCACCCGCCCTCTGCCCCATGCGCGCGGGCCAAATCATGCAACGCGCTCAGCAGGCTCGCCCCGCGCGGCAATTCCGCATCCACCGCCTGGGCGCGCACCGGATGGGCGATGATGCGCTGAGCCCCCGGCGGGCCAGGCTGCTGGATGTGGCGCATGGCCTTTCCCCCCTTGTCACTCGCCACCCAGTGTTGAGGGGTTTCAGTGCAGCGTAAACACCCCATTGGCATACCGCAGTTCCGCCGGCCGCGTCAGCGCGGCCGAGGCGACCCGCACCGAATGGAGCGGCCCGTCAATCTCGCGCTGCCAAAAGGCCAGGAACCGGTCCAATTCCGGAAAATCCGGCGCGCGATCCAGCTTCTGCCAAATGAAGCTTTGCAGCACATGCGGGTGATCGGGCAGATGATAGAGTAATTCGGCCGTGGTCAGCCGCCAATCCGGGATACGCACCACGCTTTCCAACCCCTGAAGCTTAAGGCTCATCTTCCTTTTCCTATGCCGTCACAAGCCATCCTGCCCCGGCGTCCCGCCGGGACAGGGTGGAAGCTTGCCATGACGACTCCGGGGTTTTGCAAGAAAAATATTTGATATCAACATATTAGCACTAGCATGCTTTGAGTGCTGCCAACCGCTTGACGCGCCGCACCGCCCAGCCTAGATCACTGGCACTCCTCTGGGGGGAGTGCTAACGGCCGGGGCACCCTCGGTGACCGGTCAGGCTTCCCAGAGCGAGCCGTCATCAACCCGAGGCTCAGGAGAGGACCTTATGAAATTTCGTCCCCTGCATGACCGCGTTCTGGTTCGCCGCGTTAATGCGGAAGAAAAGACCGCCGGTGGTATCATCATCCCCGACACCGCGAAGGAAAAGCCCCAGGAAGGCGAAGTCGTCGCCGTGGGCGCCGGCACCTTGAACGAAAAGGGCGATCTTCGTCCGCTCGACGTCAAGGCTGGCGATCGCATCCTGTTCGGCAAGTGGTCCGGCACTGAAGTGAAGCTGAATGGCGAGGAGCTCCTGATCATGAAGGAATCCGACGTCATGGGCATTCTCGCTGCCTGATCTTCGCTTTTCCAATCAGAACCTGAATAAGGACACGCAAACATGGCTGCTAAGGACGTAAAGTTCGGCGCCCAGGCCCGCGAGCGTATGCTCCGCGGTGTGGATATCCTGGCCGACGCCGTAAAAGTGACCCTCGGCCCCAAGGGCCGCAATGTCGTTATCGACAAGAGCTTCGGCGCACCCCGCATCACCAAGGACGGTGTGACGGTCGCGAAGGAAATCGAACTGGCTGACAAGTTCGAAAACATGGGCGCGCAGATGGTGCGCGAAGT
>JADCEV010000023.1 GCA_020249865.1 Roseomonas sp. | reverse complement strand
GGAACGACATGGGGGGAAGATGGGGCGGAATGGGGTGTGGGGCTAGGGGGATTGCAGCGCCCGTCCATGATACCCCCTCACCGCCACCCCGCCCTTTGCATAATCCGCAGCGCCTCTGGCGCCAGCGCGCCATAGCGTTGCGCGTTCAATTGATCAGCGCGGAAGCTGCCAAGTGCTGTCAGCGCGGGATGCGGCGCGACCCCTGCCACCACCGGATATTCGAAATTGCCATTGGCAAATAATTCCTGCGCGCGTTGGCTGCTGAGGTATTCAATGAAGCGCAGCGCCACGGCCTTGTTCGCGGAACTCCGCACCACCCCAGCGCCGGAGACATTCACATGCGTGCCGCGATCCCCCGGGGCCTGATTGGGGAAGATCACGCCAATGCGGTCAAACAGCGCCTTTTCCTGCGGGTTGGATGAAGCGCCAAACCGCGCCAGATAATAGGTATTGGCCACCGCCAGGCGCCCCACGCCAGCGGCCACCGCCTGGAATTGCGGCGTGTCACCGCCCTGCGGCTGGCGCGCCATATTGGCCACTACGCCGCGCGCCCAGGCTTCCGCTGCCTCAGCGCCATTGGCCAGAAGAATGCTCGCCATCAGGGAAGTATTGTAAGGATGCGCGGCTGCGCGGATCAGGATCTGCCCGCGCTGCGCCGGCAGGGCCAAATCCTCATAGCGCGCCAGGCCTTCGGGCACGCCGCGCTGGCGATCATACATGATCACGCGTGCGCGGCTGGAAAGCCCATACCATTTGCCATCCGGGGCGCGCATGTTTTCCGGAATGCGCGATTTCAGGATTTCGCTTTCGGTTTCTGCCAAAACCCCGGCATCCACCGCCCGCGCAAGCCGCGCCGCATCCACCGTTATCAGCACATCGGCGGGGCTATTCGCCCCTTCGGATTGAATGCGCGCGATCAACTGATCCGCATCGCCTTCAATCAGCCGGATGCGAATGCCGGATTCGGCCGTGAAGCCATCATACAGCGCGCGATCCGTATCATAATGGCGCGATGAATAGAGATTGAGCGCGCGTTCCTGCGCGGCGACCAGGGCAGGCGCGGCCAGCGGCGCGGCAAAGGGCAGGGCAAGAAGTGAACGACGGCGCATGGTGACCTCCTGGGGGGGATATACTGCAATTGCGAATTAGTCGCAATATCAAAAAATGTAACAGGCCAAGATCAGGCGCAGCGCCCAAGGGCATGCCAGGGCTTGAGAAGCCGCGGACCGCGTCGCATAAGGCAGGGAATAGCGCTGATCTTCAAAGCCCAGAGTGAGTTTGCCCTTTGCCCAAAACGCCCTTGGCAGCCCCTCAATCCAAAGCCGCCGAATCCGTGACGGGTTCGCGCATTGAAACCCTGTGCGTGGCGCAGGGGCTGAAGATGACCGGCCAGCGCCGCCTGATCGCGCAGATCTTGAGCGAAGCCGAAGATCATCCGGATGTTGAGGAATTGCATCGCCGTGCCTTGCAGCGCGACAGACGGATTTCAATCGCCACGGTCTATCGCACGGTGCGCCTGCTTGAAGAACGCGGCATTCTGGAACGGCGCGATTTTGGTGGTGGGCGGGCGCGGTATGATCTGGCGGATCGCGGCCATCATCATCATCTGATTGATGTTGAAACCGGCCATGTCATTGAATTCGGCGATGAGGCGCATGAAGCCTTGGCGCAAGCCATCGCAGAACGCCTTGGCTATGATCTTGTGGGACATAAGCTTGAATTATTCGGCCGAAGGCGCGCGCCGGCCGCAAAGCCAAAACGGCGCAGCAGCTAGCCTGGCGCCCTTCGTGAAGCAAAGCACCAGATAAACTCAGGAGAGTTGAATGGTACGACAAACCTCCCCTTCCATTCGCCGTTGTGAAGCCGCGGTCATTACCGCCTATCGGGAATTGCGCGACATTGGTGCCGATGACCCTCAGGCCTTCAATGCCTGCACGACGCTTTACCGCATCCACCATCCCGAAGCGCCGCTCAGTGAGGCGCGGCGCCTGGTGGCGGAATGGATTGATTTTCACATCATCCGCAAGGATGCGAAGCTGGTGCAGCCGGATTGCGGCTGCGGCGAACAGCATCCGTCATGAACAAATGCCCCGCGCGGCAGGGCCGGCGGGGCTTCGGTGCTGCGGCTGACTTCAGCCTTGCAAGCCGCGCAGGAATTTCGCCCGCGCACCACCGCCCGCCATCAGGAAGGCGTGGTCTGAACCGCTCAGCAAAAACCGCGCGCCAAGGCCGATATATTCGGAAGCGTTCTTTTCATCATAAACGCCGCCCATGCCCATGACCTTGCCATGCGCCTTGCATGCCGCCGCCACCTTGGCATAGGCGGCGCGCACATCGGGGTGACCGATCTGCCCGGCAATGCCCATGGAGGCGGTCAGGTCCGAAGTCCCGATCATCAGGCAATCCACCCCCGGCACGGCGGCGATTGAATCCGCATTCGCAACCGCTTCGGGCGTTTCGATCATGACGGTCACCATGATCTGCTCATTCAATTCCTTCTGCGCTGCGGCGGTATCCGCAACCTGGAAGGCATATTGCGCCGGCGGGCCGCCCCAGGAACGCTCACCCAAAGGCGGGTAGCGGAAGGCGCGCACCACATCGCGGGCCTCATCGGCATTATCAATATGCGGCACCACCACGCCCATGGCGCCATTATCGAGGCAGCGCGTGCCTTCAAACAGCGCATCCTTGCAGCAGCGAACAATCGGTGTGACGCCTTGCGAAAGCGCGGCCATCGCCATGCGGGTCGCATCATCCACACTCATGGCGCCATGTTCCATATCAATGAACAGCCAATCAAAGCCTGATGCCGCGGCAATCATGCCAACGGCTGGCGTGCGCAAATGATGCACGCCAAAGCCAAGGGCGAGTTCGCCCTTTTCCAAGCGGCGGCGCGCGAAATTAGGAGCGAGTGGCATGGTGTTTCCTCTTTGTGAGTGATGTGAGTTGAAGCCTGATCAGGCCGCACCACCGGGTGCGATCTTGTCTTGTGTTTTTGTCGCGAAATCGCTCGCGTCATGGCGTTCATGCAATTGTTCGGATGGATCGCCGGTTACGCGGTTCACCATGCGCCCGCGCTTCACGGCGGGGCGGGCGAAAATCGCTTCCGCCCAGCGCTGCACATTCTTGTATTCATGCACGCTCAGGAATTCCGCCGCGCCATAGAGGTATCCGCGCACCAGCCCGCCATACCAGGGCCAAACGGCGATATCGGCGATGGTATAGTCATCCCCACCCAGATAGGGGCTTTCCGCGAGGCGCCGGTCCAGCACATCCAATTGCCGCTTTGTTTCCATGGCGAAGCGATCAATCGCGTATTCGATCTTCACCGGCGCATAGGCATAAAAATGCCCAAAGCCGCCGCCAAGATAAGGCGCGCTGCCCATTTGCCAGAACAGCCAGGAAAGGCATTCGGCGCGCAAGGCAGGGTCCTTCGGCAGGAAGGCGCCGAATTTCTCCGCCAGATGCACCAGAATGGCACCGCTTTCGAAAACCCGGATGGGTTTCGGGCTACTGCGGTCCAGAAGTGCGGGGATTTTGGAATTGGGGTTTACCTCCACAAAACCGCTGCCGAATTGCTGGCCCTCCCCAATACGGATCAGCCAGGCGTCATATTCCGCGCCCGTGTGACCCAGCGCCAAAAGCTCCTCCAGCAGGATGGTCACCTTCTGGCCATTGGGCGTGCCCAGCGAATAGAGCTGCAAGGGGTGGCGGCCCACCGGCAATTCCTTGTCGTGCGTCGGGCCGGCGATGGGGCGGTTGATATTGGCAAAGCGCCCGCCATTGGCCTTGTTCCAGGTCCAGACCTTGGGGGGCGTGTAATCGCTGGTGCTGCTCATGTGCGTACTCCTGATCGGTTGGGCCGAGGCTGGCGCGATTGGTCGCAGCGCGCAAGGCTGGTATCGCAGGGCGATCAGATCGGGGGCGACATGACCATCACCATCCATGGCATCAAGAACTGCGACACCATGAAAAAGGCACGCGCCTGGCTGGAAGCCGAGGGCATTGCCCATGATTTCCATGACTACAAGACCGCCGGCATCACCCCGGCCACGCTACAAGCCTGGGTACGCAAGGCGGGGTGGGAGGCGCTGTTGAACCGCGCCGGCACCACCTTCCGCAAATTGCCCGAGGATCAGAAGCAAGGGCTGGATGAAGCCCGCGCGGTGGCGCTGATGCTGGCTCAGCCCAGCATGATCAAGCGCCCGGTACTGACCAAGGGTGATGCGCTGCTGATCGGCTTTGATCCCGCGCGTTACGCGGCATTATTGAAAAATTGAGCTTCGCTGCCTCAAAATCACCACGAGCCACCCATACTCTGAAAACGTCAGATCAATAAAAAGGGTGCCGGGTGGCCGCTGAGGGAATCAATTTCCAGGCCTATAGCGATGCGCTGGTCGTGCTCGGCACGGCGGGCGTCGTGGTGCCGCTCTTGCGCCGCGTCGGCGTGAGCCCGGTGCTTGGCTATCTCGGTGCCGGGGCTGTGCTGGGGCCACTCGCGCTTGGGTCCTTCATCAAGGAATACCCGCTGCTTTATTGGTTCACGGTGATTGACGCGAAAAGCGTGACCGCGATTGCCGAGCTTGGCGTGGTGTTTCTGCTGTTCCTGATCGGGCTTGAACTTTCATTTGAACGCCTGAAGGCGATGCGCCGGCTGGTGCTGGGCCTGGGCGGTCTGCAGTTGGCGCTCAGCTTTGTGGCGCTTAGTCTGATTGCGCTGGCCTTTGGCTTCAGCCCTGGCGTTGCCGCGGTGCTGGCGGCGTGTTTGGCGCTGTCTTCCACGGCGATTGTGCTGGAATTGCTCGCGCAGCAGGAAAGGCTGCTCACCAGCGGTGGCCGCGCCAGTTTTTCCGTGCTGCTGGCGCAGGATGTGGCGGTGGTGCCCATATTGCTTTTCATCGGTATCCTCGGCGCCAAGGGCGGCGGTTCCGTGCTGCTCAGCATCGCCACCGCCTTGGGGCAGGCGCTGCTGGTGCTGGCGGTGATTGTGCTGGTGGGGCGCGTGGTGCTTCGGCCCCTTTTCCGTCTGGTGGGTGGGCAACGGTCGGAAGAACTCTTTATCGCCGCCGTGCTGTTCGTGATTGTCGCGACCGGCATCATGGCCGCCAAGGCGGGGCTTTCCATGGCGATTGGCGCCTTTGTCGCCGGGTTGTTGCTGGCCGAAACCGAATATCGCCGCGCGGTGCAAGCCACCATTGAACCCTTCAAGGGCCTGTTGCTGGGCATTTTCTTCTTCAGCGTTGGCATGAGCATTGATTTCCGTGAAGTGGCGAAGGAACCGGTGCTGCTGTTTGGCTTGGCTTTCGGCTTGGTGCTGCTCAAGGCCGGCATTGTCTATGGGCTGGCGCGCTATTTCGCGCTGACACCGGCGGCGGCTTTGGAATCGGCGCTGCTGCTTGGCCCCGGTGGAGAATTTGCTTTCGTCGGGATTGGGCTCGCGACCGGGCTTGCGCTGATTGAACCAGGCTTGGCCGGCTTCATCCTGGCTGCAATCAGCCTGACCATGGCCTTGCTGCCCTTGCTTTCCGCACTTGCGCGGCGGCTTGCGCCGCTGCTGGAAGAAGCCCGGCCCAAGGACCCTGAGCTTGAGGCTCTGCCAGAAGCGCAGCAGGGCCATGCCATCATCATCGGCTATGGCCGTGTCGGCAAAACCGTGGCCGCGTTGCTGCGCCAACATGGGCTGAGCCAAATCGCGGTGGATAATGACCCGGCCTCGGTCTCACGCGCCCGCCGCGCGGGGGAGGATGTGTTTTTCGGCGATGCGGCGCGCCCGGCCTTTTTGCAGGCTTGCGGGTTGGATGCGGCGCGGAGTGTCATCATCACCATCAGCGTCACGCCGCAGATGGACCAGATCATCGCGGCCATCCGTTCGCTGCGGCCTGATCTCCCCATCATTTCCCGTGCGCGGGATGCGGCGCATGCGCGCCATCTTTACGCGCAGGGTGTGAGTGAGACGGTGCCGGAGACGATTGAAGCCAGCCTGCAATTATCCGAGGCGGCGCTGGTATCGCTTGGCGTGCCGATGGGGCGCGTGATTGCCTCCATCCATCAGAAACGCGCTGATTTCGCTGAGGAATTGCGCAGCGCCGCGCGGGGCACTTAACCCCGCGCAACGCGCGTTTTCACGAAAGCTTCTGCTTCAGCACATCATTGACCAGCGCAGGATTGCCCTTGCCCTGCATGGCCTTCATTGTCTGACCAACAAAGAAGCCAAACAGCTTATCCTTGCCGGAGCGATATTCCGCGACCTTATCGGCATTGGCGGCCAGCACCTGGTCAATCACCGCTTCAATCGCGCCGGTATCCGTTACCTGCTTCAGGCCACGTTCTTCCACAATGGCGCCCGGCGCGCGGCCGGACTCGACCATGGCTTCAAAAACTTCCTTGGCGAGCTTCCCGGAAAGCGTACCATCCGCCATCAGATCCAATAGCGCACCAAGATCAGGCGCACTGACGGGCGGCTCCGCGATGGAGGTTTTGGTGCGATTGATGGCGGCGAAAAGATCACCCATCACCCAATTCGCCGCCTGTTTCGCATCGCGCCCCTTGGCGACGGTTTCGTAATAGGCCGCGGTTTCTCGTTCCAGCGTCAGCACATGCGCGTCATAGGGCGTGATGCCGTAATCGCGCACATAGCGCGCGCGGCGCTGATCCGGCAGTTCCGGCAGCGCCGCCTTCAGGCTTTCCACAAACGCCGCATCAATCACCAAGGGCGGCAAATCCGGGTCCGGGAAATAGCGGTAATCATGCGCATCTTCCTTGGACCGCATGGAACGCGTGATGCCGCGCCCCGTATCAAACAGCCGCGTTTCCTGATCCACCGTGCCGCCGGATTCCCAGACCTCGATCTGCCGGCGCGCTTCGGCTTCCACTGCCTGCATGACAAAGCGGATGGAATTGACATTCTTGACTTCGCAGCGTGTGCGAAAGCCTTCGCCCGCCTTGCGCACTGAAACATTCACATCAGCACGGAGCGAGCCTTCATCCATATTGCCATCGCAGGTGCCGAGATAGCGCATGATCTGGCGAAGCTTCGTCAGATACGCGCCGGCTTCCTCCGGGCTCCGCATGTCGGGTTCCGAGACGATTTCCATCAGCGCCACACCGGAACGGTTCAGGTCAATGAAGGATTTCGTCGGATGCTGGTCGTGCTGGGATTTGCCGGCATCCTGTTCCAGATGGAGGCGCGTAATGCCGATGGTCTTCGTGCTGCCATCAGACAATTCAATATCAATCGCGCCTTCGCCGATGATCGGGTGCGCGTATTGGCTGATCTGATAACCCTGCGGCAGATCGGCATAGAAGTAGTTCTTGCGATCAAAGCGCGACCAGAGATTGACCTTGGCATTCAAGCCAAGCCCGGTGCGCACGGCTTGCGCCACGCATTCGCGGTTGATCACCGGCAACATGCCGGGGAAGCCCGCGTCAATGAAGGAAACCTGCGCATTGGGTTCGGCGCCGAATGCCGTTGCCGCGCCGGAAAACAGCTTGGCCTTGGACATGACCTGGGCATGAACCTCAAGCCCGATCACCACTTCCCATGGGCCGCTTTCGCCCTCAATCGTGTAGCTCATGCGCCTGCCCTCATTGCTGGCACTGCCTTGAAATCGGCGGCGCGCTCCAAGGCGGCACCCACCGCGAAAACCGTTTCTTCATCAAAGGCCCGGCCAATCACCTGCAAGCCGAGCGGCAGGCCCTGATGATCAAGCCCGGTCGGCAGTGCCAGGCCCGGCAGGCCAGCCAGATTGGCCGTCACGGTGAAGACATCATTCAAATACATCTTCACCGGGTCATCGGTATTCTCACCCTCGGCAAAGGCGGCGGATGGTGTTGCGGGGGTCACAATCGCATCCACCTTGGCCCAGGCCGCGTCGAAATCTCCCGCGATCAGGGCACGGATTTTCTGCGCCTTCAGGTAATAGGCATCGTAATAACCCGCGCTCAACACATAGGTGCCGATCATGATGCGTCGGCGCACTTCCGCACCGAACCCCTCGGCCCGCGTGCGTTCATAGAGATCGCGCAGGTCGCTATCCTTCTCCGCCACGCGTAGGCCAAAGCGCACACCATCATAGCGCGCCAGGTTGGAAGAAGCCTCAGCCGGGGCCACGATGTAATAGGTCGGCAGCGCATATTTCGTGTGCGGCAGGGAGATATCCACAATCTCCGCCCCCGCATCGCGCAGCCAATCCAGTCCCTGACGCCAGAGCTTTTCAATCTCGGCCGGCATGCCATCCAGGCGATATTCGCGCGGCACGCCAATACGCAGCCCCTTCACACTCCGCGCACACGCCGCGGTGAAATCCGGCACGGGTTGATTGGCGCTGGTGGAATCCTTGGGGTCATGCCCCGCCATGGACCGCAACAGAATGGCGCAATCTTCGACGGTGCGTGCAAAGGGGCCGGCCTGATCAAGCGAAGACGCAAAGGCTACAATGCCAAAGCGCGAACAGCGCCCATAGGTCGGCTTGATGCCAGTAATGCCGCAAAACGCCGCCGGCTGACGGATGGAACCGCCTGTATCCGTGCCGGTGGCCCCCAGCGCGATCCGCGCCGCAACGGCGGCAGCAGACCCACCGGAAGACCCGCCCGGCACCAGCCGCGCGCCCGGATCATCCTTGCGCTGCCAAGGGTTCAAAACGCCACCATAGGCCGAGGTCAGATTGGATGACCCCATGGCGAATTCATCCAGATTGGCCTTGCCCAGAAACACCGCGCCATCGCGCTTCAACTGCGCGGTGACGGTGCTTTCATAAGGCGGGATGAAATTGCCCAGGATTTTGGACGCTGCCGTGGTGCGCACACCTTCCGTGCAGAACAGATCCTTGATGGCAAGGGGAATGCCCTCAAGCGGTCCCGCCTCACCGCGCTTACGGCGCGCATCGGATGCGCGCGCCGCCTCCAGCGCCTGTTCGCTGATGGTGGTGATGAAGGCATTCAGCTTCGGGTTCAGCGCCTCAACCGCCGCCACATGGGCGCGGGTCAATTCCTCGGCGCTGATCGCGCCCTCATTCAGCGCGGCCAGCGCACCGGCGAGGGTAAAATCGGTCGGATGCATTATTCCACCACCTTCGGCACGCCGAAATATTCGCCCTCTCGGTCCGGGGCATTGGCCAGAACGGCTTCGGCCTTGCCGCCATCGGTCACCACATCATCGCGCATCGGCATGGCCGCCGCGCCGCCGGGCGTGCCGCCGGCCATGGGCGTGACACCTTCGGTGTTGACGGCCTGGAGCTGTTCAATCCAGCCCAGAATGCCATTCAGCTCGCCCTGCACGCGGGCGATATCCTGTTCTTCAAGGCGCAGCCGGGCCAAGGCCGCGACGCGCCGGACGGTGGCGGTGTCTAGGGACATGAAATCACTACTTCCCGGAAAAAGAGCGGCGGACCATAAGGCCCCCGATGCCTATCATCAACCTGAGAGATTTGCGCGCTGCCCTGCCCCGCCATTCCCGGCTGATTGGCCTTGATCCGGGGGAGAAAACCGTGGGCGTGGCGCTGAGTGATGTCTCGCTCATGCTGGCCAGCCCCTATGGCAGCCTCAAGCGCGGAAAATTGATGACCATGGCCGCCGAAATAAAGGCGATTGCCACGAAGGAAGGGGCTGGGGGCCTGGTGGTCGGCCTGCCGCTTGGCCTGGATGGGTCCTTCGGCCCGGCGGCCCAGGCGGCGCGGGATTGGGCGCGGTCCCTTTCGGATGCCGTTGGTCTGCCCGCCGCGCTTTGGGATGAAAGGCTATCTTCGGCGGCGGTGAACCGCATGATGGTGGGGGAAGCCGATCTCAGCCGCGGCAAAAGGGCGGCTTCGGTGGACAAGGCTGCGGCGGCCTGGATGCTCCAGGCGGCTTTGGACGCGACCAAGCCATGAAGGGGCAGGGCATGGATCAGATACTGGTGGGAATCGCCCTTGATGGGCGCATCCGCTACGCCATTGGCGCGCTGGCCGCTTTTGGCTTTGCCATGGCGGGCTTTGCCCTGGTGCCCCGTTTCCTGGCCGATTGGCCCGCCATCACGCCGCGGCTTTTGGGCCTTGGCTTTCCCGCCTTTGGCCTTGGGATGTTCCTCTGGCTGTCCTTCATCCCCGCCCCCCATGCGCTTTCGATACGCGCCGATGGCAGCGCGGTCTTCACGCGCAGCATCACCACCTGGTGGCGGTTTTTCGACATGCAGGAAACCCTGCCCCCGGGCACCATTAAAGGGGTAGAGGTTGAATTGGCTGAGGCTGTGCCAGGCACAACGAATAGCGGGGATACGGATACCGGCGCCTCATCCCGCGAATGGCGGCTCGTGCTGCGGCTTGCCGATGGCAGCGTGCGGGAAGTGCAGCGGAGCCCGGGGCGTGCCACGCTGGATGGCAAGGCCAAGGCGTTGCGTGGCGCCCTGGCCAAGCTTTAGCCGGGTCTGGCCATCCCCGCCCGGGGGCGGCTAGAAAGAGCGCGTGACCTATCCCCGCAAACACCTCCTCGCCATTGAGGGTCTTGAACCGCCGCATATCGCGGATTTGCTGGACCTGGCGGAATCCTACGCCCTGCTCAACCGCAGCGGCAAAACCCAGCGAGACCTGTTGAAGGGCCGCACGCTGATCAATCTGTTTTTTGAAGACAGCACGCGTACGCGCACCAGTTTTGAACTCGCCGGCAAGCGCTTGGGCGCTGATGTCATCAATATGTCTGTCAGCACGTCCAGCGTGAATAAGGGTGAGACGCTGCTCGATACCGCCAGCACGCTGAATGCGATGCATTGCGATTTGCTGGTGGTGCGCCATGGGCAATCCGGCGCGCCTTCGCTGCTGAGCCAGAAGGTGGATGCGGCGGTGATCAATGCCGGCGATGGCACGCATGAACACCCGACCCAGGCGCTGCTGGATGCACTCACCATCCGCCGCCATAAGGGAAGGCTTGAGGGGTTGGTTGTCGCGATTTGCGGCGACATCGCCCATTCGCGCGTGGCGCGTTCCAATGTGCATCTACTGACCACCATGGGCAGCCGCGTGCGTGTCGTGGGGCCGCCCACATTGATCCCGGCGGAAGCTTCGCGCTTGGGCGTTGAGGTGTTTCACGACATGAAGGCTGGGCTTGCTGGCGCTGATGTTGTGATGATGCTCAGGCTGCAACGCGAACGCATGTCGGGCGGGCTGGTGCCCTCAGCGCGGGAGTTCTTTCGCTTCTATGGGCTGGATGCGGAAAAGCTGGCGCATGCCAAGCCGGATTCGATTGTGATGCACCCAGGCCCGATGAATCGCGGCGTGGAAATTGACAGTGCCATCGCCGATCACCCGACACGCAGCGTGATCGGCGAACAGGTAGAAATGGGTGTCGCCTGCCGCATGGCGGTGCTTGATGTGCTGGCGCATGGGCTTAGGCGCAATGTGTGAACTTCGCCCCGCGCGCGCCGAGGAAGCGTCCGCGCTTCGCCAGATAGTGCGTGCCGCCTATGCGCATTACGTGCCGCGGCTTGATCGTGAACCGGCACCGATGCTGGATGATTACGCCGCGCGCATCGTGGATCATCAAGCCTTCGTGCTGGAAGACGATGGCGCGCTGCAAGGTGTCGCGGTGCTGGAAGACAGCGAAACTGGCCTGTTTTTGGACAATATCGCGGTGGCACCCGGCGCGCAGGGCAAGGGGCTTGGGCGGCAAATGCTGGCCTGGATTGAAGCCGAAGGCCGCCGCCGCGGGCACCAGCGGCTTTGGCTCTATACGAATGAGGTGATGGCGGAAAACATCGCCATGTATCAGCGCCTTGGCTTTGGCGAGACGCATCGCGCCGAAGAAGCAGGCTATCGCCGCGTGTTTTTTGAGAAGTCACTGTGATGGCCGATACCCTCATCACCAATGCCCGCCTCCTCGACCCCGCCTCTGGCCTTGATGCGCCGGGCGCTTTGCTAATCCGTGATGGGCTGATCGCCGATTGTGGCGCTGGCCTGACCGCGCCCGAAGGTGCTGCTGTGGTGGATGCGGCGGGGGCTTGCCTGGCGCCTGGTTTGATTGATCTCCGCGCCAATCTCGGTGAACCGGGGGCGGAGCATCGGGAAACCATTGCCTCCGCCGCGCAGGCAGCTGCCGCGGGCGGCATCACCACCATTTGCGTCTTGCCGGATACCGACCCGGCGCTTGATGATCCCGCGCTGATTTCCTTCATCACGCGGCGCGGGGAAGCCACGGGTTCGGTAGCGCTGCTGCCCTATGGTGCAGCAACAGCGGGCTGCGCCGGCAAGGAATTGGCGGAATTCGGGCTGCTGCGCGAAGCCGGCGCCATTGCCTTTACCGATGGGGCGCGCGCCATTGCCTCGGCGCGGACCATGCGCCTCGCACTTTCTTACGCGCGGGCCTTTGGCGCCTTCATCATGCAGCACCCGGAAGAACCGAGCCTCGCTGCCGGCGGCGCTGCCACCGAAGGCGAATTGGCCACGCGCCTTGGCCTGCCTGGCATCACGCCGGCCGCCGAGGCGATGATGGTGGCGCGCGATATCGCAATCGCCCGCATCACGGGCGGACATGTGCATTTCGCGCATATCTCAACGGCGGCGGCGCTTGATCTGATCCGCGCCGCGAAGGCGGAAGGTTTGGCTGTCACCTGCGATACCGCGCCGCCCTATTTTGATTTGAATGAGACCGCGATTGGCGATTACCGGACTTACGCCAAGCTCTCCCCGCCCTTGCGGACGGAGGCGGATCGGCAGGCGGTGGTGGCGGCTTTGGTGGATGGCACGATTGACGCGATTGCGTCAGACCATCAGCCGCGCGATGCCGATGACAAGCGGCTGCCCTTTGCGCAAGCCGAGGCCGGTGGCGCGGGGCTGGCGACACTTTTGGGGGTGACGCTGGCGCGGGTACATGCGGGGGATGTGCCGATGCTGACCGCGCTTGGGCTGCTGACGGCGCGACCCGCCACTTTGCTTGACCTGCCGCAGGGCCGCTTGGCGAAGGGCGCCCCGGCCGACCTTGTGCTGTTCCACCCGGATCGCGGCTGGAAGGTTGAAGCCGGCAAGCTACCGGGCAAGGCACAGAACTCGCCCTTTGATGGTCGCGCCCTGGAAGGCCGGGTGCTTGGCACCTGGAAGGCCGGGCGGCGCGTCTTTGGGGGCTGAGCCATGGCCGAACATGGGGACAGCATCGCCTTCCTGATCGCGCTGCTGGGCGGCTATCTGATTGGGTCCATCCCCTTTGGCCTGCTGCTGACCAAGGCGGCGGGCCTTGGCGATATCCGCAAAGTCGGGTCCGGGAACATAGGTGCCACCAATGTACTGCGCACCGGCCGCAAGGGGCTGGCGGCGGCCACCCTGATCCTGGATGGGCTGAAGGGGGCGGTGGCGGTGCTGCTCGCGCGGCAATTCCTGGGAGATCAGGATCTGGTCGTGGGCACTGCGGCGGTCCTTGGCCACCTATTCCCGGTATGGCTTGGCTTTCGCGGCGGCAAGGGGGTGGCCACCGGGCTTGGCGTGCTGCTGGCCGCTTCCTGGCCGGTCGGGCTTGCCTGCTGCGCGGTATGGTTGGTGGCGGCAAAATTCCTGAAAATGTCGTCAGCCGCCGCCCTCACGGCTTTTGCCGCCGCGCCGCTTTTCGCCCTGGTCCTGTCCAGCGCGGATCATGCGCTGATGGCGCTGCTCATCGCCGTGCTGGTTTTTTGGCGGCATGAGGCGAATATCCGCCGCCTGCTGGCGGGCACCGAACCACGCATCGGCAAAACAGCAAAGTAGCAATACGATTTAGTATTTCCCGCATAGGTTGAATTATGGCATAGGGTTTCGCCCATGCCCGCCGCCGCGCCCAGCCCCGCCGAAAGCCTTGCCCTCTGGCGCATCGCCGAGACCGAGGGCATTGGCCCCATGGGCTTTCGCCGCCTGCTCGCCCGCCATGGCAGCGGCCGCGCGGCTTTGGAGGCTTTGCCCCGTCTTCTCGCCAAGCGCGAAACCCCGGCCCGCATCCCAAGCCTGGATGAGGCAAAGCGGGAAGCCGATGCCATGGCGAAGCTTGGCGCGCGGTTCATTTTCTGGGGCAGTGCTGACTACCCGCCCTTGCTCGCCTTATTGCCCGATGCGCCGGCCATGCTCGCCGTGCAGGGCGATGCCGGTTTGCTGGCCCAAGTACCAAGCTTCGCCATTGTCGGCGCGCGCAATGCCTCGGCGGCCGGCCGGCGCATCGCGGAAGACATTGCGGAGGCTCTGACAAAGGCCGGCGTCCTGGTGATTTCCGGCTTGGCGCGCGGCGTGGATGCGGCGGCGCATCAGGGGGCCTTGCGCGCGGGGCCGACACTCGCCGTGCTGCCGGGCGGGCTTGATGTCGCCTATCCGCCGGAAAATGCTGCCTTGCAAAGCCGGATTGGCCGTGACGGCGCGCTGGTGGCGGAACATGCCTTGGGCACCGCGCCCTTGGCGCGGCATTTCCCCAAGCGCAACCGGATTGTGGCCGGGCTTTCGCTGGGTGTGTTGGTGGTGGAAGCGGCTGAGCGTTCCGGCACATTGATCACCGCACGCCTGGCTTTGGAAGCGGGGCGAGAGGTCTTTGCCATCCCTGGCAGCCCGCTTGATCCGCGCAGCCGTGGCGCCAATGATCTGATCCGCCAGGGTGCGCATTTGGTGGAAAGTGCCGCCGATGTGCTGGCGCATCTGCCCGAAGCGCCCCGTGACGGCCCGCTTTTTGCCCTGCCACCGCCCCCTGAAATGCCGATCCCCGAGGATGTACCGCCTGAGGCCACCCCCGGCGAATATGGTCAACTTATTGATTTTATTGGAATGTCACCAATATCTGTTGACGATCTGCTCCGGCGCTGTCACCTCTCACCCCCCGCGCTCCAGGCGGCGCTTGCCGATCTGGAACTGGAAGGCCGGGTGGATATGCTGCCCGGCCATCGGGTGGCGCTATCCGGGCGAGGGTGAATCGGGAAGGCATGAGCGACGTAGTCGTGGTGGAATCGCCGGCCAAGGCGAAGACAATCGAAAAATATCTCGGCCGCGATTTCACGGTTTTGGCCTCCTATGGCCATGTCCGCGATTTGGAAGAAAAGGATGGCGCGGTCCTGCCAGATCAGGATTTCGCCATGCTCTGGGGCAAGGACCCGCGCGGCGAACAGCAGGTGGGCAAGATTGCCTCTGCCCTTAAGGGTGCCAAGCGCCTGTTCCTGGCCACCGACCCGGACCGCGAAGGGGAAGCGATTTCCTGGCATGTGAAGGATATGTTGGCCGAGCGCGGGGCGCTGAAGGGCAAGCATGTTCAGCGCATCACTTTCAACGAAATCACCAAGCGCGCCGTGCAGCATGCGGTGGCGCATCCGCGCGATTTGGATCAGCCGCTGATCGAAGCCTATCTGGCGCGCCGCGCGCTGGATTATTTGGTGGGCTATACGCTGTCGCCCGTGCTGTGGCGCAAACTGCCAGGCTCACGTTCCGCAGGCCGCGTGCAATCCGTGGCGCTGCGTTTGATTTGCGAACGCGAAGCGGAAATTGAGGCCTTTCGTGCCCGCGAATACTGGAGCATTGAAGGCCGTTTCACTACGGCGGCCGGCGCGCCTTTCACCGCGCGGCTCACGCATCTTGAAGGCCGCAAGCTGGAGCAATTCGACCTGCCGGATGAAGCGGCGGCGATGCGCGCGAAGACGTTGGCCGAAGGCGGCAGCTATAGTGTGGCGTCGGTGGAAAAGCGCCGCGTGCGGCGTAACCCGCCGCCGCCCTTCATGACCTCAACCTTGCAGATGGAAGCATCGCGCAAGCTTGGCATGGGCGCGCAGCAAACCATGCGCACCGCGCAGGCTTTGTACGAAGCCGGGCACATTACCTATATGCGGACCGATGGCGTCACCATGGCGCGCGAAGCCATTGCCGCCATTCGTGATCACGTCAAAAGCGAATTCGGGCCGAATTACATGCCCGCCGCGCCACGCGAATATGCCTCCAAGGCCAAGAATGCGCAGGAAGCGCATGAGGCGATCCGCCCGACCGATGTCACCCGCAGCCCGGATACCATGGGCGGCGAATTGGAAGGCGCGCAGGCCAGGCTTTACGATCTGATCTGGAAGCGCGCGGTGGCGTCGCAAATGGCTTCGGCTGAGATGGACCAGACCACGGTGGATATCGCCGCCAAGGATGGCCGCGCCAATTTCCGCGCCACCGGTTCTGTCATTGCCTTTGACGGCTTCCTGAAACTCTACCGCGAAGATGAGGATGATCGCGCTGCCGATGCGCGCGCCGGCATTCTGCCAGGCGCACCCGCCGAGGATGAGGAAAGCCGCATCCTGCCCCCGATGCGGGAGAAGGAAGCGCTGAAGCATGGGGAGATCGCGGCAAGCCAGCATTTCACCCAACCGCCGCCGCGCTATTCCGAAGCCTCGCTTGTCAAAAAGCTTGAGGAATTGGGCATTGGGCGGCCTTCCACCTATGCCTCCATCCTGCAGCGCTTGCAGGATTTGAAATATGTCTCGCTCGAAAAACGGCGTTTTATTGCGCAGGATTTGGGGCGGATGGTCACCACCTTCCTGGTGCGGTTTTTCGAAAAATACGTGGATACCGGCTTTACCTCTGCCATGGAGGAGAAGCTCGATGAAATCTCCGGCGGGCGGGCGGAATGGCGCGCGGTGATGCATGCCTTCTGGGATGAATTCTCCCGCGCGGTGGAAGCGACCAAGGATCTGAAAGTGCGCGATGTGATTGACGCGCTGGATGAGGATTTGGGGCCGCATATCTTCCCCGCGCGCGGCGATGGCACGGACCCGCGCGTTTGCCCGAGTTGTTCGGCGGGCCGGCTTGGCCTGCGGCTTGGGCGCGGTGGCGCCTTTATTGGTTGCTCCAACTATCCCGAATGCCGCTACACGCGCCCCTTCGGCGTGGGCTCAGCCGATGGCGAAGGTGCGGGCGCGGATCGCGAATTGGGCAAGGACCCCGCGACCGGCCAGGCGGTCACGATGCGGCGCGGCCCTTACGGGGTTTATGTGCAGCTTGGGGAGCCCGGCACGGATGCCAAGGGCAAGCCCACCAAGCCGCGCCGCGCGAGCCTCGCGGCCGGGCAGAACCCGGATGGCATGACGCTGGAAGCCGCGCTTGGCTTGCTGTCCCTGCCGCGCGTGATCGGTATTGATCCGGAAAGCCAGGAAGAAATTACCGCCGGGCTTGGGCGGTTCGGTGCTTATGTGCGCTGTGGCAGCATCTTCAAATCCTTGGACAAGGATGATGATGTACTGACCATCGGGCTCAACCGCGCCATTGTGCTGCTGGCCGATGCACGCTCACGCATTCGCGAATTGGGCCCGCACCCGAAGGACGGCGAAATGGTCGTGGTGCGCAAAGGGCGTTTTGGGCCTTACGCGCAGCATGGGCGTGTGGTGGCGAACCTGCCGCGCGATCTGGCGATGGAAGATGCCGCGCTTGCCGATATGGTCACGCTACTGGCTGAAAAGGGCAAGGAAATGAAGGCGCGTGGCGCGGCAGCCCGCAAGGGTGCCAAGGGTGGCGCGCGCAAGGCCGCCGCCGCCTCAGCCGCCGCCAAGCCAGCCGCCAAGGCGAAGCCAGCGGCCAAGGCCAAGCCCACAGAAAAGGCCAAACCGGCAGCCAAGCCAAAAGCTGCTGCCAAACCAAAGGCGGCGCCTGCCAAGGCCAAGCCTGCGGCGAAGGCCAAAGCCAAGCCTGCCGCCCGCAAGAGTAGCCGCTAAGATGCCGCGTCGCGGCCCGCCGGTGAAAGGCCATAAGGCCCGATCCCGCGCCGCCTCCGGCCCCGCGGCCAGTGCCAAACGTCGCGGTACGGCGCGTCAGGCGGGCGAAGGTGCGGGCGAATTGCCCTCAAAGGCGGCGCTGCGCGGTTTTCTCGCGGAAGCCAAGGGCCGTGTGACGAAATCTGAAATCGCCCGCGCCTTTGGGCTGAGTACTGATCAGCGCCCGGCACTCCGCCAGATGATGCGCGAATTGGCCGAAGAAGGGGGATCAAGCCCCGCCGGTAAGCGCGCCATTATCGCGCCCGGCCGCCTGCCGGATATGGCGCCGGTGGAGATCACTGGCACGGACCCGGATGGCGATCCCATCGCGCGCCCGCTGCAATGGGAAGGCGAAGGCCGCCCTCCCATCATTTATATGCGCCCGGAAGGCAAAGGCCGCCCTGCATTGGCGGTTGGGGAACGTGTACTCGCACGGCTCAAGCCCATCGGTGCCGGCAAATATGAAGGGCGCACTTTTAAGCGCATCGCGGGCGGCGCACCGGCGCGCATCCTGGGCGTTTATGAGGAAGGGCGCATCATCCCGACCGATCGGCGCCAGAAGGGCGAATGGATCGTCCCCCCTGGCGAAGCCGGCAGCGCCAAGCCGGGCGATATCGTCCTCGCCGAACCCTTGCCCGCCACGCGGCATTTCGGCCCGAAGCCCGCGCGGATTATCGAGAGCCTCGGCGTCATGGGCGAACCGCGTTCGGTCTCCCTGATTTGCATCCATGCCCATGGCATCCCCGATGTCTTCCCCGCCGAAGCCTTGCGCGAAGCGGAAGCGGCGAAGGGTGTCACCGCGCGCGGGCGGGTTGATTTGCGCGACCTGCCGCTGGTGACGATTGATGGCGATGATGCGCGGGATTTCGACGATGCCGTGCATGCGGAACCCGATGGTGCCGGCTGGAAAGTGACGGTCGCCATCGCCGATGTCGCGCATTATGTCGGGCCGGATAGCCATCTGGACCGCGAAGCCTGGGCGCGCGGCAATTCGGTCTATTTCCCCGATCGCGTCGTGCCGATGTTGCCCGAGGCGCTTTCCAATGGCTGGTGCAGCCTGCGCCCACGTGAAGATCGCGGCTGCCTGTTTGTGGAAATGCGCTTCGATGGCGCGGGGCGAAAGACCGGGCATCGCTTCGGGCGCGGCATCATGCGCTCTGCCGCGCGGCTGACGTACGAACAGGCGCAGGCGAGTTTTGAAGCGGGCAGTGAACCGGAAGGCTTGGCGCCTGGCCGTATGGCAAGCCTCTACGGCGCCTTCCGTGCCTTGCTGGCAGCGCGTGAAGCACGCGGAACGCTGGATTTGGATTTGCCCGAACGCCGCGTGCTGCTGGATGACAAGGGGCGTGTGACGGCAGTGGTGCCGCGCGCACGGCTCGATTCCCATCGGCTGATTGAGGAATTCATGGTCGCCGCCAATGTCTGCGCGGCGGAGGAATTGGAACGCCTGATCCAGCCCTGCATGTACCGGGTGCATGACCGGCCTTCGGATTTGAAGCTGGAAGGGCTTCGGCAATTCCTGCGCAGCATGGAACTAACGCTCCCACCCGGTGATCGGCTGCATCCGCGCGATTTCGCCGCGCTGCTGGCTTCGGTGAAGGAAAAGCCGGAAGAACGGCTGGTGCATGAAACCGTGCTGCGAAGCCAATCGCAGGCGGCCTATGCGCCAGAAAATCTCGGGCATTTCGGCCTGGCTTTGGCACGCTACGCGCATTTCACCTCACCTATCAGGCGCTATGCGGATTTGCTCGTGCATCGTGCGCTGATCCGCGGCTTGAAGCTTGGCAGCGATGGCTTGGCGGAAGTGGAAGCGGCGCGGTTCTTGGAAACCGGCGAACACATCACCGCGACTGAACGGCGCGCGGCGATGGCGGAACGCGATGCGGTTGATCGCTACCTTGCGGCATATATGTCAGAGCGCGTGGGAAATATCTTCGCCGCGCGCATTTCAGGGGTGACACGCTTCGGACTGTTTGTCACTTTGGATGAGAATGGCGCGAGCGGAATCGTACCGCTTGGCTCATTGCCGGATGATAGATGGGATCAGGACGAAGCCACGCAGCGCCTGGCTGGTCGCAGGACAGGTCTGACCTTTACTTTGGGTCAGTCTGTGGAAGTGCGGCTGCGGGAAGCGACCGCGCGCACGGGCGGGATGGTGTTCCACATCATGCAGGGCATGCCCAAACGCGGCGGTCGGCCGGCGCCGCCGCGGCGTGGGCGGCGCTAAGCACCCGCGCGCGCATCCTTCTTTCACTTGCGTTACTGATTCTGCTCTGTGCCTCCGCCCTGCCCCTTGGCGCGGCGCTGGCGCAGGAAGTGCCGCGCGCTGCGGTGCAGGAAGCGATCCCCCCCTTCCCGCGGGAGGAAATGCGGGAGGTGTTTGCCGCCGGCTTCGCCGCCATTCTGGATCGGCATATGGAACGCGCCTTGCCGAGTGATCTGATCACCTGGGGCTTGGCAGGCTTTACCACCCATGATCCAAGCCTGCGCGTCGAACGCCAGGGCCGCGAATTGCGCCTGATGCGCGCGCGCCGCGTCTTGATCAGCCGCGCGCTGCCGAGTGATTCCACCCGCGGCAGGCCTGAAGCTATTGGCATGACCGCTGCCGAAGCCCTGCTGCCGTTTCAGGAGGCCGCCTGGGCGGCCTCTCCGCCCATTCGGGATTTCGGGCGGGACCGGCTGCTGCGCGCCAGTTTCAACGCGATTTTCGGCCACCTTGACCCTTTCAGCCGCTATGTGACGCCGGAAGAAGCGCAGCTTGCCCGCGAACGTCGGCTTGGGCAGGGCAGTGTTGGGCTCAGGCTTGCGGCCCAGCGCGGCCAGGTGGTGGTGGCGGCAGTTACCCCAAATAGTCCGGCGGCCAGTGGTGGCATTCGCGTTGGTGACCGGCTGGTGACTGTTGATGATGAAATGGTCCTGGCCAATGACCTGGCCGGCGCGGAGCTGCTTTTGGAAGGCGCTGCCGAGACCGAGGTGACGCTGGTAACCCAGCGCGCCGGACGCAGAAGGAGTGTGACGCTCCGCCGCGTGGCGCAGCGCGTGGAAACCGTGACATCGGCCATGCGCGATGGGGTGCTGCATCTGCGCCTTTCTGGCTTTACCGCACTTACCTCGGCTCAGGTCGCAGGTTTTGTCGAAGCGGCCTTCGCGGGCGCCAATCCGCCGCGCGGCCTTGTCTTGGATTTGCGCGGCAATCGCGGCGGGATCCTGACCCAGGCGGTGGCGGTGGCGGATATCTTCCTTGATGCGGGGGAGATTGTGGGCACTGCCGGGCGCCATCCTGAGGCCAATCGGCGCTACAGCGCATCCGATACGGACCTCGCCCAAGGCCGGCCCATTGTGGTGATGGTGGATGGGCGCACCGCTTCCGCCGCGGAAATCCTGGCGGCAGCCTTGGCGGAACGCGGCCGGGCGGCGGTGCTTGGCACCGGCACTCAGGGGAAGGGCCTGGTGCAAATCCTGCTGCCCTTGCCCAATGGCGGGGAATTGCAATTGAGCTGGTCGCGCATTGTCATGCCATCCGGCTGGCCTTTGCAGGGGGCGGGGCTTTTGCCGGCGCTTTGCACTGCGGGCGGGGATGAGGCAGCGGCGACCGGCCTGGCAGCGCTGAGGGCGGGGCAACAACCCATGGGCGCGGTACTGGCGCGCCTGCTTGCCCTGCGGCCCCCAGTCTCGGCGCTTGAGGCAAGCATCCTGCGGGAGAGCTGCCCAAGCCTGGATGCGGTGGAGCGAGAGGTGGATTTCGCCCAGTCATTGGTGACGGATGCAACGGCCTATCGGGCGGCCCTGATGCGCTGAAACCTGGATGGGCTTGCTTTTCCCCTTGACGAAAACTTCGGCATGCTTAGGAAGGGGTCAAGGAAACCATCGGCCCAGCGGCCGGCGGGCTGGAGTTTTTAACCATGGCCAAATCGAACACCATCCTCATTCGCCTCGTGAGCAGCGCGGAGACAGGTTATTTCTACGTGACGAAGAAGAACACGCGGAACATGACCGGTAAGATGGAAAAGAAGAAGTATGATCCCGTGGCGCGCAAGCACGTCGTGTTTCGCGAAGCCAAGATCAAATAGACGGCCGGCGCAAAGGCCCCTTCGGGTGGTCTCGGCAAGGGCGGGGTTTCCCGCCCTTTTGTTGTTTTAGGGCAATATTCGATCTGGCGAAATCTTGAGATCGAGCTTCTTGCGTTAGGCGCCTGGCTGAGAATCCGCTAGAGCGTTTTGCGTTCACACCGGTTCACGCAACCCGCTCTACCCGGTTTTTTCCGAGCATCTTCACACGTTCAGATGAACGCATCTGAACGCGATCTACTCTCTAGCCGGCTTGCCCCATATCTGATTCACTACCCGTCATGAGCAAGACCTTCCGAGCCGCGGATGTGGATCAGGTGTGGCTTCCAAAGCTGCTTGTCGTCCACCATAGCGCGCAGGCTGGCAAGGCCGCTCCCCAGGATAGCTTGCGAGCCCGGCACATTGGGGAAGGGCGGGGGCCTCATGCACGGGGTATCACCCCCAAGCGACCTGTGGCGGTGGCATGAGCATCCTCACCGGCCTTATCACGCAGCTTTTGCACCTGGCGCTGATCCTGGCGCTGGCGCCGGTGGTGACAGGCTGCGTGCGTTGGCTGAAGGCGCGGCTGATGGGCAGGCGCGGGCCGCATCCCATGCAGCCTTGGCGCGATCTGCTGAAGCTTTTGAAGAAGCGCCCGGTATTGGCGGAAAACGCCTCAGCCATTTCGCGTGCCGCGCCTTATGTCGCGGTGGGCGCTGCGCTGCTGGCGGCAGCGCTGGTGCCGAGTTTCGCGCGTGGCATGGTCTTCGCCCCCTTCGCGGATTTGCTGCTGATTGCAGGGCTTTTGGCACTTGGGCGCTTTGCCATGGCGCTGGCGGGGATGGATGTCGGCACATCCTTTGGTGGTTTAGGGGCGACACGCGAAATGGCCTTTGCGGCGCTTGCGGAACCTGCCCTGGTTCTGGCGGCGCTGATCTTCGCCATTCTGGCCGGCACGACGAATCTCGATGTGATTATCGGCATTTTTCAGGAAGGCGCGCTTGGGCTTCGGGTGTCGCTTGGCTTCGCGGCAGTGGCGCTGCTGGCGGTGGCGGTAGCGGAAAATGCACGCATTCCGGTGGATAATCCCGCCACGCATCTGGAACTGACCATGGTGCATGAGGCGATGATTCTTGAAGCATCTGGCCGGCATTTGGCCCTGTGGGAGTTTCAGGCATCGCTCCGCCTCACGCTTTGGTTGGCGCTGCTGGCGGCGGTTTTTCTGCCCTTCGGCATGGCCGCACCCGGTACCGGACCAATCGCCTGGATCATCGGGCTTCTGGTGTTTATCGCGAAAATGGCAGCGCTTGCCTTGGCGCTGGCCGTGTTTGAATCCGCCATCGCCAAGATGCGTGTTTTTCGCGTGCCGGAGTTTTTGGGCGCGGCGCTACTGCTTGGCTTGCTTGGCGCGGTGTTCCTGTTTGTCTCAACGGGGCTGTCATGAGTTTCGGGCAGCTTCCCTATGATCTGGCGCATCTGCTGGGTGGCGCGGTGCTGCTGCTGTCCTTTGTGCTGCTCTATCAACGGCGCATTTCTGCGGTGATCAATGCCTTCGCCACACAAGGCGCGCTGCTGGCGCTGGCGGCCGCATGGCAAGGTTATGTGCAGGGCGCGACAGGGCTTTACGTGACAGCCGCGATTGCCTTTGGCGCCAAGGCAGTGCTGATCCCCTTTGCGCTGCATCGGCTGGTGCGGCGCTTCAATTTGCAGCGCGGTGTTGATCCTGCGCTTGGCATTGGCGCTTCCATGATTGCAGGAGTCGCCTTGGCGGGCTTTGCCATGTTGGTGGTGCTGCCCGCCACCGCCGGACAGCGCGCCTTGGCGCGGGAGGATTTGGCGCTGGCGCTTTCCGTGGTGCTGGTGGGCGGGCTGATGATGATCACGCGGCGCAACCTGATCAGCCAGGTGATCGGGCTGCTCAGCCTGGAAAACGGCCTGATCCTGGCGGCGGTGGGGGTCGCCGGCATGCCGCTGGTGATGGAACTTTCCACCGCTGCGCTGGTGCTGATGCTGGCGGTGATCGCCG
>JADCEV010000022.1 GCA_020249865.1 Roseomonas sp. | reverse complement strand
CCCCCGCCGCTTATCAGGCGGTGATTGCGAAGGACCGGGAAGTCGCGCGGCGCATTGTTGCGGCGACCGGGCTTTCCATCGGCTGAGAGGCCCCTATCCCTGAAACCACTTTGAATGCCTGTTGTTGGAGTAGCCGATGAACCCCTTTCCTGATCTGCAATCCTTCAAGGTCAGTATCGCCGATCACGTGGCAACCGTGATGATCGCGCGCCCACCCGTGAATGCGCAAAACAGCGCCTTTCGCGATGAAATCACGCGCATCTTCGATACCTTCCATGAAATGCCGGAAGTGCGCGCGATTGTGCTGACCGGCGAGGGGCGGAATTTCTCGGCCGGGGCGGATTTGAAGGACAGGCCGGATGTAACGCGGCAAGGTGCCTTCCCGCGCCATAACCGCCTGGTGCGCGCCGGCTTTGATTGCGTCATGGAATGCGGCAAGCCGGTGATTGCCGCGGTGAACGGTGCCGCCATTGGCGCAGGCTGTGTGCTGGCCTTGGTTTGCGACATTATTGTGGTGGCCGAAGACAGTTTCATGTCCATGACGGAGGTGGAGGTTGGCCTTGCCGGCGGCGTGCGCCATGTGCTGCGTCATTTCGGACAATCCAATGCGCGCCTCATGCTCTATACCGCGCGGCGGTTTTATGGGCCGGATCTTTATCGCATGAATGTCGCCTCTGCCTGCGTGCCGCAGGATCAATTGCTGGCGACCGCACAGGGGATTGCTGCCGAGATCGCCTCCAAGGTGCCGCTCGCGGTGGAGGCAGCGAAGCGTGGCTTTACGCTCACGGAATATCTGCCGCTGTCTGAGGGCTATCGCTACGAACAGACGCAAACGGCAGCGCTGTCACGCACGGAAGACACGCGCGAAGCGCAGCGCGCTTTTGCGGAAAAACGCAAGCCGGTTTTCAAGGGGCGGTAGCCTTTCACGAAGGTTTGCGCGCAGCCTCATCCATCAGGATTTGTTGGCGGCGCGCTTCTTCCCGCGCAGCCTCAGCCGCGCGATTTTCGCGGAGCTTTTCCACCACGCGTTCGGCGGCGCGCGCATCGGCCAGCATTTGCCGCTGCCGATCGGTTTCCTGCCGCGCGCGTTCCTTTTCTGCCTCGGCCGCAGCGCGATCATCCAGCGCCTTCTGGATAAAGGCACCAAGCTGCGGGTTCAGCCCTTCCGAACTTTCCTGCCGCAGCGCCTGTTTGGCGGCATGCAACGCTTGTTCTGCCGCGGCTTCGGCGGCCAGCCTTTCGGCCAGGGCGCGGCGTTCCGCCTGGGCTTCCAGGCGGCGGAGCTTTTGCAGGGTCGCCAGCGGGTCCTTGGCCATGGCGCTTTAGGTAAAGCGTAACGCCCGGCCTTCCAAGCCCCAAAACGCGCGGCGGTATTCGACGCGATGCGCGGTTTCGGGCATGATGGCGCAGCATCAGGGAATACCGCATGACCCGCCACGTATTGCATGTGCGTCTTGCCCAGACGCTCTATCGGATCGAACGCCCTTGGGGCGATGTGCCCATGGGGGTGGGTGCGCCTTCCGATGTGGCCTGCGATGCGGATGGCAATGTCTATTGCCAGTTGCGACAGGATCCTTATGCGGGCGCGGCGGGCCCCGCCGTGGTGGTGCTTTCCCCCGATGGCAGGCGCATCGCTGCCTGGGGCGGGGAGGAGGTGGCGGATGGCCATATGCTTTCCGTCCATCCCGATGGGCGTGTTTTTGTCGTGGATCGCGATGCGCAGGAAATCATCATCTTTGATCGCCACGGCAAAAGGCTTGGCGGGCTTGGCAAGCGGCATTGTCCGAATGAGCCTTTCAACGCACCTTGCGATGTCGCCTTTGGCCCTGATGGATCAATTTATGTCGCGGATGGCTATGGCGCTTCGGTCGTGCACCGTTTCAGCGCGGATGGCACGCCGATGGGCCATTGGGGGCGGCCTGGCTCTGGGCCTGGCGAATTCTCCACGCCGCATTCCGTTTGGGTGCTGCCTGATGGACGCGTGACCGTGGCGGATCGGGAAAATAATCGCGTGCAGGTTTTTACCGGTGATGGCGAATGGCTCGCGGAATGGGGCGATCATCACAAGCCCATGTCGGTGCATGGCGGGCCGGGGGGCACGCTTTACGTCACGGATCAGGTGCCGCGACTTTCGCTGCTGGCGCAGGATGGCACGCTGCTTGGCCGCTGCCGCCCGGTGTTGAATGGCGCGCATGGCATGTGGCTTTCGCCGGATGGCAGCATATTCTTGTCTGAACAAAATCCGCCGCGCCTGACGCGGCTTGTGCCCGTTTCGGGCTGAGGGGAAAACCATGCTGGAACATGTCGGCGGCATTGACCATTGCGTTGTGCTGGTCAGGGATTTGGACAAGGCTGCTGAGACTTTCGCGCGTGCCGGCTTCACCGTGGCGCCGCGCGGTGTGCATTCCGCCCATATGGGCACCGGCAATAATTGCGTGATGCTGGAGAAGGATTACTTCGAAATCCTGGGCGTGCTGACACCGACCGAAGCCAATGCCAAATGGCGCGCCGTGTTGGAAACGCGCGAAGGCATGACCGCGATTGCCATGCGCGCGCATGACGCCGAGAAAGGCGCGGCCGAGGTCGCAGCGCGCGGCATTCCGACCATGCCGGTGATGCGCTTTGGCAGGCCCGTTGACATGCCGGATGGAACACGCACGGAAACGCGCTTCAATACCTTCCATCTGGTTGATCCGGTGGCACCTGGTTTGCGGATTTTTGCCTGCCAGCATTTGACGCCGGGCGCCACCTGGGTGCCTGGCACCATGACCCACGCCAATACCGCCAAAGGCCTGACGGGGATTGAGGTTTTGGCCGCCGATCCTGCTTCAGTCGCCACCGCCATTGCCAAATTATTGGACAGCGCACCGGAACACATGGGCGATGGCGTATTGCGTGTGCCGACCAGCGCCGCGCCCATCATCGCGCTGAACCGCGCGGCGCTTGCAGCACGTTATGGCGCGCTTGATCTGGCCGGCCTGCCTGATGGCGGGCCGGTGACGCTTGGCATTACAGTGGCCGATCTGGCGGCGGCGCAAGCCTGCCTGACGAAAGCAGGCCTGCCTTTCAGCGCCATTCCCGGCGGCGGCATTGCTGTGGCGCCGGCGGCGGCGCATGGCGTGATTTTGGCGTTCCGCGCTGGGTAGCGTTTTGCCATGCCTTCCATGCAGACATTGCAAAAGATTGTCCTGGTGCTGCTGGTGATCACGGCGCTGGCGCAGGTCTTGCGCGCGCTTTTTTGAAAAGGGAATTTGCTGATGCGCGTTGGGGTGATTGGTTTGGGCAGCATGGGCATGGGCGCGGCGCTCAGCCTGCTACGCGCAGGCTTGCAGGTGACGGGCTGCGATCCCCGCGCTGCCGCGCGCGATGAATTCATCGCGGCCGGTGGCGCTGCGGTGGCGAAGGCGAGCGATTTGCCGGCAGGCATGGAAGCGCTGGTGGTGCTGGTGGTAAATGCCGCGCAAACCGAAGCTGCTGTCTTCGGCGCCGATGGTGCGGCGCCCCGCATGGCGAAAGGCGGCGTGATTATCTCCTCCGCCACCATGGCGCCGGATGCCGCGCGTGCTTTGGCGGCCAAGGCGGAAGCTGCCGGCTTGCTTTATCTTGACGCGCCGGTCTCAGGCGGCGCGGTCAAGGCGCGCGCGGGTGAAATGACGGTGATGGGTGCCGGCAGTGAAGCCGCCTTCGCCAAGGCCGCGCCAGTGCTGGATGCCATCGCTACAAAGGTTTGGCGCTTGGGTTCTGAAATCGGCATCGGCGCCACGGTGAAGGTGGTGCATCAATTGCTGGCCGGCGTGCATATCGCCGCGGCGGCTGAGGCGATGGCGCTTGGCATTCGCGCCGGCGCTGATCCGCAAGCGCTTTATGATGTGGTGACCAGTGCTGCCGGCAATTCCTGGATGTTCGAAAACCGCATGGCGCGAGTGCTGACCGGCGACGACGCACCACGCAGCGCGGTTGAGATTTTCGTCAAGGATCTTGGCCTGGTGAATGACATGGCGCGTGGCCTGAATTTTCCGGTGCCCCTGGCCGCGCAGGCGCAGCAGCTTTTCACTGCCGCGCGCGCCATGGGTCAGGGCGGTGCGGATGATGGTTTTGTCATTCGCGTCTGGCAGGCCATTACGGGAATTGATCTGCCGGGCGATCAAAAAAAGAGCTGAGGCGCACCCTCACGCCGCCAGCACCGCCTCAACCGCCGCCGATACAGCGAAAAGATGCTGATCCGCGCCATGCGCGCCGGTCAGCATCAGCCCAACCGGCGCTTCGCCCGGCGCATGACAGGGCAGGCTGATTGAGCAGCGATCAAGGAAATTGCCAACACTCGTATTGCGCAGCAGCAGCATGTTGATGCGGTTGTATTCCTTTTCCTCCTCAACTTCCGCGATGGCAGGCGGGATCAGCGGGCAGGTCGGGCAGATCAGCGCATCATATGGCGCGGTGCGCGGCGCGACACTCGCGATGATGCGCGCACGCGCATTGACCAGATCAACATAGTCCGCCGCCGACATGCCTTCTCCACGCCGGATGCGCTTCAGGATTCGTGGATCATAGCCATCCGCCTTTTCCGCAATCAGGCGGCGATGCCAGGCCAAAGCCTCGCTCGCCGGGAAGCCGCCGGCAGCGGTGACTTGCGGAATTTCCGCCAGCTCCGGCAGGTCAATTTCGATGATGCGCGCACCAGCAAGCGAAAGCTTGCGCAATGCCTTTTCAAAAGCTGCAGCGACATGGCCATCCATGCCATCGGTCAAATAGGTACCGCGCGGCAGGGCGAAAGTCAGGCTTTGCATCGCAGGCGGGGCAGGGGGCATGGGCGCTTCCTCGCCCGCCATGAAGCCATCAATCAGTGCGCAATCCGCAACGCTGCGTGCCAAAGGCCCGGCGGAATCAAGGGAAGGCGATAGCGGCAGAATGCCTGTAATTGGTACGCGCTTTGCCGTGGGCTTCCAACCAACAACACCGCAAAGCGCAGCCGGAATGCGGCAGGAACCGCCCGTATCCGTGCCAAGCCCAACAAAGCCCATGCCATCCGCCACCGCGACACCTGCGCCGGAAGAAGACCCACCTGGCAAGCGACCTGTTGCGCGATCCCAGGGGCTTTTTGGCGTGCCGTAATGCGGATTCACACCAAGGCCGGAAAAGGCGAATTCAACCATATTGGTGCGCCCAATCACGACAAAGCCGGCGCGGCGCAGGCGCTGCACGGTTGGTGCATCCGCCTTCGCCGGCGATCCGCCGTTCAGCACGACCGAGCCCGAGCGCGATGTGACGCCCGCCTCGTCATACAAATCCTTCACGCTGATCGGAATGCCGGCATAGGCGCTTGGCGCGCGGCCCGCCTTGCGGAGCGAATCCATCGCGGCGGCAGTCGCGCGGGCAGTTTCCCCACGCACCATCATGAAGGTGCGGCTGCCTTCTCCGGCAGGGTCGGCGATGCGCGCCAACGCATCTTCTACCAAAGCGACAGCGCTGGTACGCCCGGCGGCGAGCGCGGCGGCGGCTTCAATCACGGTTTTGGGCATGGGCGGCATCCGGTGCTGAGGAGATCGTGGCTGAAATCATGACCGGAAGCGCCGCCAAGGCCAATCCCCACCCGGCCCGAACCCTTTTGCATTGACGGGCGCGCGCCCATCCGGTCAGAATCAGTTATTCAAACCCAAGAACAGGGCGGCCAGGACCGCCCGGCTGGAGGAGACATCATGTCCTTACTCTCAAAACCCCGTCGCGGCGGCTTGCTCGGTGCCGTGGCCGCCGCAGCGCTCTCCCTGATGGCCTTTGCGCCTGCTCAGGTTTCGGCGCAGGAATGGCGTGGCTGGAACATTCACGCCGCCGATTACCCGAATGGCCGCGGCATGGACCGCTTTGCGGAGCTGGTCGGCCAGCGCACCAATAACCGCATTCGCATGCGCACCTTTCATTCCGCGCAGCTTGGCCAGCAGGATGAGGCCATTCAGCAAATGCGCCTTGGCACGATTGATTTTGCCAATTTCAACCTCTCGCCGCTGAACAACCTCGCACCTTCCACCGCCATTCTGACTCTGCCCTTCCTGTTCCGCGATGTCGGCCATAGCCATCGCGTGGTGGATGGCGCGATCGGGGAGGATATTGCGCGCGATCTGGAAGCGATCGGCATCATCACCCTTGCCTGGTATGATGCGGGGGCGCGCAGCATCTATACGGTACGCCCGGTGCGTACGCCAGCCGATGTGCGCGGCATGAAAATCCGTGTGCAGACCTCTGACCTTTGGATTGACATCATGCGCGCCATGGGTGCCAACCCGACGCCGCTGCCCTTTGGTGAGGTCTTCACCAGCCTGCAATCTGGCGTGATTGATGGCGCGGAAAACAATTGGCCATCCTATGAAAGCACGCGGCATTTCGAAGTGGCGAAATTCTATACCACGACGGAACATTCCAATGTGCCGGAAATCCTGGCCGTGAGCCGCCAGCGCTGGCAGCGCCTGAATGAGGCTGAGCGCGCCATCCTGCGTGACGCCGCCCGCGAAAGCGCGGTGCTGCAACGCCAGCTTTGGGCGGAGCGCGAAAAATCCTCACGCGATCGCGTGGTCGCTGGCGGTGCTACCGTGATTGAGGTTGCGGATCGTGGCCCCTGGCAGGCGCTGATGGAACCGGTTTATGCCAAATATGCCTCGGCCCCGCGCATGGCGGATCTGCTCAAGCGTATTCGTGAAACGCGGTGAGCTTGCATGAAACGCGGCGGCGCGGCGATTTGCCCGCGCCGCTGGCGGTTTTTGCGCGCATCTTGGATGTGCTGGCGGGTGTGACCATTGCACTTGCGGGCACGGCTTTGGTTGCGCTGGTGGTGATGATGGGTTGGTTGGTTTTTGGCCGTTATGTGCTGAATGATACGCCAACCTGGATCGAACGCGGTGCGACACTCGCCATTCTGTGCATTGCCATGCCGGTAGCTGCGGTGGGTGTGCGGGAGCGTTTTCATCTTTCGGTGCTCGGCTTGCGCGAAGCCTTGCCTGGCGCGGCGCAGCGTTGGATTGCGGTTGGTTGTGATGCGCTGGTCGGTCTATTCGGTCTTGGCATGGCGATCTGGTCCTGGGAATTGGTGGAAATGGTGCGGAATTTCCGCATCCCCTTGCTCGGCATCAGCCAGGGTTGGACTTATGCGCCCATGGTGCTCGGCGGCGCGTTGATGGCGCTATTCGCCGTGGAACAGGTGTTGCGCGATATCTTTGTGCCGGAGGCGCCGGAAAAACGCGGCCCCGCTGCGGCCTTTTTGGAATAGGCAGATGGAACCAGGGCTTTTCCTGATTTTCGCGGTTTTCGCCTTGGGTGTCATGGCCGGTGTGCCGGTGGCCTTCTGCCTTGGCATCGCGGCTGTTGTGGGCTTCATTTATGAAGGGCTGAACCCCGCCGTTGCCTTTCAGCAAATGGCCAGTGGCATGAGCATCTTCTCCCTGCTCGCCATTCCCTTTTTTATCTTTGCGGGCGAGATCATGCTGCATGGCGGCATTGCGCGCCGCCTGGTGGCGCTGGCTTCCGCCTGTGTTGGTTGGATGCGCGGCGGCCTCGGCATGGTGGATGTTTCAACCTCCATGCTGTTTGGCGGAATTTCCGGATCTGCCGTGGCGGATACTTCGGCCACCGGCACCATCCTGATCCCGGCGATGAAGGCCAAGGGCTATGGGGTGGATTACGCGGTATCACTTACCGTCACCAGCAGCATTGCGGGCATTCTGATTCCGCCCAGCCACAACATGATTCTCTATTCGCTGGCGGCGGGTGGTGGCATTTCCGTGAGCGCCCTGTTCATCGCGGGCATTGTGCCTGGCATTACCATGTGCCTTTTCCTTGGCATCGCGGCTTATGTCATGGCGGTGCGGCGCGGCTATCCCTCTGAAGGCTGGGCAGGGTTTCGGCATTTGTTCTGGACCTTCATTGATGCGCTGCCCGGTCTGCTGACGGCAGTGATCATTCTGGGGGGCGTGTTGTCTGGCGTTTTCACTGTCACAGAAAGTGCTGCTTTCGGCGCCATTTGGGCGCTGGCGGTGACTTTGCTGGTCTATCGCAACCTCTCCTGGCCGGATTTTCTGATTGCGGTGAAGGCCAGTGTGCGGACCACATCAGTAGTGTTCCTGCTGGTCGGCACGGCAACCGCTTTTGCCTGGTTGCTTGCGATGTATCGCCTGCCGGAATTGCTGACGGAAGGCATGCTCGCCATCAGCGCCAATCCCATTGTGATCCTGTTGCTGATCAATGTGTGTTTGCTGATCCTTGGCTGCGTCATGGATATGGCGGCGCTGATCCTGATTACCACGCCCATCTTTCTGCCCGTTGTCACAGCGATTGGCGTTGATCCGGTACAATTCGGTATGGTGATGATGATGAACCTGGGCCTGGGCCTGACCACGCCGCCGGTTGGTGCGGTGCTGTTTGTGGGTTGCGCCATTGGACGAATACCAATCGAACAGGTCATGCGCACCATCTGGCCCTTTTATGGCGCCATCCTGCTTGCGCTGATGCTCACCACCTATTGGCCGGCCATGTCGCTGACGCTGCCGCGCCTTTTGCTTGGCTATGGAGGCTGAGGCCATGACCACGCCCACCAAACCCGTTTTGCTCACTGGCGCTTCCGGTGCGCTTGGGCGGCATCTCACGCAAAGCCTCGGCGCGCTGGGCTGGGTGCTGCGCCTGACCGATATCGCGCCTTTCCCCGATCCGCTGCCACCATCGGCGCGCTTTGTGCAGGCGGATTTGAATGATGGGGTCGCGCTGCTGCGGCAGGCGGAAGGCTGCGGCGCCATTCTGCATTTCGGCGGCGTGAGCGTAGAGCGCCCCTTTGAGGAAATCCTCGGCCCCAATCTGCGTGGGCTTTATCATGTGTATGAGGCCGCGCGGCGCGAAGGCGCGCGGGTGATCTTCGCCAGTTCCAATCACACCATCGGCTTTCATGAACGCCCAGCCGGCAATGATGCGAAGCTGGATGCGGATTGCGCCTTCCGCCCTGATGGCTATTACGGCATTTCGAAAGTCTATGGCGAAATGATGGGGCGGATGTATTGGGACAAGCACGGCGTTGAGAACATCAACCTCCGCATCGGTTCGTGCCAGCCGAAGCCCTTGGATCGGCGCATGCTGTCCACCTGGTTATCCTATCCTGACCTTACCCACCTGATTGAATGCTGCGTGCTGGCCGAGAAGGTTGGCCATGCGGTGATTTGGGGTCAATCCAATAACCCGACCGGCTATTGGGGAGAGGATCATCGCGCACGCATCGGCTGGGCGCCGCAGGATAATGCCGAATCCTGGCGGGCGGAGCTTGAAGGCATCACGGCCGATCCGGTTTCGGAACGCTATCAGGGCGGCGCCTATACCGCGATTGAATATTCGCGCAGTGCGCCCTCTCCGCGGGATCACTTCGCACCGGAATGAAGCTGCAGCGCGGTGATTGGCAGGCGCTGATCTGCCCGGAACAGGGCGCGGCTTTTTCACGCCTGCAATGGCGCGGGCGCGATGTTCTGGTGCCAACACCTGAAGGCGCGCGCCATCCCGGCGCCTATGGTGCTTTCTGGATGCTGCCCTGGGCCAATCGGCTGGATGGCGGGCGCATTGCCGGCCACGTAATGCCGATCAATCGCGCGGCAGAAGGCACCGCCATTCATGGGCTGGCGCGCGATCTGCCCTGGGAAGTGATCAGCGCAACAGCGGATCACGGCGTTCTGCAACAGCGCCTGAATGTCCCACCTTTCGACTACACTGCGCGGCTGGCGGTGACGCTCGATGCCGATGGTCTGCTCATGGAAATGACCCTGCGGCATGAAGGCGCCGCGCCCGCGCCCTATGGCATGGGTTGGCATCCTTGGTTCATCCGTGGCGCTGCAACCTTTCTGCACCTGAACGCCACGAAGCGCGCGAACCATGCTGAGCGCGGGCTACCGGAAAGCTTCACGCCTTGTACCGGCATTGTGGCGGATGAGGCCGGGCTGATCGGGCTTGATAATTTCTTCGCCGGTTGGGATGGCGTGGCGCGTCTTGGAACGCCTGCTGGCACCATCACGCTCACAGCCACAGGCGATTTCGCTTCGGGCCTTCAGGTCTATGCCCCGGCAGCGCAGCCGATCATCTGCGTGGAACCTGTCAGCCACATGCCCGATGCGCCCAATCGCCCGGCGCTGGCCACCGCGGCGCCCATGCGCGTACTGGCGCAGGGCCAAGCGTTGCATGGCACCATCCGCCTTTCCGCCGCCTGATCTGGCCTTGCGGCGCGCCGCGTGGCAATAGCCTGCCGCAGTGCAGCGTAACCGGACCATACCCCATGCCGCTTTCCGACCCCGCCGAGCGTAACCTGCTTCATCTGCGCGACATCCAGTTGCGCGGCTATCAGCGCAAGGACGGGCTTTTCGATATCGAAGCCCATTTGGTGGACACCAAAAGCTACGGCTTCAACAATGAAGGCCGCGGCTGGATCGAACCCGGTGAGGCGTTGCATGGCATGTGGATCCGCATGACCATCAATGAGGAGTTTGAGGTGCTGTCCTGCGAAGCGGCATCCGATTTCACGCCCTATGATGTCTGCCCGGCTGCGGCGCCCAATTTCGCGCGGCTCGCTGGCCTCAAGATCGGGCCGGGCTTTGTGCGCGCGGTGAATGAACGGGTCGGCGGCGTGCATGGCTGCACGCATTTGCGCGAAGTGATCGGCCAGATGGGCACGGTTGCCTTCCAAACCCTTTATCCCGTGCGCCGCCAGCGGGAACGCGAACAGGCCGAAGCCCGCCGCGCCGCTGGTGAGGTGGTGGATGAAAACAAAGTCAGGCCGGCGCTTATCGGCACCTGCATTGCCTATGCGCCGGATAGCCCAGTCGTGAAGCAGCGCTGGCCCTGGTATGAACCGGAAAAGGCCGAGTAAGCCTTAATCCGCTGTCGCGCCGGAAGCGCGAATGATCGGGATCCATAACGCCAATTGCTGATCCCAAAATGTGGCCAACTCCGCCGCACTCGCCCCGCGCGGGTCAACGCCAACGTCAATCAGCCTTTGGCGAATGGCGGGGTCCGCCACCGCATCGCGCGCGGCGCGTTCCAGCCGTGCCACAATAGCGGCTGGCGTCCCCTGCGGCGCGAATACCGCGTGCCAATTATAGCTTTCGTATCCGGGCAGCCCCGCTTCCTCGGCGGTTGGCACATCGGGCAAGGTTGGGTTGCGCTGGCGCGTACCCATGGCGAGTGCGCGCAACTGCCCCGCACGCACCTGAGGGATCACGGAAGGCAGCGTGTCCACCATCATGTCGATGCGCCCGGCCAAAAGATCGCTCATGGCCGGGCCTGATCCGCGATAGGGCACATGCAGCATCTCGGCGCCCGCCATGCTGGCCAGCATATGCGCGGAAAGATGCACAATCGTGCCGGCACCGGAACTCCCATAGCTGTATTTGCCGGGATTGGCGCGGATCAGCGCGATGAATTCCGCTAGATTGGCCGCCGGCAGGCGTGGATTGATGATGACGATATTCGGCACGGTACCCACCAGCGATACGGGGATGAAGGCGCGGCGCACATCAAAGGACAGGTTGCGATAAAGCCCGGCATTCAGCACGGCCGAGGACATGGAATGAAAGGCGATGGTATAGCCATCGGCCGGCGCCGCCAGCACCGCCTCAGACCCAATGACACCGCCGCTGCCGCCACGATTTTCAACCGCAATCGTCTGGCCGAGCTTTTCCGACATGCCTTGCGCGGCGATGCGCGCCACCAGATCGGCCGAACCACCCGCAGCAAAGGGCACGATCATGCGAATGGGCCGCGCGGGATAGGCTTCTGGCGCAGTCTGCGCCCAAGCAGGCGCGGCGCAAAGCAGGCAGAGCAGGGCAAGCAGGCGGAGCATGGCGGGCATTTCCCTATGGTGTTTCGCGCCAGACTAACCGCCCCAGAGGGGCGCGCAACCGCCCCCGGTTGACCGCATGGCGCCATCACGCCAGCCTGCGCCATCCAATCCAGAAGGAGCATAAGAATGTCCGACGATCAGGCGCTTTTCGACAAGGGTTTGCCCATCCGCCGTGCGGTGTTGGGCCCGGAATATGTGGATTCTTCCATGGCCAAGGCCGATGAATTCATGATGTCCTTCCAGCGCGCCACCACCGCCTGGGCCTGGGGCTGGGCCTGGGGCGATCCCACGCTGGACCGCAAGACGCGTTCGCTGCTGAACCTTGCGATGCTGACCGCGCTTGGCAAAATTCCGGAAGTGAAGCTGCATGTGAAGGGCGCGCTGAATAACGGCATCACGGTGGATGAAATCAAGGCGACGCTGCTGCATGCCACCGCCTATTGCGGCATTCCCGCTGGGCTTGATGCCTTCAAGGCCGCGCATGAGGTGTTGATCGCCGAAGGCGCCATTCCGGGGAAGAAGTGATGTCTGCTGCATTGAAGCGCATCGCCTTCGCTGGCATCGGCAATATGGGTTGGCCCATGGCGGCCAATCTGGTGAAGGCCGGCTTTGACGTGACGGTTTGTGATGTGGTGCCAGGCCGCGCCGCATCCTTCGCGACCGAGACCGGCGCGAAAGCCGCTGCAACACCTGCCGAAGCAGCGGCTGGTGCGGATTGCGTCGTGATGATTGTGCCGACCAGCAAGCAGGTGGGTGAAGCGGTGGAAGCCATGCTGCCATCGCTTAAGCCGGGGATGCTGGTGATTGACATGACCTCTGGCCAGCCAGGTCGCACGCGCGAAATCGCGGCGATGCTGGAAGGCCATGGTGTGGCGATGATTGATTGCCCTGTTTCGGGGGGCGTGCCGCGTGCCAAGACTGGCCAATTGGCCATCATGGTTGGCGGGCCGGCGGCGGAGATTGATCGCGCAGAGCCCGTGCTGAAGGCGATGGGCACATCCATCTATCGCTGCGGCGATATCGGCGCCGGGCAGGCGATGAAGGCGCTGAATAATCTGGTCTCGGCCGGTGGCTATCTGATCGGTGTTGAAGCCTTGCTGATCGGCCAGCGCTTCGGGCTTGACCCGACGACGATGGTGGATGTGCTGAATGCTTCTTCGGGCATGAACAATTCCACGCAGAAGAAGTTCAAGGAATACGTGCTGTCCCGTCGCTTCGATGCGGGGTTCGGGCTTGATCTGATGGTGAAGGATCTGTCCATCGCCCTCGAAGTTGGGCGGGAAACCACGACGCCTGCGCCATTTTCCGCTCTTTGTCGGGAAATGTGGCTTGCCGCATCAACATCGCTTGGCCCGGGGGTTGATCACACCGCGCTTGCGAAAATGCTGGAACAAATGACCGGCACGGTGCTTGGGGGGAACAAGGAATCATGAATTGGGAAGCCTATGCCATCCGTTACGGGCGGCATGAACGCACGGCGCAGACGAATTTCCTACTGCCCGTGCCTGACGCGCATGAAGCCATGCCGCTTGATTACTTCATCTGGTTGCTGCGCGCGCCGGATGGGCGGGAAATTGTGGTGGATACCGGTTTCGATGAGGAAACCGCCGCCGCGCGTGGCCGCACCATCGCGCGTAATGTGCGCGATAGCCTGAAGGCCATGGGCACGGACGCCGCCAAGGTATCCGATGTGATCATCACGCATTTGCATTATGATCACGCGGGGTCGCTCGGCATGTTCCCCGGTGCGAAATTCCATTTGCAGGAACGCGAAATGCATTTCGCGACTGGCCGGCACATGTGCGTACATGCCATTCGCCTGCCTTTTGAAGCCGCGCATGTGGTCGCCATGGTGAAGGCGCTTTATGCCGATCGCGTGGCGTTTCATGATGGCGATGGCGAAGTGGCACCGGGTGTTTCTGTCCATCGCGTTGGCGGACATTCGGATGGGCTTCAGGTGGTGCGCGTGCAAACCGCGCGCGGGCCTGTGGTGCTGGCCTCAGACGCCATGCATTTTTATGCCAATGCGCTGAGCGGCAATCCCTTCCCGATCATTTTCGATCTGGGCGCAATGGCAGCTGGCTGGCGCGCGGCGAAGAAGCTCGCGGGTGGCGATGATAGCCGAGTCATTCCAGGGCATGACCCGGATGTGCGGCGGCGCTTTCCGGAAGTGGCGGGGCAGGGGGGAGAGGTCGTGGCGCTCCATCTGCCGCCGAAGGATTGAAATGAAGGGGGCGTCTGAAAATCCCTCAGGCGCCCGCCCTTATCACTGTTCCATCTTCACGCCGGTGCGTTCGACAACGCCCTTGAATTTCACAAGCTCCGCCTGAAAAAAGGCACGCGCATCGGCGGGTGTATTCGGCCGCGTCCAAGGCGAAATCCCAGCAATCAGGAAACGCTCACGCAGTTGCGGATCAACCAGCGCGGCATTGATGGCACGGTTCAGCGCTGTGACGGTCCCTTCCGGCATGCGCGGCGGCCCAACCACCGCAAACCAATTGCCAATGTCAAAACCGGGCATGCCGGACTCTGCGAGCGTCGGGATATCCGGGAAGGCCGGGAAGCGCTCAAGGCCCGTAATCGCAATACCGCGCACGCGATTGTCACGTACCTGTGCGGCGGCTGAGGCCAGCACCGCGACTCCCCAAGCCGTTTCCCCGCGCGCGATGGATTCCACCATCAGGCCCCCGGACCGATACGGCACATGAGAGAATTTGCCACCGAGCATCAGCGAAACCGCCACCGCTTCGGCCGCGAAATGCGGCATGGATCCAACACCGGAGGACGCATAGGGCATATTGTCCTGCGGGCCGGCGCGCAACTTCGCCACTGCCTCAGCCGCTGAGCCGGCCGGGAAATTCGGCGCTGATACCAGGATCAAGGGACCATTCGCGGCAATCGCGATATGGGTGAAATCGGCAATCGGGTCATAACGTGTGCCGCCCTGCATGGCGGCGGGGATCAGACCGTGGGATGATGCCTCATTCAACATCAGCACCGTGCCATCGGCGGGCTGCCGACGCAGCCATTCCGCCGCGACAGTCCCGGAAGCGCCGGGACGGTTTTCCACCACCACGCGCGCATTGACCCCCATATGTGCCTGCATGCGTTCCGCCAGCAGGCGCGCGGTGATGTCGGTGGAACCGCCGGGTGCAAAGCCGCTCACCAGCGTGATGGGCCGATCGGGCAGGCCCTGGGCAATGGCCGGCGCGGCCAGAACCAGGCCCATGGCAGCCGCAAGGAAAAACCGTCTGATCATTTGCGTTTCACTCCCAGTATTCGTTTTGCATTTACCACCAAGCATAACGGCTAAGGCCCCCACAAGCCAAAGTTTTACGCAAGCCCAGCGCGCGCCTTCACCGGTATCTTCAGATAGCGCACGCCATTGCTCTCAGCCTCCGGGAAGCGCCCGGCGCGGATATTTACCTGGATCGAGGGCAGCAGCAGCGTGGGCGCCGCCAGCTTCGCATCGCGTGCCTGACGGAAAGCGACGAATTCATCCTCGGTCACGCCATCCTTCACATGCGGGTTATGCGCGCGCTGTTCGACCACCGTGCTTTGCCAGGCGTAATCATCGCGCCCCGGCGCCTTATAGTCATGGCACATCCAAAGCCGGGTCTCTGGCGGCAAGGCCAGCAGGCGCTTGATGGACCGAAACAGGGCCCGCGCATCGCCGCCCGGAAAATCGGCGCGCGCCGTGCCGTAATCATGCATGAACAGCGTATCGCCCACGAAAACATCATCGCCAATGCGGTAACAGACACAGGCCGGCGTATGGCCTGGCGTGTGGATCACCTCAATCTCCAGGGTGCCAAGCTTCAGGCGCTGCCCATCGCGCAACAGCAAATCGAAATCGCCACCTTCGGGCTTTACGTCATCAGCGGCGAAGACCGGGCGAAAGATGCGCTGCACATCCTTGATGTGTTCGCCAATGGCAATCTGCCCGCCGCAACGCTGCTTGATATAAGGTGCTGCGGTCAGATGATCCGCATGGGCATGGGTTTCCAGGATCAGCGCAATTGTGACCCCTTCCTGCCGGGCCGCTTCAATCAGCCGGTCTGCGGAACGCGTATCCGCTTCCCCACTGCGATGGTCCCAATCCAGCACAGGATCAATCACCGAGCCTTGGCGGGTTTCAGGGTCGAAGACCAGATAACTGACCGTATTGGTGGCCTCATCAAAAAACGGGCGGATGCTGGCAGAGGACATGGCGGGGCCTTCCCAAAGCAGACGCTAATATAAGGCGCCAAGCGGGTTTCAGAAAGGTGGCCTAACGGCAGTTCAAGATCCGCACGTCATAGACAGGGTGTTCCAGCATATTCACGCCCGGGGCATCGGCGAACATCCAGCCGCGAAACACGGGCGGGCTGCCCTGCGGCGCGCGGCTATCGGTCATTTCAAACCAGGCGGCGGAATCGGGCACCTCGGTTGGTGGGCGCGCATGGCAGGCGCCGATGCGGATGGTAAGCGTGCCGAAACTCAGGCTTTCCCCAACGCGGCCTTCCAGCACGGTCACGCGCGCCGTCACCTTATCCAAAGCCTGAATACGCGCCTGTTGCCGAGGCACCCATTCCTGCGCTTGCGCCAATCCGGGCAGGCAAAACAGCGCGAAAGCCAAAAGCCGCTTCATGCGCCCCGCTTCGGGCTGGGCAAGGTTGCGATCATGTCCTGCAAAATCGCGCGCATCGCGGCCTCATCCACGCCCATCAGCACGGCATCTTCAAACACATCGCGCAATACCGTCGCGGCTTCCTTGTGGTTTTCCGCCAGCATCTTCAGCTTTTCATTGCAGGACACAGGCTTGCCATCAGCCCCAGGCCAGGCGACTGGCAGCTTGGGCAGCGGCTTCATCGCGGCGCGGCCGGCGCGTTTTCCGGGTTGCCGCGCTGATTGCTCTCACCCGCCGAGAATATGAAGCGCCCCAACAGGCTTTCCAGATTGATGGCACTTTGCGTGATGGTGATCTCATTTCCTTCGCGCAGGATGCGCGTATCGCCGCCCGGCACCAGCGCGACATATTTGCCGCCGAGCAAGCCTTCGCTCGAAATCTCGGCCGAGGTGTCATGCGGCAGCTTGAGCCCGGCATCAACGCGGAGTGTCAGCACGGCAAGGAAACTTTCCGGGTCAATGCGCTGTGCGACTACCTGCCCGACCTTCACGCCGGCAATGCGCACATCGGCACCCTGACCCAACCCATCAATACGATCGAATTTCGCGGTCAGGTTCATGCCGGGGCCGGAAAAGCTGCGCCCCGTGCTGGTGACAGCATAGCCAAGGAAGCTGGCCGCAACGGCCAGCACCACAAGACCGGTCAGGATTTCTGCGATTGAGCGCTTTTGCATGGTCGGGACGGCCTTTAGCGCCCCGGCGTCCAGGCTTCGTAATCGCCGCCGCGGCTCGCCGCCGGGTTCACCGGGCGCCAGGCTTCCGGCGTGCCGGTCATATTCGGGCGGTGTTCCTTTTGCCAGGGGCGGCGCGGCGCGTCCTCTGGCAGGGGTTGTTCCGTGGTGTGATGCAGCCAGCCCCACCATTCCGGCGGTACGGCAGAGGCCTGTACTTCCTTCGCAAACAGCACACGGCGCATGGGCCTGCCATAGGAATCGCGCCGGCTGCGCGCTTCCCAATAGGTATTGCCGAAGCGGTCCTTGCCAACCTGACGGCTGGTCAGGCGGATCATGAAGGTAGTGAGCAACTGCATGGCGGCTTCCCGGTGCAAGCGAAACGTGGCGTATCATCGCACAGCCGCGCGGGGCGCGCAAAAGCAAAGCGCTGGCCAAGCTATCCACAGGATATTGTGGGTCTACACCCGAAAAACCACTAAATACGCCTTCCCAGGCTTTCGAGTCGCGCCTAGCATAGCCTCATGGCTGGAATAGTCGGAACCATCTGGGCTGGGGTTGCGCTGCGGCGCCTGAAGGCGGGGGCGGATCCTGATTCGCAGCCGCGCGCTGTCGCCATTCCCGCGCCTTGGGAAGATGAAGCCGGGGAGGCGCTGGCCGCGCTCGCCCCGGGGAGTGGCCCGGCCACGCTGCCAAGCGTGGCAGAGGCCTGGATTCAACGCCTGACGCTGCGCGGGCGGCGCCTTGGCCTGCTGGATGGCGCCGATGCGGCGGAAAGCTTGGCTGCCGGGCTGCGCGCCCTGATCCTCGCCCGGCGCGGCGCGCCTGGGGCCGAGATCTGGCGCGATGCGCGGGGTGAGGGGCGTTTTGTGCTCAACCTGCCGGCCTTTCTGGATGGGGCAGGGGGGTTTGACGCGCCGGCCTATCGCGCGGCCTGTGCGCTTGCGGTGCAAACCCTGGATATTTGGGGCCATGGCAAGGCGGAAAGCCTGCGGCTTGGCTTTGCTGATCTGGCCGGGCTGCTGGCCGGTTTCGGCCTTGGCTATGACAGTAACGAAGCACGCGATGTTGCCGCAGCCATTGCCGGTCTGACGCGCGGCGCGGCCGAGGCGGAATCTGGCCGGCTCGCCACCCGTTTTGGCCCGCGCCATGCGGTGGCGCTGATCTGCCCAACCCCGCCCGAGGAAACCGCCATTCCAGGTCTCGCCAAGGCCGCGCGTGCGGCCTTGGCGGCGGCAGCGGCTTCGCCCGGGCTTCGCCATCGCGGCTGCATTGCCCTTGCCCCCGCCGATGCGGTGGAAGCCTTGCTGGGTGCGGAAACTGCCGGCATTGCGCCCGCACCAGGCGCCAGCCGCCCGGCGCGTGGCGAGGATGGGCGCGTGACGCAAGTGCCAACCCGCGCTTCTGAACGCGCGGGCGTTGATGCCGCTTGGTTGCTGGCGCCGGTGACGCCTCAGGCCCGGCGCGCCATGGAAGCGGCGGTACTGCCGTTCCTGGATGCGCCGCCACCCGCCATGCCGGCACCGGCCCATCTGCCGGAAGCGCGCCGCGCTGCGCCACGGCCGATCCATGCGCCGATCAGCCGCTGCTGGCGCGTTTCCATCGCGGGCAGCCGCGTGGCACTCCGCGCCGTTGAAGATGATCGCGGCCATTTGCGGGAGGTTTCCTTCTCCCTCCCGCGCGAAGCGGCGATGACTCGCGCCCTGATGGAGGCGCTGGCGCAGGCCGTATCACTTGGCCTGGCGCAGGGCGTGCCCTTGGCGAGCTTCGTCAATGCCTATGCCTATGCGCCCGGCCATGGCGGCGCGGTGGAAGGCGATGCGGGCATTCGCCGCGCGACTTCCGTGCTGGATTGGGCCTTCCGGCGGCTCGCGCGCGATTATCTGGGGCGCGAGGATTTGCCGGATCCGGTGGAAGAAGAAACGCTGCAACCACGCGCGGCGGTGCTGCCCTTGCTTCCCCTGGAATTGCCGGCGCATCCTTCACCGCGCATGCGCCGCCAATTGCGCCCGGCGGCGTGATTGGCGCTTAAGAAGGAACAGGATCATGGCCGGTAAAATCGAAGCGAAGCTCGCTGCCCTTGGCATTGTATTGCCCATACCCGCGGCACCGATTGCGAATTACATTCCTTTCAATATCAGCGGCAAGCTGGTGGTTATTTCCGGCCAGGTGCCGGTGCGTGATGGCAAGATTGCCTATACCGGCAAGCTGGGTGCGGGCGTTTCCATCGACGTGGGGCGCGAAGCGGCGCGGCTTTGCTTCATCAATCTGCTGGCGCAATTGAAGGCCGCTGCCGGTGATTTGGATAACGTGACGCGCGTGGTGCGGCTTGGTGGCTTCATTGCGGCACCGGCTGAATTCACGCAGCACGCTTTGGTGATGAATGGCGCTTCCGATCTGGCGGTAGAAGTGTTTGGCGATGTCGGCCGCCATGCACGGACCACCATTGGTGTGCCGTCACTGCCTGGTGATGCGGCGGTGGAAGT
>JADCEV010000021.1 GCA_020249865.1 Roseomonas sp. | reverse complement strand
GTTGGGCTGGAAGATAGCCTTTGGCTCGGCAAGGGCCAGCAGGCGAAATCCAATGCCGAACAAGTCGCCAAAATACGCCGCATCCTGGAAGAACTCAGCCTGGAAATCGCCACACCTGCGGAAGCACGCGAAATGCTGAAGCTCAAGGGTGGTGATCTCGTCGGTTTCTAAAACAAAAAATTAGGGAGGGCTGCGCCATGGCCGAAAAATACACCGTCGCTGATCTGGTGGCGGAATTCCTGCCGCAGATCGGTGTTTCGACCGTCTTCGGTATTGTGTCCGTGCATAATATTCCCATGCTGGATGCAATCGGCCAGCGCAATCGCCTGCGCTATGTAAAGGCGCGCGGAGAGATGGGCGGCGCGCATATGGCCGATGCCTATGCGCGCGTTACCGGCCATTTGGGCGTGATTTTCACCAGCACGGGGCCAGGCATGGCGAATGCCATTCCCGGCCTGGTGGAAGCGCGCTTCGCCGGCAGCCCCGTGCTGCATATTACCGGGCAAACCGCAACGCGGTTCATTGATCGTGATGTCGGCACGGTGCATGACGTACCGGGACAAACACAGGCGCTCGCCGCTGTCTGTAAGGCCGCCTATCGTGTGCGCAGTGCCGGTGAAGCCTTTGGCGTGCTGGTGCGCGCAGCGGCGGAAGCGCTCTCCGCGCCGCGCGGCCCTGTTTCGGTTGAAATCCCGATTGATTTGCAACGCACGCCGATCCCTCGGCCCGCGGGGCTGGATGCGCTGGTGCTGCCCATCACCGCGCCGCTGCCGCCCAATCCAGCGGAATTGGATGAGGCGGTGGCGATTCTCTCCAAGACCAAACGCCCGATGTTGTGGCTTGGCAATGGCGCCAAGCAGGCGGGGGCGGAAGCGGCGCGGCTGATGGCGCTTGGCTTTGGCGTTGTCTCTTCCTGGAATGGGCGCGGCATTATTCCGGAAGATCATCCCATGACGCTCGGTGCGTTGCATGGCAATGGATCGCCGCGCGTGCAAGAATTTTATGGCTCGGTGGATGCCATGCTGGTCGTGGGTTCGCGGCTGCGCGGGCATGAGACGATGGATTTCAACATGAAGCTGCCGCAGACGCTGATCCGCGTTGATGGCGATGCGGCGGCCAATGGGCGCGGCTATGCTTCTTCCCTGTTTCTGCATGGCGATGCGGCTTTGACCATGGCGGCGCTTGCGGATCGGCTGGCAGGCAAGATGTCGGTTGATCCGGGTTTCGCGGCGGATTTCGCTGCGTTGAAATCCCGCGCCGGGCAGGAATATCGCGAAACACTCGGCCCTTATCAGGGCTTTCCGGATGCGGTGCGCGCTGCGCTGCCGCGTGATGGCGTTTGGGTGCGTGACATCACCATTTCAAACTCCACCTGGGGCAATCGCATTTTCCCGATTTATGACCCGCGCAATGCTGTGCATCCGGTGGGTGCGGCGATTGGTCCTGGGCTCGCGCTTGGCATTGGCGCCGCGCTTGGTGCTGGCGGGCGCAAGACCATCGCCATGGTGGGTGATGGTGGCTTTGCGCTCGGCATGAATGAGTTGTGGGCCGCCACACAGGAAAAGGCCGAATTGGTCACCATGGTGATGAATGATCGCGGCTATGGCGTGATCCGTCACATTCAGGATGCGCTCGCTGATGGGCGTTTGTTTGGCGATGATATTCTGAACCCGAATCTTGAGGGTCTCGCTGCCCTGGCCGGCATGCCCTTCTTCCGCATCAGCAAGGCGGAAGACGTCACCGAAGTGCTGCAAAAAGCTCTCGCGGTTTCCGGTCCTGCCTTGGTGGAGGTTGATATGATCGCGATCGGCCCATTCCCGCCCTATGCGCCCTTCAACACCATGGGCAAGCATGCGGAACGCGCGGCGCGTTGATGGCGATGAAGCAAGCGCAGATCATTTCCCATCGCGGCGGCGCCTATCTTTGGCCGGAGAATAGCCTGCTCGCCTTCCGCCAGAGCCTCACCTTGCCGGTGGAGGTTCTCGAATGCGATGTGCATCCTTCTGCCGATGGCGTGCCCATGGTGCATCATGATGCCACGCTGGAACGCATGACCGACTTGGCTGGGCCTTTGGTGGCGCGGAGCGCCGCTGAACTTGGCAAGGCACGATTTCGCGGCGCGCCGGGGGAAGCCATCCCAACACTCGCCGCGCTAGCACGGCTTGTGGCGCCCAGCGACAAGCTGCTGCGCGTGGAAGTGAAGGGTGATCGCGACCACAAACCCTATCCGGATTTCCTACCGCGCGTTCTGCGCGTTTTGGAAGCGGAAGGCATGCTCACGCGCAGCATCATCATCGCGTTTCATGGCGGCACGGCAGCGGCGGCAGCGCAGGAAAAGCGCCTGGCCGGTGCGATTTGGCTGGTGAATAGCGGCATTCTGGCAAGCCTGGGGCCGGATGCCTGCATGGCGGCAGCGCGCGCGCTTGGCGTGACCGGGTGCGAATGTTCCATGGGCGATGTCACCCCCGCCTTCATCACAGCGGCACGCAAGGCGGGCCTCACCACCGGTGTTTGGGCGGCCAATCACCGCGCAGAAATCGAAAAGGCGCTTGATCTCGGCATGGATGCTTTTGCCACTGATGATCCACCGCTCGCGATTGAACTCAGAAAGGCGCGCGGCTGATGCGCATTGCCGCGCTGGATTTTCTGGGGCTTAATGTCACGCCCAAGACCAATTGGTGTTTTGTATTGCTGCGCCTGGAAGATGGCCGGTCTGGCATTGGCGAAATCACGCTTTCGGATCACGAGGTGCTGTTGGCAGCGGAAGTTACGCGGCTATCGGCAGTGCTGAAGGGGCAGGATGCCAGGGCGCGCAATCGGCTCGCGCGGTTATTGCCACATGCGCCGGCGGGCCTTGTTGCGCATACGGTCATCTCAGGGCTGGAACAGGCGCTTTGGGACGTGGCGGGGCAGGAAGCGGGCCTGCCCATCCACGCCATGCTCGGCGGCGCTTTGCGTGAAAGCGTGCCGCTTTATGCCAATATCAATCGCGGCGCCTCACCACGCACGCCCGCAGGTTTTGCTGATGCCGCCAAGCGCGCTGTGGCTGCCGGGTTTCGCGCCGTGAAGCTCGCGCCTTTTGAGCCCATGGTCTGGGAAGATGCGGCGGAAGCATCACAACGCGCCGCCTATGCGGAAGGTTTGGCGCGCATCGCCGCAGTACGGGACGCGGTCGGCAATGCAATTGCCGTCATGGTGGATGCGCATTGGCGCTTTTCCCCTGGTGGCGCGGCGGCGCTTATCCGCGATGTCGCGCCCTTCAACCTGTTCTGGTTGGAATGCCCGGTGGCCGAGGCAAATCACGCTGCCATCGCGCGGCTACGCGGCATGGCGAATGATCGCGGCATGCGCCTCGCGGGCGCGGAAACGCTCGCCGGGCTTGGCGCCTATCGGCGCATTATCGAAGCCGGCTGCTATGATGTGCTGATGCCGGACATCAAATATGCCGGCGGGCATGAGGAAATTCGGCGCATCGCCGCCCTTGCCCATACTGCGGGGATTGAGATTGCGCCGCATAATCCAACAGGCCCGATCTGCCATGCCCATTCCGTGCATCTTTGCGCGACACTACCAAATCTTTTGCCGTTGGAAGTGCAATTTGGCGAAACGGAGCGTTTCTTCACCATGATCACCGGCCACGATCTGCGCTTTCAACACGGCAGCGCCAGCCTGCCGCAAGCGCCCGGGCTGGGTGTGCAATTGGATGAAGCCAGCGCGCGGCTTTCACCCTGGCAGCCCATGGCGCAGCCCTGGCTGGACCCGAGGCTCGGCTGATGCCGCTTTGGGTTGCCGCCACCATTACCGCCGCGCTGTTTCAAACCTGGCGCACCGCCTTGCAGCAAAGGCTGCGCGGGCAGCTTTCAGTCAATGCCGCTGCCGTGGTGCGCTATCTTTACGGCGTGCCGGTCGGCATGGCGCTGGTTGGGCTTTATCTGCTGATCTTTGGTGGCGCTCTATCTGCGCCGACACCGATGTTCTTCCTTTATGCGGCCCTCGGCGGGCTTGGGCAGATCATCGGCACCAATCTTTTGATCATGTCCTTCGCGCATCGCGGATTTGCCGTCGGCACCGCCTACGCCAAGACGGAAGCGGTACAGGCGGCCTTTCTTGCGCTTTTGCTGCTGGGTGAGAATTTCGAGCCGCTCGCCTGGGCGGGCATTGCGGTCTCAGTCGGCGGCACGCTTTATCTTTCGCTCGCGGGGCGGGTCAGTTCAGTCGGGGAAATGCTGCGCGCGACGGTGCAGCCCGCCGCACTCTGCGGCCTGGGGGCTGGTTTCGCCTTCGCGCTTTGCGCACTCGCCATCCGCGCGGCAACGCAGGAATTGCAGGGGCCGGATGTGGTGCTGCGTGCGCTCGAAACCCTGGTGGTCATCAATATCATGCAGACCATCATGCAGGGCGGCTGGCTGGTGCTGCGCGAACGTGAAAGCATCCGCGCGGTATTTTCCACTTGGCGATCCTCCGCGCAGGTGGGCGCGCTTTCGGCTTGCGGTTCCGCCTGCTGGTTCACGGGCTTTGCACTCGCCCCGGTTGCGCTGGTGCGCGCGGTAGGTCAGGTGGAGATTCTGTTCACGCTGCTGTTCAGCAAATTCTTCCTGAAGGAAAAGATGAAGCGCAGCGATATTATCGGTGCGCTTGCGGTGGTAGCGGGCGTGGTGCTGGTACTGATCGGGCGCTGATCAAGCCGTGAACATCGCCCGGATCGCCGCCTGATCAATGGCGGTGATGCTGGCGGGCTGCCATTGCGGCTTGTGGTCCTTATCCACCAGCACGGCGCGCACGCCTTCGCGGAAATCCGGGTGGTCATTCACCACCACGCGCGTCAGCGCCAATTCCATCGAGAGGCACCCAGCCAGGTCACGCTTGGCGCCGCGCGTCAGCAATTCATGCGTCACGAACAGCGATGTTGGTGAGGCGTGATGCAAGATGCCAAGCTGTTCGCGCGCCCAATCCGTGCCTTCCGCTTCCAGCGCGGCCAGAATCGCCGGGATGGACCCCGCCCCAAAGCAGCGATCAATCGCCGCGCGATGCGGCGCGAAGCTTGCCTCTGGCGCCGCTTCGCAAAACCGCGCTACCGCGCCGATATCGCCCGCGATCAGCGCAGCGCGCAACGCCGGCAGCGCCTCACGCGTTGTGAAATGCGTGGCGAGGCCAGCATGTACCGCATCGGCACCATTCAGCCGCGCGCCGGTCAGCGCCAGCCACATGCCAAGCGCGCCCGGCAGGCGCGGCAGCGCGAAGGACGTGCCGACATCCGGGAATAGCGCAATCGCGGTTTCCGGCATGGCGAACATGGCGTGGTTGGTGACGATGCGGTGGGACCCATGCACCGAAACGCCAATGCCACCGCCCATGCAAACACCATCAATCAGGCTGACCCAGGGCTTGCCGAAATCCGCGATGCCGGCATTCACCGTGTATTCTTCCGAGAAAAATGCCTCCACCGCCGCACGATCACCGGCAACCGCAAAAGCACGCACAGCGCGTACATCACCGCCCGCGCAAAAAGCCCGCCCGCCGGCACCTTCCAGCAGCACAAGCTTCACTGCCGGATCATGGCGCCAATCGCGTATGGCCGCCGCGAAGCCCCGGATCATATCCTGATTGAGCGCATTCAGCGCCTTGGGCCGGTTCATCAGAATGGTGCCGGCCGCACCTTCACGTGTGGCAATCAGGCTGGATTCGCTCATCGGCATTCTCACTCCGGCTTTAACTGCACACTCGCCACCAGCTCGCGGATCTTCGCGGCCTGAGCGCGCACCATGGCGCCGAAGCTTTCGGAATCGGAACCAACCGCTTCCGCCCCCACCTCATCACAGCGGCGGATGAATTCGGGTTGCGCCGCGGCGGCGGCGATTTCGCGCTGCAGCCGCGCCATAATCGGTGCTGGCGTGCGCGCCGGCGCGAAGAAGCCGTTCCAGCCTTCCAATTCCAGTGATGCAAAACCCTGTTCGCGCACGGTCGGCACATCGGGCAGCACCTTGGCGCGCTTGGAAGCCGTGGTGGCCAGCCCCTTCAGCGCGCCAGCCCGCACATGGCCAAAGCAGGTGGAGATTTGATCGCCGCCGAATTGCACACGCCCCGCAATCAATTCCTGGATCATCGGCGCTGCACCACGGAAGGGTACATGTTCCATGGCAATGCCGGCTTCGCGCTTCAGCACTTCGCCAACCATATTCATGAATGAACCAGGCCCGGTGGAGCCATAAAAGGGCGGCGATGATTGCGCCTTGGCCCAACCAATAAAGCCCCGCAAATCAGTGACTGGCACGGTGGGATTGGCCAGGATCACCAGCGGAACATTGGCGCCGAGCGATAGCGGCGCGAAATCGCGTTCAATGTCATGCGGTGGGCGTCCCGCCAGCGTCATCGCTGCCGTGGTGGTCGGGAAGGTGATGTTGTGCATCAACAGCGTATAGCCATCGGGCGCTGCCTTCGCGACGACGTCAGCACCGATCGAACCACCGCCGCCGCCGCGATTTTCCACCACCACGGATTGGCCAAGCGTTTCCGTCATGCGCTGCGCAAAAAGCCGCGCAAGCAAATCCGTGGTGCCACCGGCGGGGAAGGGCACGATGATGCGAATGGGCCGCGTTGGAAAATCCTGTGCTCGGAGCGTGGCCGGCGCCGCCAGCATAGCGCCCGCAATCAAGACCTGACGACGATTGAGTTTCATCCCCGGTTCCTTCCCTTTTGCAATGTAAAGGAACCGTAACCCGAACCGGCGCCCCCCTCAATGCCCCGCATTGGCGCCGGAGAAATCCGGCACCGCCAGGCCACTGGCCGTGATCTGGTGCGCCAGATCGGCCTTCAGCCGTTCAAGCCCGGCCTCGCTGGAAGCTTCAACCCGCGCGACCAGCACCGCCTGGGTATTGGAAGCGCGCAGCAGCCACCAGCCATCATCGGTCAGCACGCGCACGCCATCAACATCCTGTACCTTGGCGCCCGCGGCGGCGAGCCGTTCCTTCACTTCGCGCACCACTTCGAATTTACGCGCTTCCGTGCAGTCAAAGCGCAATTCGGGCGTATTGATCACTTGCGGCAATGCAGCGCGCAATTCGGAAAGCGGGCCGGCCAGCCGCGCCACAATACCCAGCAGCCGCACGGCTGAATAAGGCGCATCATCAAAGCCGTACCATTTATCGGCAAAGAAGATATGGCCGGACATTTCTCCTGCCAGCGGGCTGCCCGTTTCCGCCATTTTCGCCTTGATCAGCGAATGCCCGGTTTTCCACATCAAAGGCTGCCCGCCTGCCTTGGCGATTTCATCGAACAGCACTTGGCTTGCCTTCACATCGGCGATGATGGTCGCCCCAGGCTTCGCTTTCAGCACATCGCGCGCCAGCACAATCATCAACTGGTCGCCAAACAGCACATGGCCTTCATTATCAACAATGCCGATGCGGTCCCCATCGCCATCAAAGGCAATGCCAAGATCAGCGCCTTCGCGCGCTACAGCGGCAATCAATTGCTCGAGATTTTTCGGCACGGTCGGGTCGGGGTGATGGTTCGGGAAGCGCCCATCCACATCGGCATTGATCACCATGTGATGCCCCGGCAGCCGCGCCGCCAAAGCCTTCACTATCGGCCCGGCCGAGCCATTGCCGGGATCCCACACCACTTTCAGCGCGCGGTCCCCGCCATCCCAATCCTGCAAGACGCGATCCGCGTAGCGCGTTGCGATATCAACGGCGCGGTCACTGCCGGCGGCTTCCGGCACCACATCGCCTTCAGCGGCCATGCGGCCAATCTGCTGGATCTGCGCGCCGTAAAAGGGCTTCTTGCCGATCATCATCTTGAAGCCGTTGTAGTCGGGCGGGTTATGGCTGCCAGTCACCATCGCCGCGCCATCCGCTTCCAAGGCATAGGCCGCGAAATAGAGCATCGGTGTCGCGCAAAGCCCAATCCGCACCACTTCCAAGCCGCAGGCGCGCAGGCCCGCGACCAATTGCGCTTCCATCTCAGGCGAATGCAGCCGGCCATCATAACCAACCGCGACCCGCGTACCGCCGCCTCGGCTGACAATACTGCCGAAGCAGCGGCCAATGGCGTAGGCATCTTCCGGGTTCAAGGTTTTGCCAACAATGCCGCGAATATCATATTCGCGCAGCACGGTGGGGTCGAAGCGATGATTGAATCCGGTCATGATCAGGGCTCTCAGGGGCGGCCAATGGATGAATAGGTAAAGCCGGCAGCGCGCATCGCCGCCGGGTCCCAGATATTGCGAAGGTCGAGCACAATACTGCCCTTCATGGCGGATTTCAGGCGATCCGGCGCCAGCGCCCGGAATTCATTCCATTCCGTCAGCACCACCAGCGCATCCGCCCCCGCTGCCGCATCCAGCGGGCTATCGGCATAATGCACCGCCTGGGGCAGCACCTGCCGCGCATGCCCAGGCTGCGGGTCAAAGGCGCGCAGTGCTACCCCCGCCGCCGCCAGCTTGGGCAGGATCACGAGTGATGGCGCATCGCGCATGTCATCAGTTTCCGGCTTGAAGGTCAGGCCGAGCACCGCAACCGTCTTCCCCGCCGGGTTCGGCCCGAGTGCTGCCAGAATGCGATCCGCCATTTGCGCCTTGCGCGCCTCATTCACCGCAATGGTCGCTTCCACCAACTTCAGCGGCGCGCCGGCATCCTGCGCGGTATGCGCCAAAGCGAGCGTATCCTTGGGGAAGCAGGAACCGCCATAGCCCGGACCGGGATGGAGGAATTTCCGCCCGATCCGTCCATCAAGGCCCATGCCGCGCGCCACATCATGCACATCGGCGCCAACCTTCTCGCAGAGATCAGCGATTTCATTGATGAAGGTGATCTTGGTCGCCAGGAAAGCATTGGCCGCGTATTTGATCAGCTCTGCGGTTTCAAGGCTGGTGGCCAGCACCGGCGTTTCAATCAGATAAAGCGGACGATAGAGCCGCTTCAGCGCCGCCAGGCCCTGTTCATCCTCGGTGCCGATCACCACGCGATCCGGGCGCATGAAATCGCCAATCGCGCTGCCTTCGCGCAAAAATTCGGGGTTGGAGGC
>JADCEV010000020.1 GCA_020249865.1 Roseomonas sp. | reverse complement strand
CTATCGCGAAACCGTTGCGATCTGAAGGGCGGGCGCATCATGAAACTCCGCATCCTTGGCCTGCTGGCCGCGCTGCTGATCGGCGCGGCGGCACCCGCAATGGCGCAAACCGCGCCGCGCGCCCCTTCCATGGCCGAAGAAATGGAAGTGCAGGCGCTGCTGCGTGGCAACCAGATTCAGGGCCGCATCACCATCCCGGATGAAAAGCTGGCCACGCTGATCCAGCCCGAAGGGCGCGAATGGCGCGAATTCCACAATATCACGCTTGCCTGGGTGGGCGGGATCGCCGTGGTGGGTATGCTGGGGCTGCTGCTGGTGTTCCGCCTGACCAAGGGTCGCATCCCGATCGAGGGCGGGCCTTCAGGGCGCACCATCCAGCGTTTCAATACGCTGGAACGCGCCAATCATTGGATGGTGGCTTCCACCTTCATCATCCTGGGCCTGTCGGGGCTGAACCTGACTTTCGGGCGGCATATTCTGTTACCCATCGTGGGGCCGGAAGCCTTCACCGCCATCAGCCAATGGGGCAAATACGCGCATAACTTCCTGGCCTTCCCCTTCACGCTGGGCCTGGTGGTGATGCTGCTGATCTGGGTGAAGGACAATATCCCGAATGCGCGCGACATCGCCTGGTTCAAGGCGGGTGGCGGCCTGATCGGCAATAAGCATCCGGAAGCTGGCCGCTTCAATGGCGGGCAGAAGATGGTGTTCTGGATTACGGTGCTGGGGGGTGCGGTGGTGGCAGTTTCCGGCTATCTGCTGGTTTTCCCCTTCGTCTTCACCGATATCGCCGGGATGCAGCTGAGCCACATCATCCATAGCCTGCTGTCGGTGCTGATGATCGCTGCCTTGCTTGCGCATATCTATATTGGCTCTGTCGGCATGGATGGCGCCTTTGATGCCATGGGCTCGGGCCAGGTGGATTTGAACTGGGCCAAGCAGCACCACCCGCTTTGGGTGCAGGAGGAAATGGCCAAGGGCCGCGCGGCGGAAGCGCCGCCCGGTGCCAAAGCCTCCGGCGCAGACTAAGCCGATCATGCGCGTGATCGGCCTCGCCGGCTGGAGCGGGGCCGGCAAAACCACCTTGATGGTGAAACTGATCCCCTGCCTGATTGGGCGGGGGATTGGCGTTTCTACGCTTAAACATGCGCATCATCGCTTTGATGTGGATGTGCCGGGCAAGGATTCCTGGCAGCACCGGCAGGCCGGCGCGCAGCAGGTGATGGTGGCGTCCGGCGCGCGCTGGGCGCTGATGACGGAATTGCGCAGCGCTGCCGAACCACGCCTGCCGGAATTGCTGGCGCGCATGGATGCGGTTGATCTGGTGATTGTGGAAGGCTTCAAGCGGGATGCGCATCCCAAGCTGGAAGTGCATCGCGCCGCCAATGCCAAGCCCTGGATGCACCCGGATATGCCCGGCATTGTCGCAGTGGCATCCGACACGCCGCCCCCTTATGATCTGCCCCGCGCTGGTTTGGATGAGGTAGAGGCCATCGCCGATATGGTGCTGGCGCACGCACGAGAGATCAAGGATATTCCCTGGACGGAGGGGTAATGGCGCAGCTTTCGGATGATTGCTTCGCCTTTGGCGGTGCGCTGATGGCGGTTGAGGAAGCCCAGGCGCTGATCCTGGAACGCATTCCGCCCGCCACAGGCGCTGAGATGGTGGCGCTACCCGCCGCGCGCGGGCGCGTGCTGGCCGCCCCCCTGCTGGCGCCCTTGCCCCTGCCGCCCTTTTTCAACGCTGCCGTGGATGGCTGGGCCTTTCGCCATGCTGATTTGACCCCTGGCGCCGAGACCGCCTTGACCGAAGTTGGCCGTATCGCCGCCGGGCAAGCCCCGTCGCGCGCCGTGGCGCCCGGTGAGGCGATGCGGGTCTTCACCGGCGCCCCCATGCCGCAAGGCGCTGATACCGCCGTCATGCAGGAAGATGTCCGGCGCGAGGGTGCGGCGATTTTCATCCCCCCCGGCTTGAAGCTTGGGGCCAATGCGCGGCTTGCCGGTGAGGATATCGCCGCCGGCGCGCTTGCCCTGCCTGAGGGCAAAAGGCTTGGCCCGGCAGAGATCGGCTTGGCGGCGGCCTTGGGGCAGGCGCGGCTTGCAGTGCGCCCGCGGCTCAAGGTTGGCGTGTTCTCAACCGGCGATGAATTGGCGAGCCCCGGTGACGCACTCGGCCCCGCGCAGAGCTATGACAGCAACCGCTTCACGCTGCTGGCGCTGCTGGCCGCGCTGCCGGTGGAGGCGCATGATCTTGGCATCCTGCCCGATGACCGCGCCGCGACAGAAGCGGCCCTGCATGATGCCGCCGCAAGCCATGATCTGCTGCTGACCAGCGGCGGCGTTTCAACCGGTGAGGAAGACCATGTGCGCGCCGCCATTGAAGCCGGTGGGCGGCTGGTGTTCTGGCGCCTGGCGGTAAAGCCAGGCCGCCCGGCAGCGATGGGGTTGGTGCGCGGCACGCCCGTGCTCGGCCTGCCCGGCAATCCAGTGGCGGCGGTGGTGACGTTTCTGCATCTGGCGCGGCCCTTGGTGCTGCGCCTTGCGGGGGCTTTGCCCGAAGCCCTGCCGCGCTTTGTGGCAGAGGCTGACTTCACCTACCGCAAAAAGGCCGGGCGGCGCGAATATGTGCGCATCAGCCTGCATGCCACGGGTGGCCTGCCGCGTGCGCGCAAATTTGCGCGTGAAGGGGCGGGCTTGCTGACATCGCTGACGCAATCCGATGCCTTTGCGGAATTGGGGGAAGACATCACGGCGGTGGCCCCTGGGGATCACGTGGCGGTATTGCCCTTCAGCGCGATATTCTGAACTTCCTGCCTTGACGCATCGCCCCATGGGTGATGCTTTGGCGTTGATAAGGAAGGAACAGCCGCCATGGACCATAACCCCTTGCCATTCGCCCCCACTGAAGAAACGCGCATGCTGCAGGACCTTGTCGCGCGCTTCGTGGACAAGGATCTGATGCCGCTTGAACCCACGATCCTGAAGCGCGAAGCCGAAGGCAAGGGCTATAAGCTTTCCGAGGAAGAGGAAACGCGGCTTCTCGCGCGCTGCCAGGAATTGGGCCTTTGGGGCCTTGATGTGCCGGAGGAATTCGGCGGCGCCAATCTATCCCTCACGTCACTCGCGGCGGCGGAGGAAGAACTGGGCCGCGTTGCGGTGCCCTTCGTCATCCCGCCCGATAGCCCCAATCTGCACATGATGCTTTCGGTCGCCAATTCCATGCAGCGGGAGCGTTATCTGGCGCCCTATGCTGAAGGCAAGGCGCGCTCTGCCATGGCGATCTCGGAACCCGGCGCGGGCGGTGACCCCGCCGGCATGACCACGCGCGCGGTGAAGGATGGCAATGATTGGGTCATCAATGGCCGCAAGATTTGGGTCAGCAATGTGCCGCGCGCCGATTTCATCATCCTGATGGCGCGCACCGGTGACGGCAAGCGCCAGGAAGGTGTCACCGCCTTCATCGTGGAAAAGGGCACGCCCGGCTTCATCATTGAACGCGAAATTTCCATGATCGGCGGGCGCAAGACCTATGAATTGGTGTTTGAGGATTGCCGCGTGCCGGAATCCCAAGTGCTCGGCGAATTGGGCCGCGGCTATGCGCCCATGCAATTGCGCTTGAATGTCCGCCGCCTGCAAATGGGCGCGCGTTGCGTTGGCATGACGCGTCGCGCCTTGGACATGATGGCGGAACACGCGCGCAACCGCATCACCTTTGGCGTGCGGCTTGCGGACCGCCAGGCCATTCAATGGTGGGTCGCGGAAGCGGCGACACGCATGCATGCCTGCAAGCTGATGGTGGCGGATCTGGCGGCCAAGCTTGATGCCGGCGCTGATGTGCGCATGGAAGCTTCCATGCTGAAGGTGGAAGGCACGGAAATGGCGCAGGATATCCTGGACCAGGCGATGCAGACCTTCGGCGCCATGGGTGTCACGAAGGAATTGCCCCTGCAATTGATGCACCAGCAGGTGCGCCTGATGCGCGTGTATGAAGGCCCGTCAGAGGTGCATCGTAGCGCCATTGGCCGGCGCATCCTGGGTTCCAAGGTCTGATCCGGGATGGCGGAACCGCATCGCCCGCTGGATGGGATTCTTGTTCTCGATCTCGGGCAGATATATCAGGCGCCCTATTGTTCCTTCTTGATGGCGATGGCGGGCGCCACCGTCATCAAGATTGAACCGCCGGGGGGCGAATCTCTGCGCCGCCGGACGATGGTTTCCGGCGGGTCCGTGCCGCAGGCCATGCTGAATTCCAACAAGCTGGGCATTTCGATTGACTTCAAGAATGAAGCCGGGCGCGAGCTGTTCCTTTCCATGGTGGATCGCGCCGATATCCTGATTGAGAATTTCGCGCCGGGGGCGATGGATAAGCTTGGCCTGGGGCAGGAAGTGCTGCTGGCCCGCAACCCGCGCCTGATCTATGCGGCAGCTTCCGGCTATGGCCGTTCCGGGCCGGATCGCGACAAGCTGGCGATGGACCTGACGGTGCAGGCGGCATCCGGCATTATGCACACCACGGGTTTTCCGGATGGCCCGCCCGTGAAATCCGGCCCGGCGGTGGTGGATTTTCTGGGGGGCACGCATCTTTACGCCGCCGCCATCACGGCGCTGTTTGACCGTGAACGCACCGGGCGCGGGCGCTTTGTTGAAATCGCCATGCAGGATACGGTTTATCCCTGTTTGGCTTCCGCGCTTGGCATGCATTTCGGCGGGCTGCGCGGCAAGATCCCGCCGCGCACGGGCAATTCCCATGCGGGGCTGGCGATGGCGCCCTACAATGTCTATCCGACCAGTGATGGGTATCTGGCGATCATTGTGGTCAAGGAAGACCATTGGAACCGCCTGCTGCGCGCCATGGGGCGCGAAGATTTGATGGGCGATCCGCGCTTCGCGACCAACCCCGCGCGCGTGCAAAATATGGCCGAAGTTGATGCCATGGTGACCGCCTGGCTTGCCGGCATGACACGTGACGAAGCTGTGGCGGCCACGCGCAAATTCGGCGTGCCGGCAGCGCCCGTGCGTGATTTGGATGAGGTGATCAATGATGCCGGCATGCATGAACGCGGCATGCTGCATTGGATGGACCATCCTGAGGTTGGGCGCGTCTGCCTCCCATCCTCACCTTTGCGCTTCACGGATGCGCCGGCACCCGCGCTGAAGCCGAGCCCGTTTCTGAACCAGCATGAGGAAGAAGTGCTGGGCGGGATTTTTGGGTTTTCGGCAGCAGAACGGGCGGCGCTGCGGGAAGCAGGGGCGATTAGTTCGGCGGTGCAGGTGAAGGGGTAGGGGGCAGGGTTGAGCGCGATGCTGGAATACAAAGGATATCTTGGCTCGGTTGCCTACAGTGCTGAGGATGGGGTGCTGCATGGCCGGCTTGAGTTCATCCGTGACCTGGTGACCTATGAAGGGAAGGACGCCAGAGGGATCAAGGCCGCCTTTCAGGAAGCTGTCGATGATTATCTTGAGCTTTGCGAGGCCGAGGGCGGCAAGCCCGATGTGACGTTGTAGGGCAGGTTCTAACAGTGCCCCGGCCGTGATCTGCATCGCCGTGCTACGCTTCACGCTAGTCGTCGGGGGATCAACCTTAATACTGTCGTCAGTGATACGCTGCGGCGGTATTTGGAAGGTGAGGATCGTGCGGCGTGATAGTTGTACTGTTAACAAAACCGCTTGAGGCCAGCGGCAAATGCGGTCACTGACAAGGGAAGATCGTAGGCTTCCACACTGAGCTAAAATTGATTTTTGTTTACTTTACTGCGAAATATATTAAAAACTGGGTTTCTGTAATCTGTTGGAGCCATCACAAATGGACGAAGCTGTCTCGCGCCTAATCGCGGCATTGCGGGCCCTCAAAAAAGGTACCGTATCCGTATTAACCGACAGCCGTTCACTATTTAATTTTACCAATAATCCAGCTTTTTTGGGCTATGATGTTCATGATTTTGTCAACGAAATTGATGATCTAATAGAGGACATCAACGCGGTCTCCGCGGATGAATGGAAGGAGGCTAAAGAACCTGAGAATTGGCTTAAGACCTATACCTCCCGGATAGACTATGTTCGTAGTCAGGTTGTCCCGCAATTAACCGCAAACCCTCATATGGCGCCAGTCATGATGAGCACCTTGGAGTCTTTACGCCGTTTCGTAAATAATTCTGTCGATAACAAAAAACGCTTAGTGGAAATGCGTCGTGCGACGACACGCTTACGGTCGCTAGAAGCAACTCTAAACGCGATTGAACCACGGACTCAAAATTTAGATCAAATGTTGGCAAGAATTGAGGCTGCCGATAAAGCTGCCGAGCAGCTTCCTACTGATCTACAGACCTTGAATGAATCTCGCAAATCGGTGGCTACATTTGAGGCCGGTGCCGAAAATGACCGCGCCGCCATTGCCGCCAAGCTCCTCGAGAGCCAGAAAGCAGCGGAGTCCCTCCAAAAAAAGGACCAAGATGGGGAAGCCATTATGAACAGGCTGGAAGCTGCCTATGCGGCGGCAACGAGCCAAGGTTTGGCGGCAGCCTTCGACGAGAAAACGAAAAAACTTAATCGCTCTATCTTTTACTGGGTTTGCGGTTTGGCCGGCGCTCTCGTTTTTTGCGCTTGGAAGGGTCCAGACCGCGTGATGGCAATTTCGGGCGCGATTACGGCTGGCGATGCGGGATGGCCATCTCTAGGACTTCAGGTTCTTTTCGCAATAATGTCCATTGGTCCCGCGATTTGGTTCGCGTGGCTCGCGACGAAACAAATCGGCCAGCGCTTTCGCCTCTCTGAAGATTACGCCTATAAGGCAGCAGTGGCAAAGGCTTATGAGGGTTTCAGACGCGAGGCTATCAACGCTGGTGATGAGCTCGCAACAAAGCTTTTAGAGTCGGCGTTGACGCGGCTAGACGAGCAGCCCTTGAGGTTCGTTGAGCAGCAAAGCCATGGAAGCCCTATGCACGAGCTGATGAACTCGTCCTCGGTGAAAGACGCTGTGAAAGCAGTACCGGGCTTTGGCCAGGAGGTTGTCGCGCTCGCCAAAGACAGGCTGCTAGGGGTTCGCCGGCCGTCGGCTAACACAGAAGCGCCGCCCCCAGCCCCGGGGCCGACGGCAACCTAATGACGACTTCGCCACCGCTGGCTTCCCGCAAACCAAGGCTCGGAATGCCTATTCAACGGCATTGCCGGTAGCGCGGATCACCTTACCCGGTTCTTCTAGCTCTCGCCGTGCCAGCGTATCCAATTCGGCCAGGAACTGACTTTCGGCTTAACTGGCGTCGTCATTCCGCTATACTCGCGCCTCTCACCGGCCCCAAGCAACGCCTAACCACGCTTGGGTCCTACCCCCTATCCCGCATCAGCCTCGCCTTATCCCGCTGCCAATCCCGCGCCGCAATCGCGGCTCGCTTGTCATGCTTCTTCTTACCTTCCGCGAGCCCCAGCAACACCTTCGCCCGCCCGCGTTCATTGAAATGAATATCCAGCGGCACAAGCGTCGCCCCGTCGCGCGTGATCGCACCGATCAATTCGCGCGCCTGCTTCCGGTGCAGCAGCAATTTGCGCGGGCGCCGAGGTTCAAACCGCGCCATGAAGGAACCCGCCTGCCATTCCGGGATATGGGCATTGAATAGCCACATCTCCCCATCGCGTTCGCCGGCCCAGGCTTCCGTCAGCGTGGCACGCCCGGCGCGGAGGGACTTCACCTCAGGCCCCACCAGCGCAAGTCCTGCCTCGATGGTCTCCAGGATCTTATAGTCAAACCGCGCCTTGCGGTTCTGCGCGGCGATGCCGTGGGAAATCATCCCCTTTTTGCGCGGTTCAGCCATGTCTCACGCGCCCTCCGCGCGGGCGCATCCCTTCAGTTCAACAGGCCAGCCGAGACCATCGCCTCACGCACCCTTGCGCGCGTGGCCTCGCCACAGGGCGCCAGCGGCAGGCGGCAGAGATCGGTGCTCTTGGCCAGCAAGCTCGCCGCATATTTCACGGGGCCCGGAGAGGTCTCGGAAAACAGCGCATCATGCAGCGGCACCAGGCGGTCCTGAATTTCAATCGCCTCATCCACGCGCCCCAGGCGCCAGGCCTTGTGCATTTCCGCGCAAAGCCGCGGCGCGACATTGGCGGTGACGCTGATGCAGCCATGCCCGCCAGCGGCCAGGAAGGATACGGCCGTGTGATCCTCACCGGAAAGCTGCGCGAAATCTTCCCCGCAGGCGCGGCGCGTATGCAGCGGGCGCGCGAGGTTCGCAGTGGCATCCTTCACGCCAACAATATTCGGGTGCTTGGCCAGCCGCGCCATGGTCTCCACACTCATGTCAATCACGCTGCGCCCGGGGATATTGTACATCACCATGGGCAGGTCCACCGCATCGGCAATCGCCTTGAAATGCAAATACAGGCCTTCTTGAGTGGGCTTGTTGTAATAGGGCGTGACCACCAGGCAGGCATCGGCGCCGGCCTTCTTGGCGTGGCGAGTGAAATCAATCGCCTCGGCGGTGCTGTTGCTGCCGGTACCCGCCATCACGGGCACGCGCCCGGCAGCGGCTTCCACGCAAAGCTCCACCACGCGCTTGTGTTCCTCATGCGAAAGCGTCGGGCTTTCGCCGGTGGTGCCAACGGGGATCAAGCCTTCGGTGCCCTCGGCAATCTGCCAATGCACCAATTCCACGAAGGCTTTCTCGTCCACGGACCCATCCGCGCGCATGGGCGTAATCAGCGCAACCATGGAACCCTTGAACATGCTGGCATCCTCCTGGAATTGGGAAAACGGAAGTTAGGCGCCAAGGCGCGCCGCGACAAGGCGGGAAGTGGCGCCTAACCCGCCGCGCGGGCAATCGCCAGGAAATCCTCGGCCACCAGGCTGGCGCCGCCCACCAGCGCCCCATCCACATGGGGTAGCGCCAGGATCGCAACGGCATTGCCGGGCTTGACCGAACCGCCATAGAGCAAGCGCAGCCCCGCGCCCTCAGCCGGGAAAGCAGCGCTTAACTTGGCCCGCATCATGGCATGCATGGCGGCAATATCGGCCTCGGTCGGCGTGCGGCCGGTGCCAATCGCCCAGACGGGTTCATAAGCCACCACGCCGCCGGCGGCGCCAAAGCCCGCGGGCAGGCTTTCCGCCATTTGTTCGGCCACCACTTCCTCGGCCCGGCCCAAAAGCCGGTCATCCTCGGGCTCGCCCACACACACCACCGGGATCAGGCCGGCGGCCAACGCGGCTTCGGCCTTGGCGCGGACACGGTGGCTGGTTTCCCGATACGCCATGCGGCGTTCGGAATGGCCTAGAATCACATAACTGGCCCCGGCATCCTTCAGCATGGCGGCGGCAATATCCCCGGTATGGGCGCCCTTGGCGGCCTCATGGCAATCCTGCCCACCAAGGGTCACCACCCCGGCGCAGGCCTGTGCCAGGGGGGCAATCAGCGTGGCGGGGGGGCAGATCAGCAGCTCCGCCTTCAGCCCGGCGGCGCCGGCCGCCACCGCCCGGGCCAAAGCCTGGGCCTCGGCGCCCAGCCCATGCATTTTCCAATTGCCGGCGATCAGCTGGCGCACACCGGGGGTCATGCTGGGGTCCTCCTGGGGGTTGGGGAGATGCTTTGACCCGCGTGGCTAGCCGCCACCTGGGGGCTTGGCAAGCATCGGGCCTTTCGCGCGGCGCCGCGCGGCGGTAATCACCTTTCCCATGATCACCTTCATGCGTCGCCTGGCCTCTACCTGGGTCGCCAAGGCGCTTTTCGTCCTGCTCGTCCTGTCCTTCGCGGTCTGGGGGAGTGAGGATGTTGTGCGCAATTTTGGCCGCGATACCGCGGTGGCGCGGGTTGGTGATCAGCGGATCGAAGCCGAGGAAGCGCAAATGGCCGCGCGGCGTGAAATGTCGCGAATCGCGCGCCAGATGGGCAATCAGTTTGAACCGAATGAGGCGATCCGCCGGGCGGTCGCTGTCGGCGCGCTCGAAAACCTGATCGGCGAACGTGCGATGACGGCGGAAGCGCAGCGCATGGGCGTGGTGGCGACCGAGGAGATGGTGCGCGATACGGTCTTCGCCATTCCGGGGCTGAGCGGGCCCGATGGGCGTTTTTCGCGCGCGGTGCTGGCGCAGCTGCTGCGCAGCAATGAATTGACCGAAGCGCAATTCCTGGCGCTGATCCGTGGCGATTTGCTGCGCCAGCAATTGCTGGGCGCGGTGCGTTCCGGTGCGGCGGCACCCGATACCATGACCGCGCCGCAGCTTGTCTGGCAGACGGAACGGCGCGTGGCGGATGTGGTGCTGCTGCCCTTCTCCGCCGCGCCGGAACCGGAAGCGCCGACAGAAGCGCAATTGCAGCGTTTTCTGGAAAACAACCCGCAGCGTTTTTCGACGCCAGAGTTTCGGCAAATCAGCATCGCGGTGCTGTCGGCCGAAACGCTCGCGAATGAAATCGCCGTGTCGGAAGAAGATATCAGACAGGCTTTTGACGCGCGCCATGGTCAGTATGACCGGCCAGAACGCCGCCAGATCCGCCAGGTGGTGCTGGCCGATGAAGCCCGCGCGCGCGACATCGCGCAGCTTTGGCAAGCGGGCGCGGCATGGGAAGCCGTGCAAGCCGCCGCCACCGCCGCGGGTGGTCAGGCCATGGCGCTGCCCATGGGGGATAAGGCAAGCCTGCCCATTCCCGCCTTGGCGGACGCCGCCTTTGCCGCCGCGCCGCAAAGCGTGACGGACCCGGTGCAAAGCCCCTTTGGCTGGCATGTGATTGGCGTTGAAGCGGTGGAACCCGCGCAGATTTTCACGCTGGATCAGTTGCGCGATCAATTGCGCCGCGATGTCGCGAAGGATCGCGCGCTCGATCTTGCTTATGAACGTGGCAATAAGGTGGAAGATGCGCTGGCGGGTGGCATGACGCTGGCGGAAGCCGCGCCGCGCTTTGGCTTGACGCTGATGAGCGCTACACTCGACCCAAGCGGGCGCAGCCCCGCCAATGAAGCGGTGGCGCTGCCCGTGCCGGCGGCGCAACGCAATGCCGTCTTGCGCGCCATCTTCACGCAGGATCAGGGCGCCGCACCGCGCTTGCAGGAATTCGGCGATGCTTTTGCGGCAATTGAAATCAGTGCCGTAACCCCCCCGCAGCTTCGCCCCTTTGCCGAGGTTGAACAGGAACTCCGCCGTGCCGTGATTGCCGATGCGCGCCGGCGCTTCACGGAAGCCCGCGCGGCGGGTCTTTTGGCGGCGCAGCGCGGTGGCAAGACATTGGTGGAAGCCGCGCAGGAATTGGGCCTGATCAGCACGCGCACCGCGCCCTTCGGGCGTGATCCCGCGCAGGGTAGCCCGGTGCCAGCGGAATTGCTGCCGCCCCTGTTTGAAGCGAAGCGCGGGGAAGCCACCATGGCGGAGCTTCGCGGCGGTTTTGCCGTCGCCTCGGTTGCCGAAATCCTCAGGCTTGATCCGGCTTCCGATCCGCTCGGCATGGGGCGCGTGCGTGTGGAAATCGAACAGGCGGTTGCCGATGATCTGGAACAGCAATTCCAGGCGGCATTGCGTGTACGCGGCAATGTGCGCATCAATGAACGCTTGCTGGATCAGGTGACAGGCAGATGAGTGGCGGCGGTTTCGCAGCATTTCGCGCGGCTTTGGAAGCGGGGCGGGGACAGATCCTTGTTCGCGAACGCGTCGCTGATCTGGACACGCCGGTTGGCGCCTTCCTGAAACTCACGGGCGGCGCGCAGGCCAATGCCTTCCTGCTGGAAAGCATTGAAGGCGGCGCGGCGCGTGGCCGCTATTCCGCCATTGGCATGGCGCCGGACCTGATCTGGCGCTGCCGCAATGGCAAGGCAGAAATCAACCGCCACGCGCTTTCCGCCCCGCATGGTTTTGTGGCGGAAGCCGCACCTGCGCTGGATAGTCTGCGTGCGCTCATTAATGAATGCCGCATGGTGGTGCCGGCCAGCCTGCCGCCGATTGCGGCGGGGCTTTTTGGCTATCTGGGCTATGACATGGTGCGGCTGATTGAAAAACTGCCAGCAACCAAGCCCGATGTGCTTGGCATTCCGGATGCGGTGATGACGCGCCCGACGCTAATGGCGGTGTTTGACCATGTGCGCGACACCTTGTTGCTCTGCGCGCCGGTCTGGCCGGGCGCCGATCCGCAAACCGCCTGGGAAGCGGCGAATGCCAGGTTGGATGAGGCTGAGGCCGCGCTGGATCGCCCCGTGCCGCGCCCCGCGCCACCCGCCGATCTGCCCGCCTTGCCGCAGCCTGACAGCAATTTCACCGAAGCCAGCTATATCGCAGCAGTGGAACGCGCGAAGGATTACATTCGTGCGGGCGATTGCTTTCAGATCGTCCCGGCGCAGCGTTTTTCCGCGCCCTTCGCGCTACCGCCCTTTGCGCTTTATCGCGCGCTCCGGCGGATCAATCCTGCGCCCTTCCTGTTCTTCTGTGATTTCGGTGGCTTCGCCGCGGTGGGGGCGAGCCCGGAGATTCTGGTGCGCGCGCGTGATGGCGTTGTCACGGTGCGCCCCCTGGCCGGCACGCGCCGGCGCGGCGCAACACCGGAAGAAGATCGCGCGCTTGAAGAAGAATTGCTGGCCGATCCGAAGGAACGCGCCGAACACCTTATGCTGCTTGACCTTGGGCGCAATGATGTTGGGCGTGTTTCAGAAATCGGTTCGGTGAAGGTTACCGCGCAATTCCAGGTGGAGCGTTATTCGCAGGTGATGCATATCGGTTCCGAAGTGCAGGGGCGTTTGCGCGCGGGGCTGGATGCGCTGGATGCCTATTGCGCTGGCTTCCCGGCCGGCACGCTGACCGGTGCGCCAAAAATCCGCGCCATGGAAATCATTGAGGAATTGGAACCCTCCCGCCGCGGGCTTTACGCGGGCGGGGTTGGTTATTTCGGCGCTGATGGCGGCATGGATACCTGCATCGCGCTGCGTACTGCTTTGGTGAAGGATGGCGTGATGTATGTGCAGGCCGGCGCCGGCGTGGTTGCCGATAGCGATCCCAAGGCGGAATATGAGGAAACGCGCCAAAAGGCCCGCGCGCTGTTTCGCGCGGCGGAAGAGGCGGTGCGCTTTGCCTCGGGCCGACGTTAGAATCTAGCTTATGTCAGACGCGCCCGATATCGCGCCGATCCTTGCCTTGCTTGAGGATGCGCGCGATGCTGGGCGTTGCCGGGAAGCCGCTACGGCGCTGCAGGTGCTATCACAGCTTCGCCCGGAAAATCTGCACGTAAGGGCAGCGCTGGCGCGCGCACTTTTTGGAGCCGGGCTTTGGCAGGAAGCCTGGGATGCCTATGAAGTGCGCTTTGATCTGATGCCGGAGGTCTTCACCAAGGTGACGCGCCCGGGGCCCAATGGCCCTGAACCCATGCCGATTTGGCGCGGCGGGGCTTTGCCCGAAGCGCTGCTGGTGATGGGCGAACAGGGGCTTGGCGATACCATCCAATTCGCGCGCTTTCTGCCCATGCTGCGCGCGCGCGGCGTGCGCGTGCATGCGGTGCTTGATCCGCGCGTGATCAAATTGCTGGCGCCCGTGCTGGAAGGGATTGAGGCACGTCCCAGTGGAGAGAATGGGCGCGTGCATGGTGTGAAGGCCTGGCTGCCTTTGCTCAATCTGCCGCGCGCCTTGGGGCTGCGACCACAACAATATCAGGGGCGCATTCCCTATCTGGCGGCGGAACCAGCGCGTGTGGCGCGCTGGCGTGAGCGTATTGGCAATCAGGGCTATCGCATTGGCATTGTCTGGCAGGGCAATCCCAAGGCGCCGGTGGATCGCAATCGTTCCGTCCCGCTTGCGGTCTTTGCGCCCATCGCGGCCTTGCGCGGCGCGCGGCTTTTCGCCCTGCAAAAGGGACCCGGCGAGGATACCGAAGCGCCCTTTGCGCTGGAACGCCTGGGGCCCGAGATGGATAACAGCCCGGATTGGTTCCTGGATACTGCCGCCGCCATCATGGCGCTTGATTTGGTGGTCACGGTGGATACGGCGGTGTTGCATTTGGCCGGCGCGCTTGGGCGGCCCGCGCTGATGCTGACGCATGGGCGCAATTCGGATTGGCGTTGGCAGCAGGGGCGGGAAGATACGCTGTGGTATCCTTCTGTCCGGTTGATACGCTGCCCAGATGGCAATGCGGATTGGCGCGGTGCGGCGGAACGTGCCGCCTTTCTGATCCGCACCGGCAATCTGCCGCCCCCAGCATGAGCCGCCGTCGCCCGCGCCGCCGAGGCTTTGGCTTTTGGGCGAAGCGGCTTGGGATTTTCTTCGTGGCGCTGGTGCTGCTGATCATTGGCGGCATTGCCGGTGCATTGTGGTGGAGCCTGCCGGCGCGCAATGCTGAATTGGTCTTGCCAGGGATTGCCGCGCCGGTTGCCATTACGCTTGATGCGCGCGGCATTCCGCATATTGAAGCCGGCAGCGAAGAAGATGCCTGGGCTGCGCTCGGCTTTCTCCATGCGCGTGACCGGATGTTTCAGATGGAGATGATGCGCCGTGGCGCGCGCGGGCAAAGCGCTGCGGTGGCAGGTGCGGCGGCGCTCCGGCTTGATCGCTTCATGCGCTTGCTGCGCCTGGAAGAACGCGCGGCGGCTGATTTGGCGGCGCTTGATGCCGAAACGCGTGCGGCGCTGGATGCCTATGCGCGCGGCGTGAATGCCTGGATCGCAGCGCGCGGGCGTTTTGCTGCGCCGGAATTCATCGCGCTCGGTGCGCCCGCACCCTGGCAGCCGGTGGATAGCCTGCTCTGGGGCAAGATCATGGGTCTTTGGCTTGGCGGCAATTGGCGCATGGAATTGGAACGCGCGCGTCTGGCAGCGCGGCTTACACCGGAACAACTCGCGGATCTTTGGCCGGAGGATACAACGGCAGGCCGCCCCGATGAACCGCTGATGCAGACAGACGCCAAGGCAAGCGGCGCGCTGCATGCTGAGGGGCTGAATGCCGCGGCGCTGACCGCACTAGCGCAGCACCTGCCGCGCTTTCCGCAAGATGCGCCATTGCCGGAAATCGCTTCCAATGCCTGGGCGGTCGGGGCAGGGCGAAGCGCGACGGGTGCGCCCTTGCTCGCTGCCGATCCGCATCTTTCGCATAGCGCGCCCATTCTTTGGTATCTGGCGCGCATCAGCCTGCCGGATGGGCGCAAGCTGATGGGCGCAACCGCACCCGGCGTGCCGGGGATTGTGATTGGGCGGAATGAAAGCCTGGCTTGGGGCTTCACCACCACGCATGCGGATACGCAGGATATTTTCATCGAAAAACTGACCGACGATGGGCGGTATGCAACGCCCGAGGGGCCGCGCGACTTCACTTGGCATGAGGCAGATATCGCCGTGCGCGGGGCCGCGCCGGTACGGCTTCGCTTTCGTGAAACGCGCCATGGGCCGGTGATCTCTGACCTCGATCCAAGTTTTCAAAGTGAGGCCGGGACCGTGCTGGCCCTTGCCATGGCGAGCCTTGCGGCGGGCGAGACCTCGGCACGCGGGTTGCTCCGGCTCAATCGCGCGGGAAGCATCGCGGAAGCGCGCAAGGCGGCGGAAGACATTACCAGCCCGGTGCAAAATATGATGCTGGCGGATCGTGCCGGCGGCATTGCCATGTTCATTGTGGGGCGCGTCCCGCAGCGCCGTGGCGGGGATGGCGCGTTGCCGCGCCCAGCTTGGGATGGTGCGGCGGGGTGGGATGGGTTTTTGCCATTTGAGGCCAAGCCGCATGTCGAAGACCCAGCAAGCGGCGTGATCGCGAATGCGAATAATCGCGTGGCACCTGCTGATCATCCTGCGTTTCTCAGCCGCGATTGGTATGGTGATTGGCGCTTCCGGCGTATCGGTGCTGGGCTTGCTGCGGTGGCGCAACACGCGCCGGCGGATTTCGCCGCCTTGCAGATGGATCGCACCAGTCTTTTCGCGGCCGAAACGCTGTCCGCCTTTCGCACTCTGCCGCCCATGGAAGGCGCGGCCGGCGCGGCGCTTGCGCTGCTGCAAGCCTGGGATGGGGAAATGGCGGCGGATCGGCCAGAACCGCTGATCTTTCACGCGACCATGCGTGGTTTCGGTCAGGCTTTGCTGAAGCGCGCTGCCCTGCCGCAAGATGGTTTCGCGCCATCGCCGGAATTCCTGCGCCCCCTGCTGCACGGAAGCGATGCCGCTTCGCGCTGGTGCGGGGAAGGGGGCTGCGCGCCCATGCTGGCCGCAGCGCTCACGGAAGCGGTTGCGGTGCTTGCGGCAGAACATGGCGCCGATCCGCGGCAATGGCGCTGGGGGGCAGCGCATATCGCGCGCTTTGATCACGCCATTCTGCGCTTCATTCCCTATTTGCGGGATTGGCTGGGCCTGGCTACCGCGCCGGGTGGGGATGGTGAAACCGTCGCGCGCGCCGCTTTCAGGGGCGGGGGCTTTGGTGCGGTACATGGCGCTGGCTTTCGCGGCGTGATGGATTTGGCCGCCCCCGATGGCGCCTATGCCGTGATCGCGACCGGACAATCCGGCCATCCCTTCAGCCGGCATTGGGGCGATATGCTGCCGCTCTGGCGCGATGGGGCGCTTTTGCCGCTGGCAGCAGCACGGGACGTGACCGGGCGCATCCGCCTGAACCCCGCGCCGTAAGCGCGCCTGGATAAGGTGGTTGATTCCAAAGCGGTCTGAGGCGAAAATGGCGCCGCATGTTGCACCGCCCGCCCCGCCGTCCGCAATTTTTCTATACGACCGCGCCGCTGCCCTGCCCCTATTTGCCGGGCCGGACGGAGCGGAAAATCGTGACCGAATTATCCGGCACGGAAGCGGAAGCTTTGCATGAGCGCCTGTCGCGTGCGGGGTTTCGCCGCAGCCATAATATCGCCTATGCGCCGGTCTGCCCCGGCTGCCAGGCCTGTGTGCCGATCCGTGTGGTGAGCGAGGATTTCACGCCAGACCGCACGCAGCGGCGGATCCTGCGCGCCAATGCGGATTTGATCATTTCCGAAATGCCGGCCCGCGCCACGGCGGAACAATTCACGCTATTCCAGCGCTATCAGAAAAATCGCCATGCCGATGGCGATATGGCCGCCATGGGCTATTATGATTATCGCGCCATGATCGAGGATACGCCGATCAGCACCGGCATCCTGGAATTCCGCGATGCGCAGGACCGGCTTTTGGGCGCGTGCCTGACGGATTGGCTGGCCGATGGGTTATCCGCGGTTTATTCCTTTTTCGATACGGATGAGGATAAGCGATCACTCGGCACTTTTGCCGTATTGTGGCTGATCGGGCGCGCGCGATCGCTTGGCCTGCCTTATGTCTATTTGGGCTATTGGGTGCCGGAAAGCCGCAAGATGGCCTATAAGGCGCGCTTTCGGCCGAGTGAGATTCTCATGAGCGGCGCCTGGCATAGGCTGGAAGACGGCGCTTCGGTTGCCACACAACGACAGATGGTGCGGGTTGGCTAAACGCTAACTCGCTTCGGCCAAAACCAGCACCGGGCGCGCGGCGCGCGGCGGCGGCGCGGTGATTTCCTCAGCCCGATAGAAGCAGAGCCCGCCAATTTCCGTGATGCTGGCCTGCCCCACCGCCCAGGCGGGCAGATGCGCGGCATCGTGCCAAAGTGTCGCACCGCCGGTTGGATCCGGCAGCAGGCCGGATGCGGCGCGTTGTGCAATGCGCCGGCAGATCGCGAAGGCCGCATCACCGGGCGGAATCGCACGCAGCGCAGCATGGCGCGGGTCTCGCCTATTCCAGCAGGCGAATAGAAAGGGCGCGCGGCAAATGGCCGCGATATGGCGCGCATCGGGATCGCGCCCGGCTTTCAGGCGGTTCATCACCAAAGCGGCCAAGGCTTCAATGGCGCGCACCGGCTTATCGGCCGCTTCGGCCCACAGCGTCATGGCCAGGATTTCGATATCAATCGCGCGTGGCGGGGGCAGTTTGGTCATTCGCGTTCCTCCATACGGCGTACGGCTTGTGCGGCAGCAACGCCGGTGCGTGAGACGTCTTCCAGTTTTTCCTCGATCCGGATGAGATGATCGGAAATTCGTCGGTCCAGGTCGCGAATGAGCGAAAGCGGCACGTAGGTGCGCGCCACTTCCAGCTTGAATTGCGCCAAATCTTCGCGCGTGCGCGTCAACGCATCCGAATCGCGTTCGTCACCGCGCTGAATGCGCGCGTGCAATTCGCGCCGGAGGCCGTGGATCATCCAAAAAAGCGCGGCAACGACCGGCGCCTCTATGGCGGTGAACCACCATTGGGGGTCAATCTGCATGGACATGCTGCTTGGCCTTGTGCTGAAAGCTTGAAGAAGCGGCGCTGCCACCCCAGAACAGGGGTGGCGAGACGCCTGAGGAGAAAGCCGGGCCCATGTGGAATGAGCCGTATCTGGAAGCCTGCTGCCGTTCAGCGCTGCATCGGCTGACGCTGGTGGGCCCGCATGGGCGGCCCGAAGGGCTGAAGGATGGCCCCTGCCTGCTGCGCCTGACCGGCATGGCCTTGGCGCGCCAGCGCCCTGATGGGCGGTTTGAAATCACCGATGCAGGCCGCGCGCGGCATGCATCGGAAATCCTTAAAGCGACTGCGGTTTAGCTGCCACGCCAATAGGCAGCGCGCGGTGGCGGGCCGGCACGCGCCAGGCGCACCGGTTCAGCGAGCAAACATCCCGCCAGCGCATCTAGTGCATCATCCCGCGCACCAGTGACATTTGGCGCCCATTCCGCCATTTCGGCGGGGAAACGGGTGCGAAAGACGCTTTCATGCGCATGCAAACGCCGTGCAGCGAGCGCCGGTTCCAAGGCGCCCAGAATACGATCCGCCTTGGCGCGATGGTTGTTCTGTTCCACCACGGCGCAGGCTGCACCCGCCTTGGCCAATTCGCGCCTGAGCAGCGCGGGCAGAAAGCGCCCAATCCCATTGGTTTCCACGCGAATGACCGGCAGCAGCAGATCCTTCGCGATATGCGCCACCTGCCGGCATTGCTGTGTCGCTGGGTCTTCCGCCGCGTCAGGATCATGCGTCAGGTAACGCAGCCGATGCAGGAAGTGATTGCCTTCCTGATCCGCATAACACGCCGCGAGTACGGAAGAATCACCGCTGCCTGGCCTGCCATAGGCAGGATCCCAATAGCCGCCGCCTGAGGCGAGGCGCCGGCCAAGCAAGCTAAGTTCCGCCCGCCCGCCGGCTTCGCGATATTCCGGTTCTTCCGCATAACGAATAAGCGCAGCGGGATCGAGCCGCGCGGCTTCAGCCGGCAGTGCCTTCAGCATCATCTGCCGTTCAAAATGCAGCGCACCAACACGTTGCCTGAGCGCGGCAAGCGCTTCCTTCGGGAAGCGTTCCGGCCAGGCGCTGGCACCCGCCGCGTTCATGATGGGCAGGAGAAGGCGGCGATAGCTGCGCAGGAAGGCGTCCTCATGCTTCGGATCGCGATAGAGGCTTTCCTCACAATGCGGTGTACCGACAAACAGGATGGTGCCGCCAGGTGTCAGAATGAATTCCAATTCCGCCAAGCGTTCCCGTAGCGCTTCACGCTTGCCGGGCGTGTCGCAATTGCCGGCAACTTCCACATCATCGCAAATGATCACATCGGCGCGTGCGCCGGTGATATTGCCGGATATGCCCTGCGCGAACATGGAAGGGTCTCGCAGCGCACCGGGACGGGCGACGGTGAAGCGATCCGCCGCCCAGTTTTCCGGCACATCGGGCAGCAATTCGGCGCAAAGCGGGTGGGATTCCAGAATGCGCCGGACGGTGGCGACCATGCGTGTGGCAAGCGGCGCATCAGCCGCCACCACCAGGATGCGCGTGGAGGGATTGCGCAGCAAAAGCCAGGCGCACCAAAGCCCGATCAGCGTTGACTTGCCGCAGCCGCGAAAGGCCATCAACAGCAGGCGCCGATCACCGGCATCACGCCGCGCCATCAGCCAGCGCGCGATGCGCCGATGAATGGCGGGTGTGTCCTGCGCGCTGCGTTGATTCCAAAGCCAGAGAAATTCCAGGAAATCCGGATCATTCCTCATGCGGGAAATCATCTGGCAGGGGTGCGGCGGCAAGCGCCTGACGTGCCTCGGCCAGTAGGCGTTCGGCTTCGGTCACTTCGCGCTGATCGGATTGATGCGTCGCACGTGCCAGACGAAGTAGCGCTTCCAAATGACCAAGCGCGGCGCGGCAAAGCTGGATATGGTTGCGATGGGCGCGCATCAGCGCCTCATCTTCCGCCAGCGGATCAAGGCTGAGTACGGCCTCATAGCTGGCACTCACGCGCTTGATTGCCTCACGCAGATCAAGCCCGAGATCTATGGAGTTCTTCCGGCGCCTCATGCCTTGGTCACTCGGGCGCGGACAATGCCGGCGGCAAGGTTGATGGCGATGCCGCTACGATTCCAGGCGGTAACGGTGACGATATTGGTGGCGCCCACCTGCGCCAGCATGACGATGCCGGAAGTGGCAAGGCTGAAGGCGGCAGAGGCAAAGTCACCGGGCCTTGCGCCTTGCAACGGAATATTGATTTGCGCGGAGGCACCTGCCGCGATGGAGCCTGGATCCCAAGGCAATTCGGCCGCCAATTCGCGCGCGCCATGCGGCAGATCGGGCAAGCCATAAAGCAAAGGCGGCGCATAGAGCGGATCACAGGAAAGGCGGAGCGCGCGAACCTCATAATCACGCGCAATTCGCGCCACACCGATGATGGCATAGGCCACTTGGTCCGCAAGGCGGATCACCTGCGGACGAGTAAAGGTTTCGTCATCCATATCGGCGGAGCTTTGCCACCAGCGGCCGGTGGAATTCCACATGAGCGATTGGCCCGAAGCGCGCACCATGGGCGTGGCGCCTTCGCTGATCAGGTAACGATCCTGATCGAAGCACAACACAACAAGCCGCGCGCCATCTGCATCAGCAGCAAGGGCGAATTCGCGGCAATTGCGACTATCCACCACAAAGCCAAGCCCGCGCCCGCCGGTCAGCAGCACACCGCGATCGGAGAAGGTGAAATCATCCAGGCCGGGAAAGGCGAAATCCTCTAGCCGCGTTGGCGAGAAGGAAACATTGCTGGAAAGGCAGGCGAGTTTTTCGAAACCCCATTCGGCAATGGACCAGCGAAAGCGCGCGGCGCGGAGATTGGGCACGGAAGCGATTTCACGCGAAGCATCACGAAACGCTGCAGCCTGGTGAAAGCGCCGCACCGTGGCGCCGATACGGGTGGCGCTTGGCGTATAATCCACATCCACAAGATAGGCTTGGCTGGCCCAAGCGACTTCATAAAGATGATCCTGCGCGCCGGCGGTATGGCGCGCGACATAGGGGCTGCAGCCTTCCATGCGCATGGCGCGCGCCCAGACGGCGCGGCTATTCACCTCACACAAAAAGGGGATGCCGCTGATCGGGCGATTGCGTGCCTGCAATTCAAAACCGGGCCCATCGAAGATATGGCGATTATGCGCAACATAGGCGCCGGGCGCGGCGGAAAACCGCACGCCAAAGCGGTCCTTGCTGGTATGCAGGCTGGATGCGATGGCGAAATGCCCACCGTAGTAGCGTACGGATGTATTCCAGCCGGCTGCGCTTGCGGTACGCACATCAAGCCCGATGCGGTTATTGACGATGCGCCCCAACGTCAGCGTGGTATCTTCAAACCCGCGTTCTTCGCCTAGGGTTCGGATGCCGATGGTGAAGCCTTCCACCTGACGAATCTCCACCTGGCATGAATCGAAATTACGCAACACCAGGCCGATATCGGCCTCATTCTCCCAATCCGAAATGCTGGCACGGATGATGCGAATGCCCATGTAAAGCTTGGTGGCATTGCGCGTTGTGCCGCCATCACCGATGGTGAGCGCTGCCTGCCCGGATGGCCCGGCATAGAGCAGGCTGCCGCGCATGATCAGGCCCGCGGCGCCGCCTCCAAGCAGCAGGGGCTGCCCGGTACGGAAACTGCCCTCACCAATTTCCAGGAAGCGGCCGGAGACAACGGCGGCATTCATCGCGGCCTGGAGTGCGGGACCATCATCGGCAATACCATCGCCAAGTGCGCCGAAATCGCGTACGGAAAGCCGTTCATTCAACTTGTCTTCAACCGAGCACGGGATGGCGCCAGCATAGGGCAGCGTGATTTCTGGCCCGTCGCGGTCGAAGGTCGCGATATCGCCGAGTGAGTCGAAACCAAGCAAGCGATTGCCGCGCGCAGCACGCAAGGGCAGCAGCATATTGCCATCATCCGCGGGATCGGTGCGGATCGCTTGGCCAAGATCACTCGCCACCTGCTGCAGCGCCGCCATCTGGAAATCGAGCTCATCATTCAGCGCGCTGGCCCGCAAGACGCTGTTTTCCTGAAAATCTGTCATGCGCGACAAGGTCACGCGACGGCGGAGCATGATGCGTGCGCCATTGGCCGGTGCTTCGATGAAGGTAACAAGGCCGCCATTGGATTCGCCGGCGCCGGTGATGGTGAAGCCTGTGACCTGGATCAGGCCATTGATGCGGATTTCAAGATCGCTGTCGTTGAAGATGGGAAAGGCGAAGGTGAAGACGCGCTGCGTGCCATTGGCGATGTAGAGCGCGCGTGGCGACACATCGCCGATGGTGATGTGTTCGGACATTGCGGTTCCTTGCGATTGGAGGAGCGATGCGGGCCGGGATCAGTCAAGCAGGTTGCGCGCTATGGCGCCGAAGGATTGCGTGGCACGCACAAAACCCTGGAAATCGCCATTTGAATTGAGCAGGGAAGCACGACCCGCGGCCAGGCGCTGGCGCAGCAGATCGGCGCTTTCCGAATCTGCCTGTGCGGCATCGGCACGCATGCCGGCAACAAGTGCGGAGGCCGAGCCTTCATCAGGTGAGACACCACTGGCGCCAAAGCGCGCGCGCGTGGCGGCGATGCTGCGCGCCAGTACATCCTGGCGTGCGCGCTGCTGCGCAGCCTGCTGGCTTGCGATATATTGCTGCTGCGCTTCGCGGGCGCGCGCTTCCACCTTGCGATTTTTCGCCTGGTTTTGCATTGAAGCGCCGGCAAGGGCGAGGCTGGCGATGGCGGCGATTTGGGCCATCAGTCATTCATCCTGATTTCGGTTGTGACGGAAAGCAGCGTCAATGGCAGCGGCGCCGCGCCGGTGATGCGCCAAAGCGGCGCAATGCGATCCCGCCGCCAGCCCATGCCACGCAGCGTGGCATCGCCGGTGAATGATGTCGGGGGCGCATCGAAATGATCAATATTGAAGCGGCGCAGCGCCAAGGCTTGCGGACCCTTGCCGAGATCAACATTGACCGCCGGTGTTTCCAATAGGCGGAAAGTGACCGCGACCAGGCGGGAGGGACCCGTGACGCTGCCAGCGGGCGTAATGAGATCGGCGGGCAGGGGCTCTACTTCATGCGTGAAGGGAAGGCCAATCGCGACCTGTATTGCAGGCGCAGCCAATGTTACGGCGTCACCTGATACAATGGCATTGGGGCGCACGGCGCCATTGGCCAGGATCGCGACTTGCCGGCCATTCAAATGTGCAAGGCCGGACCAGTTGGATTTTGGCGTGATGGATGTGCCGGTCAGCGCCGCATCCTGCATCAGGCCATCTTCGAAACGCTCGAGCGAAATCCCGCCTGCGCGTTCCACCACACACCAGAGCGTGCCTTCAACCTCGGCAATGGCGCGGAAGCTGCCACTGGTTTCTTGCCGTGTCCAGGCCATGACTTGCTCTGCACGATAGAGCGTGAGCGTGGCGAGCGCGCCATCTTCCATCACAAGATGTAACAATCGCGCGCGCTGATCATAAGCCATGGCGCGGGGTGACTTGATCAGATGCCGCCCAAGGATTGCGAGGTCATTGGCCTGATAGGCCTGCTGCACCTGGGTATAGGCGAATTCATAAACGCCCTGCCCACCGCGGGAGACGAAAATGGTTGACCCATCCACATCCACCGGCGGGACGAGCCGATCCACCGGGGAACCCACGCGTGTTTGTCGGTTGATCTGGATATTGGCGGGCGTCAGTGGATCGCCCGTTACCATCCATTCCGCGCCGGAGGTGAAAAGCTGCAAATGCTGGCCAGAGAAAACGCCACGAATGGCATTCACCTGATCGGAGAGCAGGCTGAAGGCAATTGCCTGATCATCGAGCCCTGTGCCGGGATCGAAATTGAACAGATCGCCCGTGCGTGAAAGCCAAAGCCGATTGGGCAGATCGCGCGAACCGCCGATCACCAGCCTATCCTGATGAAAGCAGCAGGTGACAGGCCAGCCGCGCGCGGTGCTGAAGGCGGCTTCATCCCAATCCCTGGTGGCGGTGGTGCTGGTGAGCGGCTGTTCGACAGTGGCAACAATGGTGCTTGGCGAATTGACCGCCGAAACCAGTACGCGCTTGCCGCCGATGCGTAGCCGCACACCAATATGTTCCACCGAAAAAACCGGCGCGCTGGCGCTGAT
>JADCEV010000002.1 GCA_020249865.1 Roseomonas sp. | reverse complement strand
GCCTCGACCCCGCCGCCAGCGCCACTACCGGTGACGCTGACCTTATAGGCGCCATTCGGCATGGTGAGCCCACTGGAATCCTGGCCATTCCAGGACCAGGTCTTGGGCGCCGTGCCAAGCTGCACCGTTTCCTGACGAATGATCTTATCACCGCTACCGCGGATGGTGACCAGCGCCGTTTGTGAAGCGCCCGCCGCTGGTAGTTTCAAGGTGCCAACGCCGTTTTGCAGGCTGATCTGATCGGCCTCCACCTCCACATTGCGGCCAATCAGCGGCGCGCTGGCGGTAAGCTGGGAAGCCTGTTCCAGTGCCAACATGCGCTGAAGGTTCTGGTTCATGGAGATTTGCTGTTCGACGGACGCGAATTGCACCAACTGATTCGTCATCTGGTTGGTATCCAAGGGGTCGGTCGGGCTTTGATTCTTGATCTGCGTTGTCAGCAGCGTCAGGAAGGTATTGAAATCACCGGCAAATTTCGAGCTCTGCGCCGTGCTGGAGGCGGCATTGGCGGAAAGGCTGGCAATGGAGGCTGACATGGTTCGGGTTCCGTTCAGACAGCGATGTCGATAAGAGAGGTGGCGTTGCGAAGCGGTGCCGGCAGGCTTGGCATGGCGGCTTCACCTTCCACACCACCGATGGCGAAGGAGGCACGGCGCTGGCCCTTTTCCTGGGCCCCGTATTGCTGCTGGCGCCCCTGATCCGAGGCCAGCGAGAAAGACAGCGACCGCGCCATGTCACCAAGGCCGGCCTGGTTCAGCGCCCGGTCCAATTCGCGCTGGTCGCGCTGCAAAAGGGCCAGGGTTTCCGGCCGTTCCGCCACAATGCGAAGCTGACCCGCTTCCTTGCCTTGGCCGATACTCACCTCAACCCGGCCAAGCTCAACCGGGTCAAGCGCAATGGTCAGCGCCTCATCACCACGGCCAAGCGCGAGCGAGACCACCACCGGGGCAAGCTGCCGGGCCGGCATGGGTGTGGCCAATTCGCGCGTGGGGGTGCTGGATAAGGGTGCCTCGGCACGCAGCGCCAGGGCATCGGCCGCCGCGAAACCTTGCGGCAGCATCGAAAGGCCCTCTGCCCGGCCTTCGGCTGATGGCTTGGCACTTGTGGCCTTGGGCGCTTCAAGGCTCACGAGCCGCCAGCTTGCATCAGCCGCCTCAGCTGCCATGGCAAGCTTATTCTCGGCTGCCGCTTCCGTATTGTTGAGGGCTTTCGCGAGGAGCGAGAGTGCCTCGACCGGCTTTCCAGCCTCAAGCGCTTCCTGGGCCGGTGTCATGGGCGCGGGCGCTGGGTTGCTGACCAAGCCTTGGGGCTTGGATGATGCCTGCGCCGCCACGGTCTGCGCCGTGATGGTCTGTGCGGGACCAGAAGCCGTCACGGGTTGGGTGAGAGGCTGCTCAATAATTTGCTGTTGCGCCGGTTGGGCGAGAACTTGCGCACGCCCTTGTTGTTGCGCGGGTTCGACGAGAACTTGCGCACGCCCTTGTTGTTGCGCGGGTTCGACGAGAACTTGCGCACGACCTTGCTGTTGGAGCGGTTGAGCAAGAACCTGCTGTTGCTCCAGGGCGCTTTCCTGCAGCATTGCGGGCGCCAGAGCCTGCTGCGCTACCCGCGCTTCTGCCTGAACTGCGCCGCTATCACCTTGCGCTGCGGCAGCCGTCAACGGGGCCTGAGTGCCCAGCGTCGCGCCATCCGCGGCGGTTTCGGCTGCATCCGGCCCCAGCACAGGAATATCGGTTGCTGGCGGCTTGGGCTGGGCTTGCGTCATTAGAAGGCCAGCAAGCACATCGCTCGGTAGTGGTTGCACAACTTCCGGCGCCGCTGCCTCAGCGCTCAAGGTGCCTTCGTTATTAGAGTTCGAAGCCTGTGGTCCGCTCTCTTCTGTCTGCTTCGCTGGATTCTCGCCGCTGTTAATAGGGGCCTCAGTGGAGGAAGGTTGCGCCGAGGCCTGGGTTGCCTCCTGCGCCCGGTGATCCGACTGCGGGTTTTCGCTCGGTTTGACGGCAACGCCCGCCCGCACGCCAGCTTCTTCCGCCGTCGTGGCTTCTAGGGCTTCGCGAAACCGGCTCTGAAAGCCCTCGTCAGCCGCCTCAGCGGGGCGCGCCTTGGCAGCAACCACGGCCCCGGTTGTCGAATTGACCTGCGAAACGGAAGCTGAATCGAGCATGAAGAGTCCAAACCACCTGTTTCAGTAGCCGATGACGATCCCAGAAGGACAAACGCCCCAAAAGGCCGAGTGGGCTGCAAGGGAGAGACCAAGTGACAAGTCTGCCAAGGGCTACCCCACACCTACTGCGCGCTGTCACAGCAATCGCCAGGCCAGAGATTCCGGGCTGGTATCCGGCAGGATTTGCCGTATGCCGCGCAATACTTGCCCTATGAGGGCGGTATCCTGCTCGTATTTACCTGCCCGCAGGGCCATTCGCGTTGGCATGGCGCTTGCGTCCCACCGCTGACGTTAGGTGCTGAACCTTCTCGGCAGGAGAATCCGCCATGTCGCTTTATAGCTCGATGAACACCGCCCTTAGCGGCATGAACGCCCAGTCGCGCGCGCTGGGGCATATTTCGGATAATGTCGCCAATTCGCAGACCGTGGGCTTCAAGCGGACGGATACGAATTTCGTTTCCTTCATTTCCGAGAGCAACAGCGATGTTCACCGGCCAGGCACGGTCTTGGCGCGGCCTGATTTCACCAACCAGGTGCAGGGCACGATCGAGCAGGTGGAAAACCCGCTGGCCATGGCCATTTCCGGTCAGGGTTTCTTCACCGCTGCCTTGCCTATCGGCAAGAATGACAACAACACGACCCGCTTTGATGCGCGTCAATTTTATACGCGCGCGGGTGATTTCAACCGCAATAGCGAAGGCTACATGCTCAATGGCGCGGGCTATGCCTTGCAGGGATGGCCGGTGACAGATGGTGTCGTGGACAAGACGCAGCTTGTGCCGATCCGCATTCAGGAAGATGTTTTCACACCAACGCCAACCGCAGCGCTGACCTTTACCGGCAATCTGTCTGCTGGCGCGACAACCGCTCAAAGCACATCAATCCAGGTGATTGATACGCTGGGACGTTCGCGCGCCGTGACCTTGACCTTCACGCCAAGTGCAGCCGTTGGCGACAATCAATGGACCTTGTCCATCAACGCGCCGGATGCAACGACGCCTGGGCTTGGCACCATAGATGTCGTGTTCGGCAAGGATGTGCCGACAACGGTGCCGGCAACGAACCCTTGGGCAGCTGGTGCTACATATGCGGCTGGCACAAGAATAACGAATGGCGGCAACATCTATGTTGCTACGACAGCCGGTGTCGCTGCTGCTGCGGGAGCCGGTCCAACTGGAACAGGCAACGCGATTGCCGATGGCACTGTCACTTGGAGTTTCCTTAGAGATTTTGATAGTAACCCGGATGGAACATTGGCTGAATTACGCGCGGGTACGGGAACGCTGACCGGCAGCGCGCCCACAAATAATGGTCCAGCGGTCGTAACGTTCCAGGCCGATTTCGGGCAAGGCGTTCAGACCATGACGCTTAATATCGGCAATTTCGGTGTCTCAGGCGGCTTGACCCAATTTGCCTCGACCGGGTCAAGCGGCCTCAGTGTCAACAGCTTTGAGCAGGATGGCATTCCGCTCGGCGCATTTTCTTCGGTAACAACGCAAAAGAATGGCGATGTTCGCATCAATTATGACAATGGCAAATCGAAGGTAGTGGCCCGCGTGCCCGTTACCGTATTCAAGGATCCGGATCGGCTACAACATCTGGATGGCCAGGCCTTCCTGCGAACCATTGACAGTGGTGAAGCGCGGGTAGTGGAAGCCGGTGAAGATGGCGCAGGCCTGCTGACCACGAGTGCGATTGAGCGTTCGAACGTGGATATCGCCACCGAATTTTCGAAGCTTATTCTGGCGCAGCGCGCTTATTCAGCGAATACGCGGATTGTTTCGACCGTGGATGATCTTTTGCAGGAAACGCTGAACATGCGGCGCTGATGCCGCATGAAATGGGACTGATCGGCAAAAGCCATGAGCATTGACGCTGCCCTGTTGATCGCACGTTCGGGTTTGTTGCACACGCAGCGGGCCCTTTCGAATGCAGCCGACAATGTGGCAAATGCCGAGACTGCGGGTTACACTCGCAAGCGTGTCCTCGGCGAAGCCGTATCGAATGCAGGTCAGGGCAACGGCGTACGCAGCCTTGGCCCGAGCCGTGACGTTGACTCGGCGCTCGTCAATGAAATGAACAGGCGCAAATCAGAATTAAGCGCCGCCGAGTTGCGCGATACGGTATTGGCGCGCATTGATGAAGCGCATGGCGATCCCGCCAAAAGTGAAGGCCTTGGCGATTTAGTTGGGAAGTTGCGGACCAGCTTTATCGAATTGCGTACCGACCCCTCGCAGGTTGTCAAGCAGCAGGCCGTTGTGCTGAACGCCGCAAAAAATTTGGTGAACCGCTTCAATGATCTGTCACGCGTCGTGCAGGAGGCGCGGCAATCCGCCCAGGATGGCATTGTCTCGGAAGTCAAGCTGATCAACAGCACCTTGCGCGAAATCGCAACCCTGACCCGTAGCATCGTCGAGCAGAAGGGGGCCGGCCAACCGACCGCTGATATTGAGGACAAACGCGACCTGGCGATTGCGCAGCTCAGCGAAATCATTGCTTTCAAGGTTGTTCGGCAAGAGAATGGTGGGCTGGTGCTGTTGGGTGCTGGCGGCGTTACCCTGCCATTGAGTGAAAACGCCGATGCCTTGTCCGTCCCATCGGCATTCCTGACGCCACAAGCTTATTATGGTGGCGTCGGCACCATCCCTCCGATCACCCTGTCTGGCGCGGATGTCACGACCGGCTTGAAGGGGGGGCGCCTTGGTGAATACATCAAGCTGCGCGATGAGACGCTGCCGCGCTATCAGGCAGAGCTTGACATCGCGGCCGCAGAGATCGCGGATCGCTTTGAAGAAGAAGGACTTAGGCTTTTCACCGATCCTGCCGGGGTAGGGCCGGCGTTCAGTGGCCCTGACCCAAATCTGGCCTATGCTGGCGGTGCGCAGATCGGCTTCGCCGGGCGGATAGAAGTAAGCAGCGTGGTGCGCGCAGATGTCAGGCTGTTGCGCGACGGCACCCATGCTACGGGTGGGTTCACCCCCAATCCCGTGGGCGGTCCCGCCGGTTTCACTATCTTGATTGACCGGATCCTGGACCATAGTTTCGGGGCAACAAACTCACTGGGAGCAAATTGGGGCGGCTTCCGGACAAGCGGCCTTGGGCCAGATGGGGCGCTTTCCAGTCCGTTCGGCACACCTCAGACCATTGAGGATTACGCGGTCATCCTCACCGCCTCTCATACCAGTGACAGCGCGGCGGCTGGCAGTGTGCTCGAAAACACTCGGCAGTTGAGCGAAGCCCTTGAAACACGTTTCACGCGCCAATCACGCGTTGATGTGGATAGTGAGATGGCGTCTCTCATCCAGCTCCAAAATGCCTATGCCGCCAATGCCCGTGTCATGAGCACCGCGCAGACCATGTGGGAAACTCTTTTCGGATCGGTACGATAAGCCATGAATGGTATCAGCCTGACCGGACGCATTGACCTGAATGCCGCCATGCTGAGGGAACGCTTGACGTCCCTTGGCGAACAGGTTTCGACGGGCCGCAAGGGTTCTTCCTACGCCGCGCTGAATACGGATGCGCCAAAAAGCATGGATTTGCGCGGGGAGATATCACGGCGAGAAGCCTATAAAAATACGATCCAGCAGACGCTTGCCAAGGTTCAGGTTACGCAGGATGTTCTCGACCGCATCGGAGCCATTGCGGAGAAGTTTGCCGCGAACGCTGCCAAGCTCATGGGGGCTACTAAACCCGAAGAAATTCAGATTCAGGCGGGCCAAGCCAGGGCGGCTCTGGTTGAAGTGGCAAACCTTCTCAATGAGAGATACAATGGAGAATATGTCTTTGGCGGTAGTGATACATATCAGCCGCCCATTCCCGATCCGGACGGCATCCTGACCAGTGGCTTGATCTCAGGAATTACCACTCAGGTCGCGTCGCTCACCAGCGCCAACGCAGGCACTGTACTCGCCAATACCAAGGCACTTGCGCAGTCAAACGTAGCTGGCGTTACACCCTTTTCGGTTTTTCTATCCACCGGCGCAGGGGCGACTGAGGGTCGGCGGAACCTGCTCGGCAGTGACAATGAGCGCTTAGAATATGGCATTGTCGCCAACCGGAATGGTTCGGTTGTCAGCAGCGGTGAAACAACCGGATCATGGGCACGCGACCTGCTGCGTGGGCTTGCCAGTATCGCTGCCCTGACACCGCAACAGAGCCAATTGGGTGAGGGCTACAACACCTTCATCACGACAGTCCAACAGGGTCTGAAATCCAGCGTCAATGCCCTGGCGCTTGAACGCGGCGCGCTTGGCGTTGTGGAGGGGCGCATGGAAAGCGTTCGCACCCTCCACGAAAGTGTGACGCTTAGTCTTACCCTCCAGGTTAGCGAAATTGAAGAAGTGGATATGGCAAAGACCATTACCAGCTTCCAGACAACCCAATCTCAGCTTGAAGCTTCCTATCGCGCCATGGCTATCACTCAGCAGTTGAGACTGACAAACTTCCTCTGATACCTGCGCGCTTTCCACGCCTTTTGCCGGCGACGCTTCAGCACGCGTTGCTGCGCGCCATGGTGTCAGGCCCTTCTGCCATCACGCCACACAGGAAGTGTAGGGCGTCACATTCATTCCTCTGCAATTTTTTGGCGAAAAGGCCGCAAGGTCAAGTCAACCTACGGCTGATGAAGATAAGCGAATTCCTAGCATTTTCTTGATGCTGTACAGTCGAGAGTGAAAACTTCCTGATAAATACGAAAATCTTCGCATTCACGAAGATATTAAAGAGCTAATGCAGAAAAAATCTCGTCGTTTACCGATTTTTTCAGTGATGATTCAACCCTTTCCGACATCATTGGGTCATTCGCAAAAAGCGGATGCAACCGGACCTTATCGCCACCTTGATTGGGGCAAGGGTCGTGATGTGGAGGGGAATACCCCAATGTCTATGAATTCAGTCAACACCAATATCGGTTCCATGGTGGCGCTTCAATCGCTGAACCGCACCAATGACCAGCTTGCTACGGTTCAAAAGCGTATCTCCACGGGTTTCCGTGTGGCCGATGCAAAGGATGATGGCGGCGCCTATGCAGTAGCGCAAACTGTTCGTGCCGATGTGGCTGGCTTGACTGCGGCGAATGAGCAGTTGGGCGGTGTTAAGGGCGTTTTGGATACGACCTTTGCCGCGCTTGGCAAGGTGTCGGAGACGATGGTCAGTGTGCGCGCGACCCTGACACGCCTGGCGGATGGCACCATCAATGACAGCCAGCGCGATCAGTATAACGCCCAGTATGCGGCGCTGAAGACGCAGATGGACAATTTCATCTCGGATGCGACCTATAATGGCCGCACATTGCTTAGCACCGATGCGGCTGCGGGCGGTGGTGACATTGTTGCGATCCGCAATGAATCGGCTGGTACCTTCACCATTACGGCCGTTGATGCCGCGACGGATATGGTCCTGGATGCGACAATTGCTGACGCCGCTGCCGCACAGGCTTCGCTTGGTGCAAGCGGCAATTTCAAACAGGTTGAAGCGGCGGTCGCCGATGCGCTGAACAAGTTCGGCGCGGATAGCGGCTATGTTGATGGTCAGATCCGCTACAACAAGGATAAGATTGACGCCATGGAAGGCGGCCTTGGCGCCCTGGTTGATGCTGATCTCGCGAAGGAAAGTGCGAAGTTGCAGTCGCTGCAGATCAGGCAGCAGCTTGGCACCCAGGCGCTTTCGATTTCCAACCAGGCACCGCAGACCCTGCTCAGCCTGTTCCGTTAATACAGTCGGCGGCCTCGCCCTGGCGGGGCCGCCTTCATCTGCGGGAGACAAAAATGTCCACCCTTGTTCTTGAACTCCGCCAAGGCGACATGATGATCGTCAATGGCGCGCCCATCCGCTTCCGAAATCGTGCCCGCATAGAACTCACCGCGCGCGCAAGGTTTCTGTTCGGCAAGCAATTGATGACGCCTGAGATGGCCAATTCGCCGGCCCGGCGCATCTACTTCGCACTGCAAACCGCCTATATCGGTGACCATGATGAACGCAAGATCGGCCTTGACCTGGCCCGCGATCTCATCAGGGAATTTGGGGAAGCAACAACCTCTGGCATGGTGCGCGAATTGCTCGAACGCGCGCTGAAGGCCGCCGAAGCCGATCAATGCTATCAGGCGCTCAAGCTCGCACGGCGCGTGATGCGCCATGAGGAAGTGGTGCTGGGCCTGAGCCCCGTTGCTTCCGTCTCGGTGCCGGAGGATGTGGCATGAACATGATGCATGCCCGCCGCGCGTATGAAATGACGCGCCAGGCGATGGACCCGCGTGAGCAGGAGGCGGATGTCTTCCGCCGCGTCACCGGCGGCCTGCGCGCCGCACTGGAACAGGAAGGCATCGCGCGCGCGCGCGCCATTGCGGATAATCGTAGGCTTTGGATCGCGCTTGATGCATCGCTCCGTCACCCCGCCAACCAATTGCCGCAGGAAACCAAGCTGACCATGCTGCAGGTGGGGCGGGCTGTGATTCGGGAAATGGAAAACCCTTCACCCGATCTCGGTTTCCTGATTGAGATCAATGAGCAATTGGCCTCAGGCCTGCGTTAGCATCTAACGGCGGGCGCGGTTTCGCGCCGTCGCCCTAGCGTGTTATCAGGCCCCCTATGGGGCCCGATACCGTCATCCTCGGCATTGAAAGCAGCTGCGATGAAACCGCTGCCGCGCTGCTGCGCGCAGATGGCGCCATTCTGGCCGAGGCGGTTTTCAGCCAGTTGAAGGAACATGCGGCCTTTGGTGGCGTGGTGCCCGAAATCGCCGCACGGGCGCATTTGCAGCATCTGCCAAGGCTTGTGGCGGGCGTCATGGCCAAGGCTGGCATCGGTTACGCTGACCTTGACGCGGTGGCGGCAACCGCGGGCCCCGGCTTGATTGGCGGGCTGATCGTGGGCGCTTCCTTCGCCAAGGGGGTGGCGCTGGCGCATCGCCTGCCCTTCATCGCCATCAATCACCTGGAAGCGCATGCGCTGACGGTGCGCCTGCCTGGCCTCATGCCCGGTGGGGCGCCCGCCTTCCCCTATTTGCTGCTGCTGCTTTCCGGGGGGCATTGCCAATGCGTCCTGGTGGAAGGGCTTGGCAGCTACCGCCGCTTGGGCAGCACGCTTGATGACGCGGTGGGGGAGGCTTTTGACAAGGCGGCAAAGCTGCTTGGCCTGCCCTGGCCGGGCGGGCCACATTTGGAAAGGCTGGCGCGTGGCGGCGATGCCGCTGCGGTGAACCTGCCGCGGCCGCTTTTGGGGCGCGCGGGGTGCGATTTTTCCTTCTCGGGCCTCAAGACCGCCGTGGCGCGGGCGGTGGCGCAGGGGCAAGCGCGGCGAGAGGATATTGCGGCGAGCTTTCAGGCGGCCGTCGCCGCCGTGCTGGCCGATCGCGCTGCCCATGCGCTTGAGATGGCGCCGGGCGTGACAGCGCTGGTTGTGGCCGGCGGGGTCGCTGCCAATGGCGCGGTGCGCCTGGCGCTTGATGGCGTCGCCACCGCCCGCAGCCTTCCCATGCTTGCGCCGCCGCTCAGGCTTTGCACCGATAATGCCGTGATGGTGGCCTGGGCGGGGCTTGAGCGGCTGCGGTGCGGCGCCGCGGACCCGCTTTCCCACAATCCGCGCCCGCGTTGGCCATTGGCCGAGCTTACGCCGCTGGCAAGCTGAGCGCCGCCGTTACCGCTTCAGCACACCCCGCCCGGCATAACGCGCCGCCGGGCCAAGCCATTGTTCAATGCGGATCAGCTGATTGTATTTCGCAAGCCGGTCAGACCGCGACAGCGACCCGGTCTTGATCTGCCCGCAATTGGTGGCGACCGCCAAATCAGCGATGGTCGCATCCTCACTCTCACCCGAACGATGGCTCATCACCGCGCGATAGCCGGCGCGATGGGCCATCTCCACCGCCTCCAGCGTCTCGGTCAGTGTGCCGATCTGATTGACCTTCACCAGAATGGCATTCGCGGTGGCCTTTTCGATACCCTGGCGCAGGCGTTCCGGGTTGGTCACGAAAAGATCATCGCCCACCAACTGCACCTTGGCGCCGATGCGGTCCGTCAGCAGCTTCCAGCCCGCCCAATCATCTTCCGAGCAGCCATCTTCAATTGAGACAATCGGCCATTTCGCCGTGAGTGCGGCGAGGTATTCCACCATGCCGGCGGGGTCGAGCTTCTTGCCCTCACCTTCCAGGGCATAGACGCCGTCATGGAAAAACTCGGTCGCGGCGCAATCCAGGGCGAAGACCACATCTTCACCAGGGCGATGCCCTGCCGCTTCGCAGGCCTTGGTGATGAAAGCCAAGGCTTCATCCGCGCTTTTTAGATTGGGGGCGAAGCCGCCTTCATCGCCCACATTGGTGGAATGCCCGGCATCATGCAGCGCCTTTTTCAGCGCCATGAAAACTTCCGAGCCGATGCGCACCGCATCCGCAATCGTGCCGGCAGCGACCGGCATGATCATGAATTCCTGAATATCAATCGGGTTATCGGCATGCTTGCCGCCATTGACGATATTCATCATGGGCACCGGCAGGGTGCGCGCGAAAACGCCACCGACATGGCGATAGAGCGGAATGTTCAAATCCGCCGCCGCCGCCTTGGCCACCGCGAGTGAGACCGCGAGCATCGCATTGGCCCCAAGCCGCGCCTTGTTCGGCGTGCCGTCCAATTCGATCATCGTCTCGTCAATCTTGATCTGATCGAGCGGGTCGAGGCCCGAAATCGCGTCAAAAATCTCGCCCTCAACGCTGGCCACCGCCTTCAGCACGCCCTTGCCGCCATAGCGGGCCTTGTCGCCATCACGCAGTTCCACCGCTTCATGCGCGCCGGTGGAAGCGCCCGATGGCACAATGGCATGGCCGCGGGCGCCGGTATCCAGCACCACCTCGGCCTCCACGGTCGGGTTGCCGCGGGAATCCAGCACTTCGCGGGCAATGATATCGGCAATGGCGGCCATGGCGTATGATTCCGGTTGCAGGGGTTTCGGGCGGTTGGCTACACCGGCCTGCCCGGGGCGCCAAGACCCCGTTCCCTAAGCGGCGCCCAAGCGCTATGGCTTGCCCAAAGTTGAGAAAGGACCACCCATGCTGGATCGCCCGCACCCCACCCCGGCCGCCCCTTCGGCAGACCCCTTCGCGCTGGCCAAGGCGCTGTCCGGCCTGCATTTCATCGGTGGCGCCTATGTCCCGGCGCGCAGCGGCAGAACCTTTGCCGTGGTGAACCCGGCGACGGGGATTGAAGTAGCCCGCGCGGCGGAAGGCGATGCGGCGGATGTGGATGCGGCGGTGACCAATGCCGCCAAGGCGCAAAAGGAATGGGCCAAGCTGCCGGCAAGGAAGCGCGGCGCGCTGGTGCATCAATGCGCCGCGCTGCTGAAGGAACATGTGGATGAATTGGGCCGGCTGATCGCGCTTGAAACCGGCAAGGCGCTTCGCACCGAAAGCCGCGTGGAAGCCAATGTGGTGGCCGATGTTTTCGAATTCTTCGGTGGCCTGGGCGGCGAATTGAAGGGCGAAAGCGTGCCCTTCGCGCCGAATGTGCTGTCGGTGACGGTGCGTGAGCCGCTTGGCGTGGTGGGCGCCATCATTCCTTGGAACGTGCCGATGCTGCTGATGGCGCTGAAGGTTGCGCCGGCGCTGGTGGCGGGCAATGCCGTTGTGGTGAAAAGCGCGGAAGAAGCGCCGCTGGCGGTGCTGCGCATTTGCGAAATCATGAACCGCGTGCTGCCACCTGGCGTCTTCAATATGGTGAGCGGCTTCGGCCCGGAATGCGGCGCGCCGCTGGTGACACATCCGCTGGTCAAGAAAGTCACCTTCACCGGGTCGGTTGAAACCGGCAAGATTGTCTATCGCGCTGCGGCCGATAAGCTGATCCCCGTCACGCTGGAATTGGGCGGCAAAAGCCCGATGATCGTCTTTGCCGATTGCGATTTTGATAAGACGGTGTCTGGCGCGCTGACGTCCATGCGCTTCACGCGCCAGGGGCAAAGCTGCACCGCGGCTTCGCGCATTTATGTGGAACGCCCGATCTTTGATCGCTTCGTCACCGCCATGAAGGATGCGGTGAATAATATGGTCATGGGCGATCCCTTGGATGAGAAGACCGATATCGGCACCATCATCAGCCAGGGCCAATTCGACAAGGTGAAGGGCTTCATTGCGGAGGGCACGGCCACCGCCGGCGCCACCGCGCATGTCTGCAGCCGCATGCCGGAAGACCCGGCGCTCAAGAAGGGCCTGTTCCTGCAACCGGTGATCTTCACGGGCCTGACGCGCGAAAGCCGGCTGGTGCGGGAGGAAATCTTTGGCCCCGTCACCGTGATCCAGCCCTTTGATGACCCGGAAGCGGTGCTGGCAGAGGCGAATGACTCAGATTACGGCCTGGCCGCCAGCCTTTGGACGAATAACCTGAAGGTCGGGCTTGATCTGGCGCATCGGCTGGAAGCGGGCCTGGTGCAGATCAACCAGAATCTGGTGGTGCAGGCCAATCTTTCCTATGGTGTCGTGAAGCAATCCGGCCTGGGTAAGGAAGCATCCTTGGAAGCCATGCTGGAACATTTCACCCACAAGAAGACCATTATGGTGAATATGGGTTAAGGGAGCAGGCGTTATGGGGCGGTGGTTGGCGGCGACGGTTGTTTTGGTTGGACTGGCGGGCTGTGCCCAGCAGGCGCCAGAGCCCCCGCCCATTCCGGAACCGCCCGGCCCCGGCCTGGTTGGCTGGCGTTCCATTGGCTTCAGCAATGAAATGTTTGAAAGCGGCTATGTGCAGGAACGCGAATTGAATATCTCAGGCCCCGTACGGCGGGCCTGGATCATGCTGAATTTGCGGGAATCCATCCCCATTCCGGAAACGGGCGGTCGCGCGCTTTCGGTGCGGTTCATTGGGGAGTATCGTTGTGCGGACCGGCAATGGCGCCCACTTGAAGGGGCCTGGTTCGCGCGGCGCAATGCGCAGCAGCCTGTCCATGCGGAACGCCCGCGGCGGAGTGGCTTCCGTGAGGCAGCACCGGGCACGCTGGGTGGGGCGTTTTTGGATGCGGCGTGTGGGTTGTGAGAGCCACTGAATGGGTGAAGCTCAAACCAAAGGTTTATCATGCTGGCACGTGTTTAACTGCTGCGTTCCGAAAACAGGAAAGGAAATGATGCGCGTCTCGTGGATTCGTGCATTAGGAAGATATGAGTGATCCGAGTAAACCCGGCACATCGCCTATCATCCAAAAGTTTAGAGATTTTTTGGCATCTTTGCTTGGTCCGTGCTTATCGAAGATCCGTTCAGTCTGGCCGATACGGCATTTTGCGGGAAGGTCCGCCCCATCGCGGGAGGCGATTAGTTGGGCGATACGCTTGTTCCTTGGTCGTGAACCGCGTGACGCCCAAGAGATAGCCTCGCACCAAGGTCACGCCGATCTTGAAAGCTTGCGACGTGCCTTTTCGGAAACCGCAGAATTTCGTGCTTTCCTTTTGTCTTCGAGCTCCTGGGCAATTCCGGTGTTTTTGCTCCAACCGCCCGCTAACCCGTCCGTCCCGACCATACTGCGCTTGCCTACTCTTTCAGAGCCGACTTCTCAGCTTTGCACCGAAGCGCAGTTCCGTGAGGATTTGTACGGCAAGATTTGCAGTGCCCTGGTGATTGATCCCACCCAGTTGCATCGCAAGAATTGGGAATTTGTCTGGATCATTGCAGCCTTGCGCCGGGCAGGGCTGCTCAGGCCGAATATGCGGGCGCTTGGCTTTGGTGTGGGCAATGAACCGCTACCGTCCTTTTTTGCACGGCTCGGGATTGGGGTTTTGGCGACCGATGCGCCATCAGCGACCATCGCGGGTCAAGGTTGGGATACGACTAACCAACATGCCAGTAGCCGGGAACAATTATGGCGCCCAGGTATCGTTAATCGCGAGAGCTTTGAAAAATGTGTATCTTTTGCCTTTGCGGATATGAACAATATCCCAGATGAATTCTCTGGTTTTGATTTCTGCTGGTCAGCCTGCTGCTTTGAACACTTAGGGTCCATAGAAAACGGTTTGAATTTCGTGCGCAATAGCTTGAAAACGCTCAAACCCGGGGGGCTTGCCATTCATACCACTGAATTCAACCTGACCTCGAATGAGGATACCTTCGAACACCCAACACTGTCCCTATTCAGAAAGCGGGATATTGAAAGCCTATATGCACGTCTGATTGAGGAAGGCCATCAACCTTGGCCTCTCAATTTGTTTCCTGGAAACGGGAAAGTCGATGCGGTTGTAGATCTACCACCTTTCGCCTTACCCCACTTGAAGCTTCAGGTAGGCAAATATGTGACGACCTCCGTCGGTTTGTGTGTGCGAAAATCTCCGAGCTAGAGCTTGGAAGTTTTCTTAGGAAATCTGTTCCCCAAACAACTTTACCTGCACACGTCTCATGGTTTGAGGCAACGCGCCGAGAACTTCCAGCCTTCGATAGGCAGCAACTGCGTTCTTGATCTGTTTCGCAACGCGATAGGCGTCACACAGGGCCTCCCAGGCCGGAATATTGTTTGGGCGTTGCTCTACCAAAGCAGAAAGGATCGCCACCGCGTCTTCGACTGCGCCTTTGCCAGTCAAGGCAATTCCAAATCTCAACAAGAGTTCCGGCTCATCTGGAGTATCATGTCGGAGCGTTTCGAGCAGCTCTGTTGCTTCGTCCCATCGTTGCAGATTTAGCAACCCCGAAATCAGCGCAATTTGGACCGCCAAGGCATTCGCCTCTACCCCCAAGGCGCTTGCTATATCAAAGGCAATTGCCTGCTGATCCACACCTTTTAGGAGCTCAATCTCGGCTAGTAACGTAGTGAATTCTGGGGCAGCGGCCCGAACAAGCAAAGCGCGACGGGCGGTGTTTGCGGCCTCCTCATAGGCTTCTTCCTTGATGAGGCTCCGGATCAATACCTCCCAAACACCGATCGGCATTTCGCCCAGTTCAACGGCTCGCCGGTGAGTTGTCGTGATGGCTTCTTCCCTGAAGACGGCCGGCGCAAGTCGGACTATTTGCTGTAGCAGAAATACATCTGTCGGCGATCGGTCAAGGGCGGCTTCAAGCATGCGGAACGCTTCATTATAGCGTTCCTGCCGCCAGAGAACATCGACCAGTACCCAATTGGAATCTGTCCCGCTAGGGTTAAGCTTGACTGCCTCGCGCGCCGCCGCAGCCGCCTCTGCTGCGCGCCCCTCCGCCAGCAGAAAATTTGCCTGCTGCTGGCGTAGCACCGCCGATGCCGGAAACTGCTCCACTGCTCGTGCCGCTGCAGCACTCCCAAGCGCGTAACGCTTGGCCATCCAAAGCCCGCTCAGCAAACCTAGATGCAGTACCTCACGCTCCGGCGCCAATTCACGGGCTGCCTGATAGGCTTCAATGACTTCAGGATAATCCGCCGCCTGCGCTGCCTGATGCCCACGCCTTGCTTGCAGGGCAAGGCTTCCCGGCATAGCAAAGCAGGCCTCGCGCAGCGCTCCGCGCGCGTCGGCAGCGCGTTCCTGGCGGATCAGCGCATCGGCCAGGATGATCCAGGCGGCTTCCTTCTGAGCGTCGCTGGCTTCGGCTTGCAGAACCTCACGCGCCGCGGCCTCGGCCTCCAGCAGGGCGCCGGCGGCGAGCAGATGCTTCGCGCGCTCTGCACGAAAATCGGCGTTATCCGGCCAAAGCGCCACGGCCTTGGCGGCCAGGCTGGCTGCTTCCTGGAATTGGCGCGCGCCTTCAAGCTGCGCCAGGGCAGCCTTGGCTTGCGACGGGTCTTCAAGCTCTGGAAGTGCAGTTGCCACGATGCGCCTCAGCCCTTGGGGATTTTCCCATGCCCGTAGTTCATAACACGGATTGCTTGCCACAAGCTGAAAGGGGCCAGGCTGTTTCCAACCCGGCCTTGATGCGCCGCCCTCGCAACCGCGCCGGCCTCTATGCCAGTTTGGCCGCCATGCCCCGCATAAACGTCTCACGGAAGCGGATCGGGTCGCGGTCTGTTTGTGTCTTGCCGGGTTCATTATCAATCCGCGCGCCGATCACATGCGGGCCATCCGTGGTCAGCGCGCGGTCAATCAGCGCGTCGAACTCTGCCTCATCCGCCGCCCAATGGGCGGAAGCAATGCCGGAAGCACGCGCAATCGCCACCAGATCGGTGCCCGCTTTCGCGGCCGGCGTGCCCTGGCCGCCGGTGATCTGATAAATCCCATTGTCCCAAATGATGACAATCAGATTCTTCGGCGCCTGCGCGGCAATGGTGGAAAGGCAGCCAAGCTGCATCAGCAGCGACCCATCGCCTTCCAAGGCGAAAACGCGCCGTTCCGGCTGAGCAATGGCGACACCCATGGCAATCGGCGCGGCGAGGCCCATGCTACCCAGCATGTAGAAATTCTCGGCGCGATGGCCAGCGGCCCATAAATCCCAGTTGGAATTGCCGATGCCACCAATCACGGCTTCCTGCTTCGTCAGCTTGCCCACCACGCGCCTGGTCAGCGCCGCGCGGTTCATCACCTGCGTATTGCGACGGTCTTCCATTATTTGCGCCCCCCGGTCAGCAGCGGTGAGAGGATCAGGCAGGCTGGCCAACGTGTGGCAAAGGCCTGGCGCATGGTGCGGTCCGCGATGAAGGCGGCCTCATCCAGGCGGGACAGGGTGTGGTGTTCAATGCCCATGCTGTCCAGAATCGGGCGCATGGTGCGGCAGACAATTGCCTGGCCAGGATTGAATTCGCCGAGTGTGCCGCGTTCGCTCACCATCATCAGCACCGGGATTTGGCTGGCGACGACTAGGGAAGCGAGAACATTTGGCAGGGTCGCAAAGCCTGATGTCTGCATCAGCACAATGCCGCGCATGCCGGCCATGGTGGCGCCGGTGACAATGCCAATGGCTTCTTCCTCTCGCGCAGCGGCGAAGGTGGTGAAGAAGGGATCGGCATGGCAGCCCTCAATCAGGGGGCGGAGCACATTATCCGGCACATAGGTGACCAGCCGGACATCATGGTCCTTCAAGGCCTGGCGAATAATGCCATGCCAGCTTGGCGCGCTTTCGGCGGCACTCGACATGATGCTCGTTTACTCCGTTGCAGTGAGAAGACGTGAGTCTATGACCAACCCGCGCGCGCGCCAAGCGTGCGAAGGGTTAAGGCACCGGCACATCCAACAGCCAGGCCGTGGCGGGGAAGGCGATGGATGCGATGATGGTGGTGAACAGCACCGCGGCCGAGGCTTCCTCCGCCCCCACCCCCTGGCGTTGCGCGAGCAGATAGGCATTGGTCGCGGTTGGCATGGCCGCCAGCAGCACGCCGCAAATCACCCAAAAGGGATCAAGCGCCAACCAGCTTCCGAGTACGAACCACACCAGCGCGGGGTAGATGAACAGCTTCGCCGCCGTAATGCCGAAAGCCACCGCAAAAAGCTGCCCGCCGATCTTCAGCCGCGCGAGGGTACCGCCCAGCGCAAACAGCGCCGTTGGTCCGGCAGCATTGCCCAGGAAGGACAGGAAGCGTTCGATCGGCGCGGGGATGGGCAGCTCCAACCCAGCGGAGGCCGCGCCCAGCGCGATGGAAAGGATCACCGGGTTCTTCAGCAAGCCACGCAGCCCGGCCATTACGGCCTTAAGGCCCTCGCCCTTCGCTGAGGGCGCCATCAGCATGGACCCAAGCGCGATGATCACCGCCACTTCCGCGACAATCGCCATGGCAACCGGCCCCGCAATGCGCGGCCCCAGCATGGGCAGCATTAGTGGCGGCGCCAGATAGCCGACATTGCCCATGGCGGCAGCCGCGCCAAAGGCGGAACCGATGCGGATATTGCCGCGCGCGACGCGCCCGATCAGCATCACCACGGCGAAGATACTCAGGCAGGCGCCCAGATACCCGGCGAAATAAATGGCATCAAAGCTTTCGCGCAAAGGCTGGGCGGCCATCAGCTTGAACAACATCGCTGGCAAGGCGACGTTGAAGCTGAACAGCCCAATCGCTTCCATCGCTGTCGGCGGCATCCATTTGCGCTTCGCCGCGGTGAAGCCAAAGGCCACCACCGCGAAAATCGGCAGGCAAAGGGCAAGAAAGGCAAGCACGGGCTGGTCTTAGGCCAGAATGACCGCGCCGCGAAACATGCGGCTATTGCGCCTTGGCGCTGGCTTCGCTGCGCGTTGCGCCAACGCGCGATGCAAGCGACGCCGCCAGGAAATCATCCAACTCCCCATCCAGCACGGCGGCGGGATTGCCCTTTTCAACACCGGTGCGCAGATCCTTCACCATCTGATAGGGCTGCAACACATAACTCCGGATCTGGTGGCCCCAACCGATATCGGTCTTGCCGGCTTCGGTCGCGGCATTCACCGCCTCGCGCTTGGACAATTCCAATTCATACAAACGCGCCTTCAGCATATTCATGGCAATGGCGCGGTTGCGATGCTGGCTGCGATCCTGGGTGGACGCCACCACAATCCCGGTTGGGATATGGGTGAAGCGCACGCCCGATTCGGTCTTGTTCACATGCTGCCCGCCGGCACCGGATGCGCGGAAGGTATCGGTCTTGAGGTCCGCCGGATTGACCTCAATCTCGATCTTGTCGTCAATCACGGGATAGACATAAACGGACGCAAAGCTGGTGTGCCGACGCGCCGCCGAATCAAAGGGGCTGATGCGCACCAGGCGATGCACGCCGCTTTCGGTCTTGAGCCAGCCATAGGCATTGGGGCCGCTGATCTGAATGGTGGCGGATTTCAGCCCTGCCTGTTCGCCTGCGCTTTCTTCGGTCAGCACCACCTTATAGCCATGCTGTTCCGCCCAGCGCGAATACATGCGCAGCAGCATTTCCGCCCAATCCTGCGCCTCGGTCCCGCCGCTGCCGGAATTCACTTCCAGAAACGCGTCATTGGCATCTGCTTCGCCAGATAGCAGGCTTTCAATCTCCCGCTTCTTCGCTTCTGCCGCCAGGCGTTCAAGATCGGCGGTGGCGGCATTGGCGGTATCGGCATCGCCCTCGGCCTCGGCCAATTCAATCAGGCCAAGTGCGTCTGCGACATCGCGTTCCAAACGCTTCACGCCATCAATCTGTTCAGCCAGCCGGCCACGTTCGCGCATGACGCGCCCCGCCTCATCGGCATTACTCCACAGCGTCGGGTCTTCGACCCGCGCGTTCAGTTCTTCGAGACGACGGACAGAGGCATCCCAGTCAAAGATGCCTCCTCAGCAGGGACACCGAAGCGGTGATCTGCTCGTGCAGGGATTGGGCGTCAGCGCGCATGATGCGGGGCTAATAGAGCCCGCCGAGGTCCCTGTCGAGGCGGTTGGCCCCGGGCGCGCCTGGGGCGCCGGACCCATCGGCGCGTTCGGTGATGAATTCATCGCGCCAACGCTGCGCGCTGTTTTCCGTGCCGGGGCGGAAGGGTTCCATGATGCTGCCATTGCCCACCGCCACGCGCATCAGGGTAATGCCGGAAGGGCGGCGGAAGGGCACGGGCGGGCTGCCGGTGAGCGCGGCACCGACCACTTCGCGGAAAATCGGCGCAGCATTGCTGCCGCCGGTTTCGTTATTGCCCAGGCTGCGCGGATCATCAAAGCCGATCCAAACCGCAACAACGATATCGGGCGTGAAGCCCACGAACCAATTATCCTTGAAATCATCCGTGGTGCCGGTCTTGCCCGCCACCGGGCGGCCAAGTCGTGATCCGATGGTGCCCGCCGCCGTGCCGCGCTGCACCACGCCTTCCAGAATGCTCACCATCTGATAGGCCGAAATCGGATCGGTCGCGCGTTGCCTTTCGCCCGCTTCCAGCCGCGGCGGCCCGGCTTCGGCACCGGCGGCGCAGCCTGTGCACACACGTTGATCGGCGCGCCAGATCACGCGCCCGCGCCTGTCCTGCACGGAATCAATCAGGCTGGGTGTGACGCGGAACCCGCCATTGGCAAAGGCGCCATAGGCTGTGGCCATACGCAGTACCGTGGTTTCACCCGCGCCAAGCGACATCGCCAAATAGCGTGGCATATTGTCAATCACGCCAAAGCGCCGCGCGGCATCGGAAACCGCGGCCATGCCGACATGATCCGCCAGCCGTATCGTCACAAGATTGAGGCTGCGTTCCATCGCACTCCGCATCGTGACCCAGCCATTATAGGTGCCCGCATTGTAGTTTTGCGGCTTCCAGAGCCCTTGCGGGGTCATGATTTCCACCGGCTCATCAGGGATTTCCTGATTGGGCGGAATGCCTTTTTCCAGCGCGGCGATATAGACGAAGGGCTTGAAGGAAGACCCCGGCTGGCGCTGCGCCTGGGTTGCGCGATTGAACCAGGATTTTTCCAGCGCCCAGCCGCCGACCATGGCCATGACTCGCCCGCTTTGTGGATCAAGCGCCACCACAGCGCCCTCGGCCAGCGGAATTTGCCTGAGGGCGAGGCGTTCCGGGCGCGCCGGGCGATTGCGCTGCGCGGCTTCCGCCGGCAGGGTTTCCACCAGCACCACATCGCCCGGATTCAGCACATCCTGCACGCGGCGGGGTTCAGCGCCCAAACGCCCATCTGGCAGAACGGGCCGCGCCCAGGGGCGCAAATCTTCCAGGAAAAGCGTGCCCTGTTGCGGTTCCGCTGGGCGACGCGGGTCGCGCCGTTCCAGCCAGCCAAGCCGCGCTTCCTGCGGCCTCACTTCCAGCACCACGGCCAGGCGCCATTCGGGCAAGGCACCCGGCGGGCGTGGCGTATCGGCAAGGGCCGGCATCCATTCCGTGGTATTGGCCGAAATCCGCGCCACCGGGCCGCGCCAGCCGCCACGCCGGCGATCATAATTCATCAGCCCTTCGCGCAAGGAACGTTCGGCAGCGGCCTGGATGGTGGGGTCAAGGCTGGTGCGCACCACCAATCCCCCCATGGTGGTTTGTTCCACGCCAAAGCGCTGGATCAATTCGCGCCGCACTTCTTCAGTGAAATGCTGGCCCACCTGCAACAAATCCGGCCGACGCGTGGGCCGCGCCAGCAGTGGTTCGGCACGCGCCGCGCGGGCTTCTTCCGCGGTGATTGCGCGGTCTTCCAGCATGCGTTCAATCACCCAATCGCGCCGTGCCTTGGCGGCATCGGCGCGCCGGATCGGGTGGTAGTTATTCGGCGCCTTGGGCAGCGCGGCCAGATAGGCAACTTCGGCAATGCTCAGCTCATCCAGGCTTTTGTTGAAATAGACCTGCGCGGCAGCGGCCACGCCATAGGCCTGCTGGCCGAGGAAAATTTCGTTCAGATACAATTCCAGGATGCGATCCTTACTCAGCGCCTTTTCCATGCGCAGCGCCAGAATCGCCTCCCGCGCCTTGCGGGTGAAGGACCGATCCGCACCCACCAGCATATTCTTGGCCACCTGCTGGGTGATGGTGGAAGCACCACTCATGCGGCGCCCGCTGCCATATTGCTCGGCGGCCTGGATCACGGCGCGCAGAATGCCCAAGGGGTCAATGCCGGTATGTTCGCGAAAGCGCTGATCCTCAGCGGAAACAAAAGCCTGCTGCACGCGCTGCGGAATCGCCTCGATCGGGACAAAGATGCGCCGTTCCTGCGCCAATTCGGCCATCAGCCGGCTATCGGCGGCGTAGACGCGGCTCATTTGCGGGGGTTCATATTCCGCAAGCCAGCCGTAATCCGGCAAATCCTGTGCGAAATGCTGATAGGCGCCATAGGTCGCGATACCGCCCGCCAGGATTACCGCGGCGCCAAGGCTCAGGAACCAGCGAAACAGGCCAAAGCGCCGCCGGCGCTTGGGGCGCTGTTCGCGTTTTTTCTTGGGCGGTGGTTCGGCACGCGGCGCCTCCGCGCCAGAGGCAGCACGCTCTGGATCAAGCGGTGAATCGGCGCGCAATTCGGGGGAAGACATGATAGCGCCCCTTACACCTTCTTGCGCCAAAGCGCGACAGGATCACAGGCGCATTTTTACCGAGCCGCCACGCTTGGGGCGGAGGGCAGCCATGCTTCCACCGCCTGGGCCAGGCTGGCCGCGATCAAGGCGCGGTGTTCGGGCCTGCGCAAGGCGGCTTCATCCCCTGGATCGGAAAGAAAGCCCATTTCCACAAGCACCGAGGGTACTTCCGGCGCCTTCAGCACGATGAAGCCCGCTTCCCGCCGCGGTTTTGGCAGCACCGGCACGCTGCGGGTCAATTCCCGCACTACCACCCGGGCGAAGCGGTTGGAATCGCCGCGCGTTTCCTGGCGCATCAGGCTGAGCAGGATCGCCTGCACCTCTGGCGGGACAGAGGGCAGGCTCAGCCCGCCCGCCAGATCGGCATTGTTTTCGCGCTGCGCGAGGGCTTCGGCCAGCGGGTCGCTCGCGGTCTCGGCCAGGGTATAGACACTCGCCCCCTTGGCCCCGGGGGCGGAATCGGCATGCAGCGAGATCAACAGCGCGGCATCGCGCGTGCGGGCAAAGGCCACACGATCCGCGAGTGAGATGAATTCATCGCGTTCGCGCGTCATGGCGACGCGGCATTTGCCACCTTCCTGCAATTTGCGGCGCAGTGCCTGCGCAGCGGCTAGCGTGACACGTTTTTCTTCCGTGCCGCGCCGGCCTATGGCGCCGGGGTCATAGCCGCCATGGCCGGGGTCTATCACCACCAAAGGCAAGGCGGGGGCGCTGCCTTGGGCAAGCGGCATGTCCCGGCGCGCGGCATTGGCAAAGGCGTCCGTGGAGGCGGGGGAGATTTCCACCAGAAGCCGCCCTGGCGGCCCCGTTAACCGGCGCGGCAGGGCAGGGCGCGCCAGGCTGAGGCGCAATTCCTTGGCTTCTTCATCAAACTGCGCAGTGGCCACGGGCCCCGCCGAGCCAAGCCGCACCGGACCCCGCCAGGTTACGCCGGGCAGGGAGATTACAAGGCGCGGGGGCTCGGCCAGCGCACGCCATTCCCAGGACATCGGGCCTTCGAGCGTGAGTGAAAGCCGCGCCGCGCGGCCTTCGGTGGTCAGGCTTGCGGCATTGACGGAAGCGGCCATGGCCGGTTGGGCGCCGCCCAAGACCACCCCGCCCAAGCCCAGGAAATGTCGGCGCCCTATGACCATGCTGGCTGTCATACTGTGGCAGCCCACCCCTGTCATCCGAATCACGCCATCCTGCCCTTGTGGTGCCTGCGGGCAGGGACTAAGGTGATCTGCCCCGTCGGCATCCGCTGCGGGCGAGAATTCCGGCGGCATCGCCTGGCGCATGAAGCCCCCTGGGGCAGCGCGGCCCTCGATGTTCAGCCCCTCGGCCTCCGAAGCCTCGCCTTTCGCGTTGGCTTTGCGGTTTCGCCGGGGAGCAGCCCTCCCTTCTCGCCGGCGCGGCCCGAGGCGCGCGAAAGCCCCGCCCATTATGGCCATGGCCCCCGTCGCGCCCGCCGTCCCGCCTGCGCCTGTGACCTTCGTGGTCCAAGGGTTCCCGGGGCAGGATCCAGGTGCGCCCACCCTGGGGCCGCTGCGCTGTTTCAGTGCCGGTTCCACCGAAGAAGGTCTTCGCCGTCGCATGCCTCAGCACGCCACGCCGCAAAGTGATCCTTGTTCGGGCCATGCCACGCATTTGCGCCCGCGGCTTCGCCCCGGCGCGGAGACTTCACCCCATGACCAAGCGTATGCTGATCGATGCCTCCCACCCCGAAGAAACCCGGGTTGTGGTGATGGATGGCAATCGCCTCGACGAATTTGATCTTGAAACGGCGCAACGCCGCGCCCTGAAGGGCAATATCTACCTTGCCAAGGTGGTTCGGGTGGAACCCAGCCTGCAAGCGGCCTTTGTGGAATATGGCGGCAATCGCCACGGCTTCCTGGCCTTTGGCGAAATCCACCCGGATTACTACCAAATCCCCGTCGCCGACCGGCAGCGCCTGCTCGCGATGCAGGAAGAAGAGGCCCGCGCGGAAGATGAGGCCGATCTGCCGCCCGAAAGTGCCATGGACCGCGCCGCCTGGACCGGTGAGACGCCGGAGCCCTGGCAGCCTGCCGAAGACGCCAATGGCGAAGCCGCGCCTGCTACTGAGGCTGCATCGGATGACGCACCCGCGCCGGAAGCCGAGCCGGAACCGACTGCCGAAGCCCCGACCCAGCCATTGGCGATTGAAAGCGAAAGCCTGACCGCCGCGCCGGAAACCGCTGAGGCTGATCTTGGCCGCGTTGAGGAATTGCCCGCCGAAGACCAGGCCCCGCCCGAAACCATTGGCGGCGAAGGCCCGGCCGAGACGGAAGAAGAACGCCGCGAACGTCGCATCCCACCGCGCTTCATGCGCCACTACAAAATCCAGGAAGTGATCCGCCGCCGCCAGATCATTCTGGTGCAGGTGGTCAAGGAAGAACGTGGCGGCAAAGGTGCCGCGCTGACAACTTACATTTCTCTTGCCGGGCGCTTTTCCGTGCTGATGCCGAATTCGCCGCGCGGGGGCGGGGTTTCGCGGAAGATCACCTCGGCCGCGGATCGCAAGCGGCTGCGTGAAGTGATGGATGATCTGCAATTGCCGCAGGGCATGTCCTTGATTGTGCGCACCGCCGGCGCGCAACGGCCAAAGCCCGAAATTCAGCGCGATTGCGAATATCTGCTGCGGCTTTGGGACAATATCCGCGAAAGGACGCTCGCTTCCACCGCGCCTGCCTTGATTTATGAGGAAGCGGATCTGATCAAGCGGTCCATCCGCGATGTCTATGGCCGCGACATTGATGAGGTGATGGTGGAAGGCGATGGCGCCTTCCAGCAGGCGCGCGAATTCATGCGCATGCTGATGCCATCGCACGCCAATAAGGTGCGGCTGCACCGGGATGCCACGCCGCTTTTCGCGCGCCATCACGTGGACCAGCAATTGGATGCGATGCATTCGCCGGTCGTGCAGCTCCGTTCCGGCGGTTATGTGGTGATCAACCAGACCGAGGCCTTGGTCGCGATTGACGTGAATTCGGGCCGCGCCACGCGCGACCGCCATATCGAAGACACGGCCTTGCGCACCAATATGGAAGCCGCCGAGGAAATCGCGCGCCAGCTGCGCCTGCGTGATCTGGCCGGGCTGATTGTCATTGATTTCATTGATATGGAATCAAACAAGCACAATGCCATGGTGGAAAGGCGGCTCAAGGAATCGCTCCGCCACGACCGCGCGCGGATTCAGGTTGGCCGCATCAGCCATTTCGGCCTGCTGGAAATGAGCCGCCAGCGCCTGCGCCCTTCCATCGCGGAACAAACCTTCATCACCTGCCCGCATTGCATGGGCCGCGGCACGATCCGTGGCGTGGAAAGCAGTGCGCTGCAGGTGCTGCGTGCGATTGAAGAAGAAGGCGCAAAGCGCCGCGCCGCCGAAATCAATGTGCATGTCGCGACCGATGTCGCGCTTTGGCTGCTGAACCGCAAGCGCGACCGGCTTTCCGAGATTGAGGCGCGTTTCGGCATGAGCGTTTTCTTCCAGCCGGATGAAAAGCTGATGGGGCCGGCGCTGCGCATTGAACGCCTGCGCGCGGCTGAACCCATGGCCGTTAGCGCCGCACCTTCCGCGCTGCGCATGGATTACGCGCCGGAAGTGGAAGACATCGCGCCCGAGGCTGAGGAAGAGGAAGCCGATAGCCCGCGCGCCGAAGCGCGTGAGGAAACCGCCGAGGAAGGTGAGCGCCGCCGCCGTCGCCGTCGCCGCCGCCGTGGTGGCCGGCGTGAGGGTGGGCCGCAGGGTGGTGAGGCTGGCACGGAGGCTGATGGCGAAGGCGAAGAAGGCGCTGAAGCCGCAGCAGAAGCGGGCGAAGCGCCGGAAGGCGAGGCCCAGCCCGCCGAGGATGAAGGCCAGGCCGGTGAAGGCGCCGCTGAGGGTGAGGATCGTCCGCGTCGGCGTGGCCGCCGTGGTGGGCGCCGCCGGCGTGAGGATGGCCCGCGTGAGCGCCGCGCTGAGGATGCCGCGCCGGAAATGGCCGAAGATGCCCCCGCGCAGCGCTATGTCGGCCCGACCCCGGCTGACCCCTTCGCCGGGCAGATTGATGATGTGTTTGCTGCCATGGCGGCAGCCGAGGAAGCGGCAGAACGCGCTGCCGCGACCGCGCGGCGCATTGCGCCTGCGGCCCCCGCGCCGGAGCCTGTGGCGGAAGCGGCCCCGGTGGCTGAGGCGGCACCCGTGGTGACGGAAGCAGCACCGGTTGCGGAAGCGCCGGCGCCCGTTGAACCGCCAGCGCCGGAACCCGCGCCCGCGCCGATGGCGGCTGAACCTGCCCCGCCGCCGCAGCCGGAGAAGGCGGAGCCGGTGATTGGGCCGGCGATTCAGCCGGTGGTGCTGGGCGATGGGGCTGAGGTGGCGCGACCCAAGCGGCAGGGCTGGTGGAAGCGGCCGGGGTAAACTGTCTCTAGCCCGGTGGGATCATCGGGGTCGAAGAGATTCTAACCCCAAGCGCGGGCGGGGACATAAACCTCGCCCGCCATCAGGCGGCGCGCGGTGCGCAGCGTGCCGCCGGAGATCACTTCGCGCGATCCATCCGCCGCACGGCGCGTGGTGATCACCGCTTCCATGCTGCCGGTTGGGTGTTCCAGCACAATCGTCTCCCGATCCGCGCCGGTGATTTGCGCCATACCTTCCGCCACCGTGCCCGGCAGCACGCAGGCACTCGCGATGCAAATCCCGCCCGTCACCGCCATCGCCTCATGGCAGGCGAGTGGCGTGAAATAGCGCGCCGCGACACCGCCCTGGCCGCCGGCGGGTTCCGCGATAATGGCGAATTTCGGAATGACGCGGCCTTCCGCATCACCCATGCCCATGGCCAGGCTCGCCTTGCGGCGAATGGCCTCGATCCGCGCCATGAATTCCTTGTCGGCGTCCAATTCCTTGGCGGTTTCACGAGCAGTTTTGCCGAAATCCCGCGCGCGCGCGATCACCACCGGCATGCAGATATCAAGGCAGGTGACTTCCACACCATCAATCACATCAATGGCATTGCCGGTTGGCATCAGCTTGCCAGTCGCTCCGCCCACCGCATCGGCGAAATTCAGCACAATGGGGGCAGCCGTGCCGGGCACGCCGGCAATCGCGGTACCGCCCTCATAATTCACGCGCTTGCCTGGCGTTTGCACCACGGCTTCGATCATCGCACCCGTATTCACCGCGCGGATCATCACGCGGGTTTCGCCTTCTTCCGCCGGCACCAGCCCGCTTTCAATCGCGAAAGGCCCAACGCCTGCCAGCATATTCCCGCAAGTCGGCCCCCAATCCACAAAGGCGCGATCCACGGAAACCTGCGCGAAAAGATAATCCACCTGCTGCGCTTCACCGGCGGCAGCGCGAGAGACGATGCACACCTTGCTGGTCAGCGTCGTCGCCCCACCCAGCCCATCAATCTGCCGCGCATCCGGTGAACCCATGGCAGCGAGCAAGACGCGGCCCATGGCTTCCCGATCCTCCGGCAGATCATGGCGCAGGAAATAGGGGCCGCGGCTGGTGCCGCCGCGCATTAGCGTGCAGGGAATGGCTTTCTGCATAGTCTTATCCGTCAGCGTAAGGGCCAGGGGAGATCGAAGAAATGCTGCAATAGCCCTTGCGGGAAATCCAGCGTCAGCAATTGCGCCACCACAATCAGGCCAATGGTTGCGATGGACGTTAAAAACAGCGTCATCCGCCAGGTGCAGCCCGCCGCATAACGCAGGAAGGACAGGAAGAAGATCGTATTGGCCAACAAGAAGCCAACCAGGGCGGAAAGCCCGACCAGCCCAATCACCCAACCAAGATGCGCCCAGAAGCTGCCATCCTCGGGCTTCGCCTTGGCTTCCGCATCATGGAAGAGCGAACCGCCGACGCGCCCGAAATTCAGCCGCAACAATACGGGCACGCTGATCAGCAGCATCGCACCCGCAATCATCATCGGGAAGACCGCGCCCAGGAAGCTGTGGCGCATGGCATCAATGAAAACCGCGGCGAAAAGTGCTACCGGGATCACGGCGAAAATCGCCTGAGGCTGGCGCTGGCCCGTATCCGTGCTGCCGCCATCTTCTTCAGTATCGGCCAGGCGGCGCTTGCGGATACCAAGCCCGGCAAATACCACAATCAGCGCGGCAATGATCAAAACGCCCGGCCGCGTCGGGAAATCCCAGCCATAAAATTGCACGGCCTGGTACAAATAGGTTTCCATTGGCAGCGCCAGCACAAAGCCCACCACGAAGGGCGGGCGCGGCCAGCCGAAGCGGCGCATCAGCAGGCCGAGCAGGCCAATACCCAGCAGCAACAACAAATCCGCCAATTCGCGATTATTGTTGAAGGCGCCGAAGCAAACGACCATCATCATGAAGGGCGCCAGCAGCCCGAAGCGCACCGTGGTCAGCCGCGCAATCAGGGGCGATGTCGCGAAGCACAGCAGCGTGCCCATGACATTCGCAATCGCGAGCGACCAGATGATCGCATAGGTCAAATCAAGCCGGGACCCGACCAGCGCCGGCCCGGCTTCAATACCAAGCAGCGTCATGCCGCCCAAAAACACCGCCATGGACCCGGAAGAAGGAATGCCGAAGAACAATGTGGGCACCAAGGCGCCGCCTTCGCGCGCATTGTTCGATGCCTCCACGGCAATCACGCCGCGCACATCACCCTTGCCGAATTGGCCGTTCTTTTCGGTTTGAATGGCGTGGCCATAGACAATCCAATCGGTGACGCTGCCGCCAAGGCCAGGGATCGCGCCCAGCACAGACCCGATGGAAGAAGTCCGCAGCAGCAGCCACCAATGGCGCATGATATCGCGCACACCATCAAACCAGCCGCGGCCCAGCTCCGCCGTGCGCGAAATCGTCCCACCACCACGCGCGAGGTCAATGATTTCCGGTAGCGCAAATACCGCCAGCACCAAAACGGGCAGCGGGAGACCATCCGAAAGATAGATCAGCCCGAAATCCAGCCGATATTCCGCCGTGGCGGGCGCGGTGCCGACCGTGCCAAGCGCCAAGCCCATGCCGCAAGCGATCAAGCCCTTGGCGAAGCTTTTGCCCGCCAGCACGCCCACCATGGAAAGCCCAAGCAAGGCCAGCATGAACAGTTCCGCGGTGCCCAGCGCCAGGATCAAGGGCCGCGCAATCAGCACCGCCCCGGTCAAAATCACCGCGCCGATCAAGCCCCCGATCATGGAAGCAAGGAAGGATGCCGATAGGGCGCGCGCGGCCTCTCCTCGTCGGGCCATGGGGAAGCCATCCAGGATCGTCGCCTGGCTTGCCGATGATCCAGGTATGCCCATCAGGATGGAGCTGAAGGTATCCGCGGTGGCCGCCACCGCGACCAGACCAACCAGCATGGCAAGGGCCGAAACCTGATCGAGGCCGTAAATGAAGGGCATCACCAGCGACAGCCCGGCCAAGCCACCAAGCGCGGGCAGCACACCAATGGCGTAACCAATCAAAACGCCCAGCGCCATATAGCCAAGGCGTTCAGGACTCGCGAGCGCGGTAAGCGCCATCAGCAGCGCGTCAAGCATGCAGCCTTACTCCTGTTCCCGCGCTGCCTTTGGATTGATTAGCCCAGGCGATGGTTGAAGCGGCGCAGCAACCATTCCTTGATCCAGTCGCGCGTCGCTTCACTGATCACCGTGCCGGCGGCATAGGCTTTCTGAGCGGCGTCGCCCACCACCTCATCATATTCGCCAATCACCGTGCCGCGCTTTTCCTTATATTCCGGATCGGCAAAGATGCGCGTGAAGGCGGTGCGATAAAGATCCTGAATGGCGCGCGGCGTTTCCTTGGGCACCACCACAAATTTCTGCGCGGCAAAACCCGCGACGAACAAGGTGCGATAGGCATCCCAGGCCGGGCCTGACGGTTCCTGCCCCGTTGCCGCGCGCAGGAATTCCGGGAAGGTCGGCAAATCCGGGAAATTCGGATCGCGCACAATGTCGCCCGCAGCATTCATGATGCCATAGGAAAACAGCGGCACGGCCTTGCCTTCGCGCACCAGCGGCAGAACCTGACTCGTATAGGCAGAGGAGGTTTGATAATCGATCGGCGTCTCACCACGTTCAAAGGCAAGTCGCCCCTGGCCGCGGCCCTGCATGCCAAAGACGATCTGCACATTCAAATTCATGAGATCAAAGGCAAGGGTCGGCACGATATCAAGCGAGGTCGGGCCCTGGCTACCGAAGCGCAGGCCTTGCGCCGCTTGCAGCCGGGCAAGGTCCCCCGGCCCGCGCACGCCCAGTTCCGGGCGTACATACAAGACGCCGCCGGTTGGGCTTGCCATCAGCACGCTCCAGGCGCGGTAATCGTAGCGCACGCGCGGATCGCCCATCAGATACGGGAATTGCGTCGAGCCACTGGTGCCAAGGATGGTCAGCCCATCAGGCCGCGTGCGTTGCGCGAATTGATTGGCGCCATTGATGCTGCCGCCGCCCGTGACATTGCGGATCACCACGGTCGGGTTCCCCGGCATATGGCGTTGCAGCAGCGGCAAATGAAACCGCGCCCAGACATCCGAACCGCCACCCACCGCGAAGGGGATGATCCATTCAATCGTCTTGCCGGCCATATCCTGCGCGCGTGCAGCACCTGTAGCGGCCAGGCCAAGGCCAAGCCCGCCAAGGGCGCGGCGCGTGATTGGGAATTGTGAAGCTTTGGTCATGAAACCCTCCCCAGACTGATTTTCGCTTCCCTTAAAGCAGAAGCAGGGGCGATGGAACCAGTGAAATCGCCCCCCGCATTTGGCGCTTTCAGAACCGAGCCCCGCCTGTTACGGAATGCCATGCCCGTTACCCACCGCACCATCGCCCCGGCCGAGGCCGATATCCGGCTTGATCGCTGGTTTCATCGGCACTACCCGAACCTGACCCAGGGCGCTTTGCAGAAAATGCTGCGCACCGGACAGATCCGGCTGGATGGCGCGCGGGTGGAAGCCAATGCGCGGCTTAAGCCCGGCCAGCAATTGCGTATCCCACCCATGCCGCAGGATGCCGCGAAGCCGCCTAGCGCGCGCCCGGTGTCGGAACGTGACGCGGCGGCGCTTGAACGCATGGTGATCTACCGCGATGCCTCGGTGATCGTACTGGACAAGCCGCAGGGCCTGCCCGTGCAGGGCGGGCCGGGCATCACACGCCATGTGGATGGCATGCTGGATGCGCTGCGCTTTGGCTATGAGGAACGCCCGCGCCTGGTGCATCGGCTGGACAAGGACACATCGGGCGTTCTGATCCTGGGGCGCACCGCAGCCGCGGCTTCCCGGCTGGCCGCAGCCTTTCGTGGCCGCGATGCCGAGAAAACCTATTGGGCCGTCGTGATTGGCCGGCCGCATCCGCTGGAGGGCCGCATTGACCTGCCACTCGCCAAACTCGGCGGGCAGCGCGGCGAACGGGTGGCAGGGGTTGCGGATGGGGAGGGCACGCGCGCCGTCACGCTTTATCGCGTGGTGGATTCCGCACAGCGCCAGGCGGCGATGCTGGAATTGCGCCCGCTCACGGGCCGCACCCATCAGCTGCGTGTGCATTGCGCCGAGGCTTTGCGCTGCCCGATCATGGGTGATGGCAAATATGGCGGGCAGGCGGCGCATCTGGAAGGCTTCGGCAATACGCTCCATCTGCATGCGCGGGCCTTGCGCCTGCCGCATCCGGAAGGTGGTGTACTGGAACTCGCCGCGCCCTTACCGGCGCATATGAAGGAAACCTTTGGCTTGCTCGGCTTTGATCGCCCGAAGACCCCGCCATGTCGGCATCTGCGCTGAAACCCGCCCGGCGCTGGCCGCGCTATGTTGCGGGCGGGTTGGCGCTGGTTTTCCTGCTGCTGATCGGCGGCGTTTTGGCACTGCGCGCCGCCTTGGAGTCCGGCCGCTTCACGCCGCGCATCAAGGCCGAGATCGAAGCCGCCACCGGCTATCGCGTGGAGATTGGCGCCGTTGATCTGGCCCTTGGGCTCATTCCCAAACTTGAGTTGCGCGATGTAACGCTGAGCACACCGGGCGGCGCCACGCCGGGCCTTGTTGCACCAAGGTTGGCGGCGACGGTTTCGCTTTTCTCCCTGATCTCTGGCGGCATCGAGATTCCGCATGTCGAGGCGGATGGGCTGAAGCTTAATCTCGATCCCGCGCTTTGGGCCTTGCCAGCCGCCGAAAGGCCGGCGCGTGAGGCTAGCGCCGCACCTGCACCTCCACGGCAGGCTGGCGCAATGCCGCATATCGGCCTGGTCAGCCTGCGCGATGCGCATGTGATCCTGCCCGGCGGCAAGGGGTGGGATATCGAAATTCCATCACTCGCCATTCGCAATATCAGCGCCGCCCGCGCCAGTGATTTGGCCGCCGAATGGCGTTTGCACGGCATCACCTTCACCCTGGCCGGGCAGGCCGGGCCATTATTGGGGGGTGCGCCCGGCAAGCTGCCGCCGCTCGGCGCGCTGAGTTTCAAGGCCGGCGCGGGTGATCTTGGCTGGCTACTGCCGGGGCTCAGGCTTGATGGGCTGGAATTGATCGCGCCGCCGGAAGGCGAGGCGAAGCTCACCGGCAGCTTTAACCGCGCCGGCACCGCCATGAGGCTAGAGGCCAGCCTAGCTGAGCTTGGCAGGATGCTTCAGGGTGCGGCGGCGCCGCTGCCCATTGAAGCGCGACTTGCCTCCGGCGACGCCAGTCTGGTCCTGAAGGGCAGGGTGGCGCGACCACGTGAATTGGCCGATGGGCAATTCGATATCACTCTGGACGCGCCGGATGCCGCCGGGCTGACCGGCTTTGCGGTGCTGCCCCCCGGTTTGCGCGGTTCGGCCCGGCTGGAATGGCAGGATGTGCAGACTATCAGCCTGCCCCGCCTGCAACTCACCAGCCCAGGCCTAGCCGCAACCGCGGCGCTGACGCTGGGCCTGGCTGATCGGCCGAACCTTGCCGGACGAATTGATGTCACGCGGCTTGATCTGGATGGTCTGTCACCCGCGCCCGCGCCAAGCGCAGCCCGGCCGGTACCGGCGGCACCGGCGCCGGCGGCGAGGGATGGCCGCGTGATTCCGGATATCGCCGTGCCGGTTGCCGCGCTGAATTCGCTTGATGCGGAATTGGCGCTTGCCCTGCGCGGCATCACCTCCCGCAGCTTCCCGCATGCGGCGCTGCAAACCAACCTCCACCTCAGAAATGGTGCGCTGACGCTGGCGCCCTTCAACCTGACCATCCCAGCCGGGCGGCTTTCCGGGCAGGTCACGGCGAATGCGGCGACCAATCCTGCGCAATTCGGCCTTAGGCTGCGCTCTGAAGGCGCTGGGCTTGATCTGGCGGCACTCAGCGGTGCGCTGGATGGGCTTGGGCTGCGCGGGAGGGGAGAGGTGGCCGCCGACCTGCGCGGCGCCGGCGCCACCACCCGCGCCATTGCGGCCAGCCTGAATGGCGATATGGGCCTGGCATTGGTCAATGGCCGGCTGGAACAGGGCGCCGCCATGGATGCGCTCGGCGCCGTGCTTGCGCTGCTCTCACCCGCGTCGCAACGGCTTGGCGCGGTGGAACTCCGCTGCGTCGCGCTGGCCTTCACGGCGGTGCAAGGCATTGCGCAAAGCCGAGCCTTGTTCATGGATAGCAGCGCGGGCCAGATCAATGGTCAGGCCGGCATCAATCTGCGCGATGAAAGCCTGAATGGGCGGCTGAATACCAATCTGCGTGTCTTGGGTGTTGCGCTGCGCGCGCCGGTCAATCTGGGCGGCACACTGGCGGCGCCGCGCCTTGGCGTGCCGCCCGGTGCGGCGCTTGGCCAAAACGCGGCCGGCTTGCTGGCGGATACGCTTACCGGGCGCGTGGTAACCGATCCTTTGGGCAATCTGCTTGGCGGTTCGGGCCGCAATGCGGAAGCGGATTGCGCCGAGCCTTTGCGTATCGCGCGACTTGGTGCGGATGGTGCCACCCCCGCACCACGCGCCACGCCGGAAGCAGCGCAGGAAGCGCCGCGGCCCGGCACGCCTGCCTTGCCATCACCAGTGCAGGATGTGCTGCGCGGCCTTGGGGGTATTCTGGGTGGCGGGCGGCGTTGATGGGGGCGGCGTTTCAGCCCTCTACGTCATCCAGTGAAAGCCCGAGCGCTTCCAAGCCTTCTTCCAGCATATCACCCAGCATTTCGATGCCGAGCAGATAGGTCGCCGGGTCACGCATATTGCGTTCCCGCGCCAGGTTGCGCGCTTCTTCCCAATCATCCGCCTCATAATCACCGCGGCCGATCCAGGCGAGGGCAATCAGGGAAGCCTGTTCATCCTCATTCAATTCACTGATGAAGGCGCGCAGCGCATCCTCATCCATGTTTTCATCATCTTCGGCGTCGAGGCCTTCCTCATCGTCATCCGCACGAGAGATGGCGCCGCTTTCCTCGCCTTCCTGGACGGCGCGCGCCGCATCCACAATGGCGGCCACCGATTCCAGGCTGATGCCCAGATCGAATTCCTCATCCTCATCATCGCGTGCGGCCATGGCGCTTCTCCGGCTTTAACGACGGCACTCAAGCACAGGGTCGCTGGATATTTCCAGCCCTGCGCCTCAGCGGCGTGAAAGGTCCACCAGCCCGGCGAAACCTTCTTCAGTGCCAAAGGCCAAATGCGTGCCGGAATCGCTCCAGGCCAGCGCTGAAATGGCGCCGCGTCCCGGTGCGGCCACGGGGACAATGCGCCCACTCGCGACCTCGGCAATCAGCACCAGCCCGTCATTGAAACCTGCCGCCACCACTTCCTGCTGCGGATGGCAGGCCACAGCTGAACACAGCGCCTGATCACCCCCCGCAAGTTCCGTTGGCGCCTTGCCCATGGGCCCGCCACCAAAGAACGGCCACAACACCACACAATCGGCGCCAGAGGTCGCGAGCCACCGTCCCTTGGAAGTGAAAGACAGCGATTTGGTCTTCGCCGGATAGCCCGCCATGCGCATATGCTGCCCATCGGCCAAGCGCCAGCCATGCAAGGTATTCTCCTGCATGGAAGTCACCACATGCGTCCCATCAGGGCTGAAAATAATGCCCGTATGGCTGCCCTTCCATTCCAGTGAACGCGGCTTGTCATCCTTCGCCGCCACAAACCAAAGCGAGGCGCCATTGTAATGGCTGGCTGCGATGCGCTTGCCCTTGGCGTCAAAGGCAATGCCCGTGACCGATGTTGGATGCGCGAGTGATTTCAGCGCTGCCCCTGCGCCATCCAGCACATGCACGGCCTTGCCGACCACGGCAGCGCGCAGCCCGCTTTCATGGGCGGCGACATGCTCCACCCAACGGCTGCCATAACGCGCCAATTCGGTGAGCGTGCCATCAGCGCCAAGGCGCATCAGCCGCCCATCATCACCGCCTGAGACCACGCCATCCTTGGCATCGGCACAAAGCGACAGCACCGCGCCCTGATGCGCTTCATGCCGCGCCCAAGCATCCTGCGGGGCCGTAAGCCTTGCCTGATGCAAGACGCCATCGCTGGTGCCAAAGCTGCAAGTGCGGCCTTCATGACCAAAGCCAATGCCAGCGACCCAGGCGCCGAGGTTTTGCGAGATGCCCCGGCTATCCAGCAAATAATCGGCGCCGCTCATGCTTCGGGGGGGCTCCAGCGCGCGATTTCGGCATTGATCTTCGCCTCATCCTCACCGGCCTGGCAGGCTTCAAAACCGCGGCGCAGCCAGGGGCGATTCAAATCGCGCCCAATGAAAACCAGCTTTGAACGGCGCGGATCGCCTTCCTTCCAGGGGCCGATGAAATCACCATCGGCGATCATATGCACCGCCTGGAAAGCGAAGCGACGATCATCGCCCTCATAGGCCAGAATACCCTTGGTGCGCAGCAAATCCTGCCCCTTGCTGGACAGCACCTGCGTGATCCAGGCGTTGAAACGCTCGGCATCAATCGGGCGGTCCACTTCGAAGGAAACGCTGTTCACTTCCGAATCATGTTCGTGATCATCCTCACCCGAGAGGAATTCCGGTTCACGTTCCAGAATGCGTTCCAGGTTGAAGGCATCACGCCCGATCACGGCATTGACCGGCACATCGGATTTCGTTGCGCGGCGAATTTCGGCATAGGGGTTGATGGCGCGGATGCGCTTTTCCACTTCCGCCGCTTCGGCCTCGCTCACCAGATCCATCTTGTTCAGCACGATAATGTCGGCGAAGGCGATCTGTTCCTGCGCTTCGGCTGAATCATTCAACCGCGCAGGCAAATGCTTGGCATCCACCACCGTCACAATCGCATCCAGCTTGGTCGCGCGCTTCACGTCATCATCAACAAAGAAGGTCTGCGCCACCGGGGCCGGGTCCGCGAGGCCGGTGGTCTCCACAATAATGCCATCAAACTTGTCGCGCCGCTTCATCAGCCCGGCCAGGATGCGGATCAAATCCCCGCGCACCGTGCAGCAGATGCAGCCATTGTTCATTTCAAACACTTCTTCGTCGGCATCCACGACCAAGTCGTTATCCACGCCCAATTCGCCGAATTCATTGATCACGACCGCGAATTTCTGGCCGTGATTTTCGGTCAGGATGCGGTTCAGCAGCGTGGTTTTGCCGGCACCAAGATAGCCGGTCAGCACGGTCACGGGCACGGGCGCGCGGGCAGTATCGCTCACCTGGGTTTCTCCATCAGCAAGGTTTGACGCCTTATATGGGGCGAAGCCGGGCAGAGGTCACCCTGCCCGGTAGTATCATCGTTTGGTCGCATTTTCCGAGTCGCCATGTGAGTCCACATGGCTTGAAAATGCTCCGGTCAGGCCGCTTCCGCCATGATCGCATCGGAAAGCGTATTGATCAGCCTATCCACATGCGGCTTTTCGCAAATCAGCGGCGGCGACATGGCAATGATATCGGCGGTCACGCGGATCAACACGCCCTCATCAAAGCAGCGGCGGAAGACATCCAAGGCGCGTTGCGTGGGCTTGCCGGGGCGGGGCGCCAATTCCACCGCGCCAATCAGCCCGACATCGCGGATATCAATCACATTGGACAAACCCTTCAGCGAATGCACCGCATCCTGCCAATAAGGTTCCAACGCGCGGGCGCGGCCCGGCAAATCCTCGGCGCGATGCAATTCCAGCGTGGCAATCGCCGCCGCCGCCGCCAAGGGATGCCCGGAATAGGTATAGCCGTGGAAGAATTCGATGCCCGCGCCAGTGCCCTTCACGATGGCATCATAAATCTCGTTCTTGACGGCCACCGCCCCCATGGGCACGGCGGCATTGGTCAGCCCCTTGGCCATGGTCATGATATCGGGCATCACGCCGAGGCGTTCTGCGCCGAAATTGGCGCCAAGCCGGCCAAAGCCGGTGATCACCTCATCAAAAATCAGCAGAATGCCGTGCTTGGTGCAGATATCGCGGAGTCGCTTGAGGTAGCCCACCGGCGGCACCAGCACGCCGGTTGACCCCGCCACGGGTTCCACCATGACAGCGGCGATGGTCTCGGCACCATGCAGCGTGACCAGGTTTTCCAGCACATCGGCCAGCTCGGCGCCATGCGGCGGCTCACCCCGGCAATAGGCGTTCTTGGCCGGCAGATGCGTATGCGGCAGATGGTCCACATAAGGCAGCAGCGCGCCGAATTGCTTGCGATTGGGCCCAATGCCGCCGACCGACATGCCGCCGAAGCCCACGCCATGATAGCCGCGTTCGCGCCCGATCAACCGCACGCGAGAGCTTTCTCCCCGCGCCTTGTGATAGGCGAGTGCGATTTTCAGCGCCGTATCGGCGGCTTCGCTGCCTGAATTGGTGAAGAAAACCCGGTCCAACCCCTCCGGCGTCATATCCGCCACGCGCGCGGCGGCTTCAAAGGCAATCGGGTGGCCAAGCTGGAAGGCGGGCGCGAAATCCATGATGGCGGCTTGGCGTTGGATCGCCTCCACAATTTCCCGCCGACCATGCCCGGCATTGCAGCACCAAAGGCCAGAGGTACCGTCCAGAATCTCCCGACCCTCCGGCGTGTAGTAATGCATGCCCTCAGCGCGGGCGAGCATGCGCGGGCGGTCCTTGAAATACTTATTGTCCGAATAGGGCATCCAGAACGCGTCCAGATTATTCGGGCGCGGCACATTGATTTCATTCATCGGGGTATCTCCGGGATTCACCCCAATAAACCCCCGCTGGGGCGCGGGGGCAAGCGGGGGCTTGTTCAGGAATGGCGGAGTTCCGGGAAATCCTCCTCCCGATACTCGCCCTCGGGCCTGGCGCCGGCGGCGAAGCGCTTTTCCTCCAATTGGCGAAGTTCGACGCGGCGGATCTTGCCCGAAATCGTCTTGGGCAATTCATGCACTTCCAGGCGCCGCACGCGCTTGAAGGCGGAAAGCCGCCCGCGCAGATGCTGGAAGATGGACAGCATGGTGGCCGGGTTCGCCACCGCCCCGGGTGCCAGCGCAATAAAGGCCTTGGGCACCGCCATGCGCATGGCATCCGGCGCGGGCACCACGGCCGCTTCCGCCACCGCCTCATGCTCGATCAGCACGCTTTCAAGCTCAAAGGGCGAAATCCGATAGTCGGAGGCTTTGAACACATCATCCGCCCGACCGACATAGGTCAGGTAGCCATCCTGATCGCGATTGGCGACATCACCGGTGCGATAGAAAGCCTCGCCCGCCGGCAGGGTGCTGCCATCATCGGCCTGATACCCCATCATCAGCCCGGTCGGCGCGGGGTTGAGCGCGATGCAGACCTCCCCTTCCTCAGCCGGCTTGTCATCGGGGTCGAGCAAGACGATCCGATAACCCGGCAGCGGCTTGCCCATGGAGCCCTCCTTCAAGGGCATCCCAGGTGGATTGCCGATCTGCGCGGTGGTTTCCGTCTGGCCGAAGAAGTCGCGGATGGTGAGGCCCCAGGCATCGCGCACCTGTTCAATGATTTCGGGATTGAGCGGTTCCCCTGCACCGGCCACTTCGCGCAAGGAGGTGCGGATGGATTTCATGTCTTCCTGGACAAACATGCGCCAGACGGTGGGTGGGGCGCAGAGTGTGGTGACGCCATTGGCGGCAATCGCTTCCAGCATGCCGCGCGCATTGAAGCGCGGCTGATTGGCGATGAAGACCGCCGCCCCCGCAATCCAGGGCGCAAAAATGCAGGACCAGGCGTGTTTGGCCCAGCCGGGCGAGGAAATATTCAAATGCAAATCGCCCGGCTGCAGGCCGAGCACGAACATGGTGGAAAGATGCCCCACCGGATAGGATTGATGACTATGCAGAACAAGCTTCGGCTTGGCCGTAGTGCCTGACGTGAAATAAAGCAGCATCGGATCTTGGGCCTTGGTCGGCCCATCCGGCGTGAAGCTGGGGGCACCCTGATGCAGCGTTTCATAAGCGATCCAGCCCGCCGGTGCTGTGCCCACCGCGATGCGCGTCACACCCGCTTCCATCCCTTCGAATTTCAGTGCATCGGCGGCATTGGCGACCACGAAGCGCGCGCGACCACGATCAAACCTGTCCTTCAGATCAGCGCCGGCGAGCAAGGTGGTGGCGGGGATCACCACGGCGCCCAATTTCATCGCCGCCAGCATCACTTCCCAAAGCGGCACGACATTGCCGAGCATGAGCAGAATGCGATCACCACGCTTGACGCCAAGCGCACGCAACCCATTGGCGACACGGTTGGAGGCTGCCGAAAGCTCGGCAAAGCTGCGTTCCGCCGCGCCATCGCCAACGATGCGGAGTGCAAGGCGCCCACCATGCGCGCCGGCGGCCAATTCAGCGTCAAACCAGTCAAGCGCCCAGTTGAAATGATCCAGCGCCGGCCAGCGGAAATCGCGATAGGCTGTGGCGTAATCGCCACGCTGCGCCAGCAGAAAATCCCGCGCGGCTTTGAAGGCGGCTTGGCTCATGCGCTGATGCTCCCCAACCGCGCGGCTCGGCGCGGTGCTTTCTTGTTTTCAGGTGGAAGGTAAATCAGGCTCATATGGCGGGGCAAGGAGCATCTTATTCCACCTTGATCCCTGTCGCAGCCACCACGCGCTGCCATTGCGGCACATCACTCTCAAGCAGCGCGGCCAATTCCGCCGGGCCGGTCAGCAAGGGCGTCGTGCCGGCGGCAGCGAAGCGTGCACGCACATCGGGCAGGTCGCGCAGGCTGCCCAGCACCTCTGCCATGCGGGTGATGATGGCGGGCGATGTGGCGCGCGGCGCGGCGATGGCATACCAATTGAGCGCGACATAGCCGGGGACGATTTCATTGATGGCCGGCGTATCGGGCAGGGCCGGCAGGCGCCGCGGCCCCGCTGCGCCCAAAAGCCGCGCGCGGCCGCCCTGCACATGCGGCAGGGTTTCCACCGTGCTCGCGAAAACCATGTCTATTTCACCGGCATAAAGCGCTGTCATGGCTGGCGCTGCGCCGCGATAGGATACATGGGTCAAATCCAGATTGGCAGCCAGCGCGAAAAGTGCCCCGGAAAGATGGTTGGAAGACCCAACCCCGCCGCTGCCATAGGTCAGCCGCCCCGGCGCGGCGCGCGCCGCGTTCAACACGTCCTGCACGCTTTGATAGGGCGCGGCGGCGCGCACCACCATGGCGGTTGGAATATCCGCGACCAGACTGACAGGCGCCAAGGCCATGCGCGGATCAAGCCCGCGATTGGGGTAAAGCGCCGGCACGCTGGCAAGCGATGCGCTGGTCAGCACAAAGGCCGTGCCATCGGGCGGCGCTTGCACCACGGTATGAATACCGATGCTGCCGCCCGCACCGGGGCGGTTTTCGATAACGAAGGGCTGCCCCAGCCTTTCCTTGAGATGCTCCGCGAGCAAGCGCCCCACCAGGTCAATCGGCCCACCTGCGCCAAAGGGGATGATGATGCGCACCGGCCGATCCGGCCAGGCAGGCTGCGCTGTGGCGCGGGTGATGAAGGGCAGGGCGAGCGCTGCACCCAGCAGCACCCGGCGCGAGGCAGTCTTCATGGCGGTTCTTCCTCCGCCCGCATTAAAGGCTGATCCTGTCGGCCTGGGAATATGCCGCCCTTACCCTAGGCGCGGCAGATGCGGCGGGATCACCATGCCAAGGCGCAGGGGTACCGGCCAGACTTCCTCAATGACGCGGAGCTTGCGAAACCCCGCCGCCAGATAGCCCGGCAGCGCGCGCGGGTGATCGGCATTGCAGGTATTCACCGTGACCGCCGGCTGGCCGATCCGCCAGGCGGCATCCACCGCATGGCGCAGAAAGGCAGCGCCAAGCCCGGTGCCGATCGCCCAGGGCATCAGCCCGAAATAGGCAAGGTTCGTGGCCTGCCCGGCGCGATGATCGAGCTCATAAAACCCGGCCGGTTCGCCATCCCGCATCAGCACATGAACGCTGACCGAAGGATGACCCAGCAATCCCGCCAATTCGGCATCGGAAGCGATGCGCCGCATCCACCAAAGCCATGGCGCCCCCACTGTATCATAGAGGTAGCGATAGAAGGGCACCGAGCAATGCCGCACCCTTTCCACCCGCGCATCAGCGGGCAAGGCTGGGGCGGGGCTGGCGGGCGGCGCATCCATGCGCAGAAAGGTCACCTGTACCTTCAAACGCAATGTCGGTTCGGATTGCTGCATGACGGAAGTTAGTACCGCAGAACGGGCGCAGATGGAAACGGCGCCCCCATGGCGCAGGCTGCGCAAAAAAAACACGCGCCCCGGATGGGGCGCGTGCCTTGATTCAAGTCGCTCTGGAAGCGATCAGTGCTTAACGTCAGCCCAGATCTTGCGCTTCACCGCATAGGTGAGGCCGGCAAGGATCGTCAGGAAGATGATGACCTTCACACCCATGGCGCGGCGCTTTTCAAGCTCTGGCTCGGCGGCCCATTGCAGGAAGGTGCTGACATCATGCGCCATCTGTTCAATGGTTGCCTTGGTGCCATCGGCATATTCAACCTGATCGGGGTTCAAGACCGGTCCCATGGCAATCTGATTGCCCGGGAAGTACTTGTTGTAGTGCATCCCATCCATCACGGTGACGCCGGGCGGCGGGTCCACATAACCGGTCAGCAGCGCAAACAGGTAATCCGCGCCACCAGCCCGCGCCTTGGTCATGACCGAAAGATCGGGCGGCAGGGCGCCATTATTGGCAGCGCGCGCGGCGGCATCATTCGGGAAGGGGCTGCGGAACCGGTCCGCAGGGCGGCCGGGGCGTTCGAACATCTGGCCTTCATCATTTGGGCCATCCTTGATTTCGAACTGCGCCGCAATGGCCGCAACCTGCGCTTCGGTCAGCCCCAATTCGCGCAGATTGCGGTAGGAAACCAGGCGCAAGCCATGGCAGGCCGCGCAGACTTCCTTATAGACCTGGAAGCCACGCTGCGCGCTGGCGCGATCATAGGTGCCGAAAATCCCATCAAAGGAGAATTTCCGATCCGGGATGGGAATGGCCTCCCCCGCCGCATGGGCGGGGGCGGTTGCGAAAAGGCCAAGAGCCAGGGCGAGGGCCTTGAAGGAAAAACGAAGCATGATCAGGCCTTCTCCATCGGCTTGGTAGCCGCGCCCATGGGCAACGGCCCCCCGCCCAGAACGGGGCGGGATATACTTTCCGGCAGTGGCAATGGCCGCTCAAACTTCGCGAGCAGCGGCAGCACCACCAGGAAATAGGCGAAGTAATAGGCGGTGGAAATCTGCGCGATCAGCACATAGACGCCTTCCGCCGGCTTGGCGCCAACCCACAGCAGCACAAGGAAATTCACCGTCCAGAGCAGGAAGAAGGGGCGCGCCAGCGGACGGAAACGCATGGACCGCACCGGGGAACGATCAAGCCATGGCAGCACGAACCAGATCAGGATCGAACCGAACATGAGCAGGACGCCGCCAAGCTTGTCCGGCACCGCACGCAGAATGGCGTAATAGGGCAGGAAGTACCATTCCGGCACGATGTGAGGCGGCGTCACCAACGGATTGGCCGGGATGTAGTTGTCCGGATGGCCCAGCATATTGGGCACGAAGAAGACAAGCCCAGCAAAGACGATGAAATACACCACAAGGCCCACGCTGTCCTTCGCCGTGTAATACGGGTGGAAGGGCAGGGTATCCTGCGGGCCCTTCGGCTCAACGCCCAGCGGGTTGTTCGACCCCGTGATGTGCAGCGCGGCGACATGCAGGAAGACCACGCCCAGGATCACGAAGGGCAGCAGGTAATGCAGGCTGAAGAAGCGATTGAGCGTGGGATTGTCCACGCTGAAGCCGCCCCAGAGCAATTCCACAATGAAGTTACCCACCACCGGGAAGGCGCTGAACAGGTTGGTGATGACGGTGGCCCCCCAGAAGGACATCTGGCCCCAGGGCAGCACATAGCCCATGAAGGCCGTTGCCATCATCAGCAGGAAGATCACCACGCCCAGGATCCACAGCAATTCGCGCGGCGCCTTGTAGGAACCGTAATACATGCCGCGGAAGATGTGGATATAGACCACGATGAAGAACATGCTGGCGCCGTTCATGTGAACATAGCGGATCAGCCAGCCGTAATTCACATCGCGCATGATGCGTTCGACACTATCGAAGGCCAGCCCCGTATGCGCGGCATAATGCATGGAAAGGAACACACCCGTTGCAATCATGATCATCAGCGTGACCATGGCGAGCGCGCCGAAATTCCAGAAATAGTTGAAATTTTTCGGCGTCGGGAAGGTGCCGTATTCCTTCTGCATCATCGTGAACACCGGCAGGCGCTGGTCTATCCAACGCACCACCGGATTCTTGAATTCGCTATTGTGCAACCCGATTGACATGTTTTTCTATCCTCAACCGATTCTGATCTTGGTGTCGGATGTGAAGGCGTATTGCGGAACGTCAAGGTTCCGAGGCGCCGGGCCCTTACGAATTCTGCCAGAGGTGTCGTAATGGCTGCCATGGCAGGGGCAGAACCAGCCGCCATATTCGCCGCGTGCATCGGTTGCCCTTTGGCCGGACGGGACGCAGCCCAGATGGGTGCAGATGCCAATCAGCACCAGCCATTGTTCCCGCTGGACGCGGGATTGGTCGGTCGCCGGGTCGGGCAGGGCGCTGGTCGGCACGGCGCGGGCTTCCTGGATTTCCTTGGGCGTGCGGCTGCGCACGAATACCGGTTTGCCGCGCCACATCACGGTCACCGCCTGGCCTTCCGCGATGGGCGCCAGATCCACATCCGTGGTTGCCAGTGCCAGCGTATCCTTCGCAGGCTGCAGGGAGGCGATGAAGGGCCAGGCAATGGCGCCAACACCGACTGCCGCGAAAGCGCCGGTCACGAGTTTCAGAAAATCACGCCGCGGCGCGCCATCGGGCGCCGCATGAGCGGTATCAGCCATCCTCACCATCCCTTTACGACGGGGAACCCTCTTGCCGAGGGCCTCACTTCGCCGCACGATTTAGGCCCGCACCCCTTGGGTGCCAAGATCACAACGAAATGGCGGCGCCGAAGCACCGGCCCCGCCACTTGCGGGGTCTTATAGTAGGTGGATTTGCAAGGTGTAAATGCGCCCCGTTGTAACATTGGAAGGCCAACATGGAAAAAACTGCCGCCGGCCCTCAGGGTCATCCCTTTGTGGCCCCCGCCCGTGCCTGGTTCGAGGAATTGCGGGACCGGCTATGCGCCGCGTTTGAGGCGATTGAGGATGATTTGGCGGCAGGGCCCCACACCAGCCTGCCGCCCGGGCGCTTCAACCGCACCGCCTGGCAAAGGCCCGAAGGCGGCGGGGGGGTCATGTCTGTCATGAAGGGACGGGTGTTTGAAAAGGTGGGGGTCAATGTCTCCACCGTGTTTGGCGAATTCTCCCCTGAATTCCGCAAGCAGATCCCGGGGGCCGAGGAAGACCCGCGCTTTCTGGCGACAGGTGTGTCTCTGGTGGCACATATGCAAAGCCCGCGCGTGCCGGCGGCGCATATGAATACGCGCTTCATCGTGACCCGGAATGCGTGGTTTGGCGGCGGCGGAGATATCACGCCCATGAAGCCCGAAGCGGCCGAGTCGCAGGAAGATGCGGCGGATTTCCATGCCGCCTTCAAGGCGGCCTGCGACAGGCATGACGCAAGCTATTACCCGCGCTTCAAGAAATGGTGCGATGAGTATTTCTTTCTGCCCCATCGCGGGGAGCCGCGCGGGCTTGGCGGGATTTTCTATGATTGGCTGGGGGATCGCACGCCGGGCAAGGGGATAGACGCCGATTTCACCTTCACCCGCGATGTGGGCCTAGCTTTCCTGCAAGCCTATCCCGCCATTATCCGTAAGCGCATGCATGAAGCCTGGACCGAGGCTGAGCGGGAACATCAGCTGATCCGCCGCGGCCGCTATGTGGAATTCAACCTGCTGCATGACCGGGGCACGATTTTCGGCCTGAAGACCGGCGGGAATGTGGAGGCGATCTTGATGTCCATGCCCCCGGCGGTGAAGTGGCCGTGAGTCTCAACGAAAGGCGCGTAGCGCGAGCCACGCCCCGATGAGCCAGAGCAGCACCTGAACCACTTGCCGGAAGCGCGCTTCCGGCAGGCTGAAACGAAGCTTTTGGCCAAGCAGCATGCCCGCAAGGGCCGGCGCTAACGCCAACGCCGATTTCGCGCCGATATCGCCAGTGATGATGCCGCCGAAGGCCAAGGCCAGCGTCAAGGACGCATTGATCGCCAAAACACAAACCCCATAGGCCTGCACGAATTGTTCCCTCGGCAGGCGAATGGCTTGCAGCCAAGGGGCAGCCGGCACCAGGAAACTGCCGGTAAAGCCGGCCATAACACCAGACACCAAGCCCATGGGCGCGGCGAGTAGCCGTTCCAGCTTGCGGCCGGGCGCCGGCAGATTGGGTGCGGCCAGGGCAAGTGTTGCGGAGGCCAAAAGGCTCAACCCCAAAAGCCCGGATAGGAAACGGCTATCCACCGAAGCCAAATGCCAGGCGGCGGCAATGGTGCCGGCCACGGCGCAGGCCAGAAAGACTGCTATGCGCGGCACCACCACGCGCAATTGGCCGCCGGCAAGCCCCTGCCAGATATTGGTGACAAAGGCCGGCACCAGCATCAACGCAATGGCTTCGGGGATCGGTCGCAGCAGGGCCACCAACGCGACACTCACGGTCGGCAGGCCAAACCCCGCGACACCTTTCACGAAACCAGCCAGGACGAAGATCAGGCCGATCAGGAAAACATCAGCCACGCTTTCGGCCCCGCTGCATCATCGCGCCAAGCGAGCAAAACAACGCCGCCACCGGCAATAGCCACATGATGCGCGCGCCATAGCGCGGATGCGGCGCGGAAAGCCCGCCGCAAATCAGCGCATTGCCCAATACCGCCGCCAGCAGGAATAGCGTGAATGCGAGTATAAGCCCCTGACCGCGCCAGACCGCCCAAGCCAGCATCGGCAGTGCGACCAGCACCACCAGCAGATGAAAGGGATTGAGCGGCATCAGCGCATCCTTCAGCGTGCCTTGTGCCTGCCGTGCCTGGTCAAAAGCAGCCAATTCGCGTGCGGAAAAACCCTGTTCGATGCGCGGGCGGATGGCCACGGTGAAATGCGCGTCATCCAAGGTATCGCCAATGCCAAAGCTGCCGAGCTGCACCAGCATATTGCCAAGCATAGCGCGGGCCACGCCAAGCGGATCGGCGCGGAGTGTCTCGGCAACAATCTGCCCGGCTTCCGGCGCCAGCAGCATGCCACCCAGGAAACGCGGCTGGCCGGCAGCGTCGCGATTCACGGGGCTTTCCGGCGCCCAGAGGAAATCATTGGCCGGCATGGGCAGGTGATCCGTGAAGGCGCAAAGATACCAGCCGGCATCAGGGCAGCGCGCCTTGATCAGCGCTGTTGCCGGCCCGTCTTCCTGCAAACGCGCCAGCATGAAAACCGAGCCATAAGGTGAGAGTGCAACACGGCCATGGCCGATGGCATTGGTGACCACCAGTACAGCAACGGCCAGCACCACCGGCAGCACCATGGCCAAAAGGCGCAATGGATAACGCCAAAGGCGCAGCATCAGCGCAACCAAACATAGCCCAAGCGCCAACGGCAAATGCGCCAGATGCGCAGCAATGCCGAGCGCCGCCAACGCCACCAGATAGCCACGTTCAAACCGCGTCAGTGCCGCAGCGCCAAAGCCAAGCACGAACAAGCCGAGCACAACAATCGGCGCGAAGATATCAGGCATGAGCAGCGCCGCGCTGAAGGGCGCAGCTGTAGCCAGCGCGGCAAAGGCACACAGCCCGATATGCCACAGCGGCGTTGCATTTCCGCGCAGCACACGCTGCGTCAGCCACAGCAGATGGGACAGGATCAGCCCCGGAGCGACAACTGGCCCCCAAAGGCTGATGCGCCAATGAAACGCATGCAGGAATGGTCCGTAAACATAGGGCTTGTCCCAGAGCATCAGCGGCCCGAGCGTCTGGTGCAAAAAACCGCCGCTGTCGCTGAACAGCAAAGGATAGCCATTGAAAAAGGCGGGCCAGATCAGCAGCGCCGCGCCGACCATGATCGCCGCGAATGCGCTGCGCCTCAAGTGTTTGGAGCCGACCAGCGCGCGGCGGCGGCATCATCCTCATTCTTCGCAGCCACCCAGCGCGCATCGCCATCGGCGAATTCCTCGCGCTTCCAAAAGGGCGCCTTGGTCTTCAGCCAATCAATCAGAAAAGCGCAGGATTCAAGCGCCGCAGCACGATGCGCGGAAGCTGTCAGCACCAGCACAATCGGCTCGCCCGGCAGAATGCGGCCAACGCGATGGATCACGGTGCAGCCGGTGAGTGGCCAGCGCGCCTCAGCCTCGGCCGCGATGCGACCCAGCGCGCGTTCCGTCATGCCGGGATAATGTTCCAGTACCATCGCCGCCAGGCCATCATCGCCACGGCAAACGCCGAGAAAACTCGCGACACCGCCGACATCGGTGCGGCCCGCAGTCAGCGCCGAGCTTTCAGTCGCCATATCAAACAGCGCTTCCTGTACCTGGATGCGCGCCATGGCTCAGCCCCCGGTCACGGGCGGGAAGAAGGCAATCTCATCGCCCGCCGCCACGGGATGATCCGGCGCGGCGAAATCCTGATTGACCGCAGCGCGGATCTGCTTGGCATCGGCAAAGGCAGCCGCATGGCCGGGGCTGCGTGTGGCGAGCCAATCGCGCAGCCCGGCGATATCGCGAATTTCAGCAGGCGGTGTCACTTCTTCTTCCGCAATGCCGATCTTCTGGCGCAGCCAGGCGAAATAGAGGATGCGCATGGCGTTTCAGCGCGGTGTGGGTACCGAGGTGATGCGCCCGCCCGGCCCGATAATGGTTGTCGTGCCCCCATCGCGCACCGCGACGCCGCCACCGGCTGTGCCTGGCTGGTTGAAGACCTGCGTGCGGTCATTGCCGCCGGCGACAATGCCGGGCGGCTGGCCGGGTGCGCCGGGAATGACCGTGCCTTCAACCCGCGCCGGCGGTGGCGCCGGCATGGCAGAAGGTGTGGCGGCGGGCGGCGAAGGCGCGCGCGGAGGAACGGATGCCACGGGCGGCGGGGTGGAGCTGCTGGCACGCGGCGTCACCCGCGGTGGTGGGGGCGGCGGGGGCAGGCGCAGCGCATCATCCGGCGTCATTTGCGTGGGCGGCGTGGCGGGCGCGCGCATCGCCTCATAATCAAGGCTTTCCGTGCGCAGCACTTCGGCGGTTGTATCCCCAACCGTAACGCGCCGCAGCGTGAGGCTATCCACCGTGGGAATGGCGGCATTGCGGCTGGTATTCCAGCTTGGCTGCCAATTCGGCCCGCAGCCTTGCAGCGCCAGCATTCCCCCAAGCAGCAAAACAGAATGTCGCATGGCTTTCCCCGCCTCTTCCATACTTAAGATGCGCTGCCCAGGGTTCAGACTCAAGGCTGCCCGGGCGGTTTTGCCGGCGCGTCATTCTTGGCGGGGATGTCCCCCTGCGCCAGGGTGAGCCCCGCGCGCAAATAATCCCAGCCGGTGATCAGCGTCAGCACTGCGGCGGCCCAGAGCATGCCCTCCCCGATCAGGGAGACCGGCAGGAAGCCAAGCCCGATCACCGGCGCGCCGCTATCGCCCGCAAGCAAGGTGCCAAGCGCGCCCATCTGAAACCCGGTCTTCCATTTTGCGAGTGGTGTCACCGGCAGGCCGATCCGGAGTTCCGCCAGAAATTCCCGCAGGCCCGAGACGAGGATTTCGCGCAGCATGATGACAATGGCCGGAAACAGCCCGGCATCGGAAAGCCGGCCATAGCCCGCCAGCAGCATCAACGCCGCACCGACCAAAAGCTTATCCGCAATCGGGTCCAGCATGCGGCCAAAGCCGGAAACCGCGCCGCGATTGCGCGCAATCTTGCCATCGAAGTAATCCGTGATGGCAGCGACAGAAAACACGATACAGGCCGCCATATCCGTCTGCGGCGTGTTGATGGACGCCAGCACCACCAGCAGCGGTATGGCCGCGATGCGCGAAAGCGTCAGCAGATTGGGCAGGTCGGTCGGCATTACCCTTCCCTTAACCCGGAATGCGGCCTTTTGGCACCCTTGCTCGGCAATATTCAGCCAAGCGCGGCATTCGGGTGGAAATGGTCGTGGATGCGTCGCGCCAAAGCGGGCCCGACCCCGGGGCAGGCTTCCAGATCGGCAAGCCCCGCCTGCCGCACCCCGCGGGCCGAGCCGAAATGGTTCAGCAATTTGCGCTTCATCGCCGCCCCCACACCCGGCACCTCATCCAATTCAGACCGCGTAAGCGCCCTGGACCTACCAGCGCGATGGGCGGAAATGGCGAAGCGATGCGCCTCATCCCTCAGGCGCTGCAAATAGAACAGCACCGGGTCACGCAGAGGAAGCTGGAAGGGTTCTCGCCCTGCCATGTGGAACCATTCGCGCCCCGCATCGCGATCCGGCCCCTTGGCGACAGCGACCAAGGGCAGATCATCCAGGCCAAGCCCAGCCATGATCTCTCGTGCTGCGGAAAGCTGGCCGGCGCCGCCATCAATCAGCACCAGATCGGGCCAGCCTTCACCGGCGCGGGCCGGGTCTTCGCGAAGCGCGCGGCCAAAGCGGCGTTCGAATACTTCGCGCATCATGGCGAAATCATCATTGGTGGCGGCGGTCTTGATGGCGAATTTCCGATAGCCCTGCTTCATGAAGCCGGAAGGGCCTGCCACGACCATCACGCCATAGGCATTGGCGCCCTGGATATGGCTATTGTCGTAAACTTCGATCCTTTCCGGCGCGCCGGGCAGGCCGAAAAGATTGGCGGTGCCTTCCAGCAGCGCCGCCTGGGCGGTGCCTTCCGCCATGCGCCGTTCCAGGGCCTCGCGCGCATTGGTCGCGGCGTGTTCAAGCGCTTCGTGTTTTTCGCCGCGTTGTGGGCGGCGCAATTCCACGCGCCGCCCGGCCTTGATCGCAAGCGCTTCCGCAATAAGCGCAGCCTCGGGCGGGTCATGCGACAGCAGCAGCAGGGGCGGCGGCGGCAAATCCTCATAGAGCTGACCAAGGAAGGCGCCCATGACTTCCTCAGGGCTTTGGTCTTGCTTGGCGTGGCTCAGGAAAAAGGCGCGGTTGCCGTTGTTGCGCCCACCACGGAAGAAAAACACCTGCACGCAGCTTTGCCCCGCCGCCTGATGCAAGGCGATCACATCCGCATCGCCAAGCCCTTCCAGATTGACGCGATCCTTGCCCTGAATATGCGTGAGCCCCCGGATACGGTCCCGGAGCGCCGCCGCGCGTTCAAACTGCAAATCCGCCGCCGCCGCTTCCATTTCTGCCGCCAGGCGCTTTTGGATGGAAGGCGTCTCGCCCGAGAGGAATTGCTTGGCTTCCGCCACCAGCGCGGCGTAATCGGCCTGCGAAATCCGGTCCACACAGGGCGCGGAGCAGCGCTTGATTTGATACAACAAACACGGGCGCGTCCGGGTATCAAACACCGTATCCCGACAAGAACGCAGCAAAAACACCCGCTGTAAGGCCGCGAGTGTCTGATTGACTGCCCAGACCGACGCAAAAGGCCCCCAATAGGAAGCGCCCTTCCGCCTTTCCCCGCGATGCTTGGCAATCTGCGGAAAGGGATGGTCTTCGGTAATCACCAGCCAGGGGTAGGATTTGTCATCCCGAAGGACGATGTTGAAGCGCGGCCGGAAGCGCTTGATGAAATTGGCCTCTAGCAGCAGCGCCTCGGCCTCCGATGCCGTGGTGACCACTTCAAGCGACCGGGTCTCAAACACCATGCGCCTGAGGCGTTCCGGCAGGCGGCCAAGCTGGGTGTAGGAGGTGACGCGCTTTCTGAGCGACCGCGCCTTGCCGACGTAAAGCGCCTCCCCCTTCTCATCCAGCATGCGATAGACGCCAGGGGTGGACGGCAGGGTCGGCAGGGCGGCTTCCAGCACCGCCAGACCCTGGAATAGGGGGCTTTCCGGCGTGGTTGGCGGCGTTTCGGTCATGCTGGAACGCTTATGGCAAAGGGGGGGCGAATTTGTCCACGAAACCTGTGGATAAACCTGTGGGAAGCCGCCAAGACAATTCAGTTAAAGCTATGTTACACAAAGATTCTAAGCCTTTGCCTAGTTTTGCGGCGGCCCGCCTGTAACAAATTAAATTATTGATTTATTTCATTTTTATCCTAAGTCGCAATCCTGCTTTGTCGTCAAGGGGGGAATTTCCGGTCACCCGCAAAAAGCTTTTGGGCGTGGTTTTCGCGCGGTGGACAATCCGCAGCACGGCGGATGTCAAAATCGTGATCTTTCAATGACAACGCCGACGTTGATGCTACCGGGCAGCGCATCCGGCTTGGTCACCCCCACCCTCACGCGCCGGATTCGGGTATCTTCCAAAAGGCTTATGGCGATGCGCTCGGCCAGGGTTTCAGCAAGGCGCACATGGGCGGAGGTGGCAATGCGCCGCGCGGTCTCTGCCGCCGCCGCGTAATCCACCACGCGGGCCAGCCGGTCCGGCCCTTCGGCTGCGGGGGCTTCCTGGTCCTCTACCGCCAATTCCAGATCGAGGATCACGCGCTGTGGGCGGGTTTCCTCATGCGCATAAACGCCAAGCAGGGCCTGGACTTCCAGGTTACGCACGAAAACCAGCCGCAGCCCCGCCGCGGCATCCGGGGCAAAGCTCATTCCAAGGGTTCCTGCCCGAAGGAGGGTGACCATTGCAAATGCTGCCCGCCATCCAAAGCGATCATCTGGCCGGTCATGGACGGGAGTGAGAGGATCGCCATCAACGCGCGCGCCACTTCTTCGGGGCTGGTTGGGCGTGAAAGAGGTGTCGCTTGCGCTTGACGGTCAAAATGTTCCTGGGATTGCCGGGGGCTGGGCAAGGCGGGGCCAGGCCCGATCGCATTCACCCGAATACGCGGCGCGAGGGCCAGGGCCAGGCTTTGCGTCAGCGCCCAAAGCGCCGCCTTGGATACGGTGTAGGAGACGAAATGCGGCGTCAGCGACCAGACGCGCTGATCCAGCATATTCACCACCAAGCCCTGCGCGGCATCCGGCAGCGCCTTGGCAAAAAGCTGCGTCAGCACGAAGGGCGCGCGCAGATTGGGTTCCATATGCCGGTCCCAGGAAGCCCGCGTTGCGTCATGCCATTCATCGCGTTCGAAGGTGGAGGCGTTGTTCACCAGTACACCAAGCGGCCCCAGCGCCTTGGTCGCATCCGGGATCAGCCGAGCCACTTCGGCTTCCTGGCCAAGTTCAGCACGTAGCGTAATGGCGCGGCGGCCAAGGGCGCGGATTTCGGCCGCCGTTGCCTCGGCCGCATCGGCGCTGGCGGCGTAATGGATGGCGACATCAAAGCCGGCTTCAGCCAGCGCAAGCGCCATGGCACGGCCAAGCCGCTTGCCGGCGCCGGTGACCAGCGCGGCGGGGGGGATGTTGGAGGGGATCATGAGGGGGCTGATAGCCGCAAAACATGGCGGGGCCTATGCCCCGCGCGACAAGCGCCGCTTCTGATGCTAACCCCCGCCGCACCATGTCTGATACCACCATTCCCGTCGCCCGCATCGCCGAAGAAGCCGCTCGTCGGCGGAGCTTTGCCATCATCGCCCATCCTGACGCGGGCAAAACCACACTCACGGAAAAACTGCTGCTGAAGGGCGGCGCCATTCAGCTGGCCGGCGCGGTGCGTGCCAAGGGTAATGCGCGGCGCACCCGTTCGGATTGGATGAAGATTGAACAGGATCGCGGGATTTCGGTGGCTACATCCGTCATGACGTTTGAGCGTGATGGCGTGGTCTTCAACCTATTGGACACGCCAGGCCATGAGGATTTTTCGGAAGACACCTACCGCACCCTGACCGCCGTTGATGCCGCGGTGATGGTGCTGGATGCCGCCAAGGGGATCGAGAGCCAAACGCGCAAGCTGTTTGAAGTTTGCCGCATGCGCGACATTCCCATCATCACCTTCATCAATAAGATGGACCGCGAAGCGCGCGAGCCTTTCGAATTGCTCGATGAAATCCAGAACCTGCTGGCGCTTGATGCAACCCCTGCCGCCTGGCCCGTGGGCCGCGCCGCTGACTTCGCAGGGGTCTATGATCTGGCGACCGATCGCTTTCTGCCGGTGGCGGAAGGCGCAGAACCGATCCAGCTTGAATCGCCCGAAGACCCGAAGCTTGCCGAATTGGTCGGTGATGACAGGGCTTTGGCGCTTTCCGAGGAAGTCTTGCTCGCCCGCGCCGGCTATCCGGAATTCGACACGGAACGTTTTCTGGAAGGGTCCTTGACGCCGGTGTTTTTCGGTTCGGCCTTGCGGGATTTCGGTATTGCGCATTTGCTGGATGGGCTCGCGCGTCATGCGCCGCCGCCGCGCGCGCGGCCGGCGGATCAGCGGTTGGTCACACCTGGCGAGGAAAAGCTGACCGGCTTTGTCTTCAAAATCCAGGCGAATATGGACCCCAATCACCGCGACCGTGTCGCCTTTGTGCGGCTATGCAGCGGGCGGCTGACCAAGGGCATGCGGCTACGGCAAAGCCGTACCGGCAAGCAGGTGCCGGTAAATGCACCGCTGTTTTTCTTCGCAAAAGACCGGCAGGTGGCAGAGGAAGCCTGGCCGGGTGATGTGATCGGCATCGCCAATCACGGAACACTGCGCATCGGTGATACGCTGACGGAAGGTGAGCCGCTTGATTTCCGTGGCGTGCCTTCCTTCGCGCCGGAAATCCTGCGCCATATCCGCCTGGATGATCCGATGCTGGCCAAGAAGCTGCGCACCGCGCTGGATCAATTGGCGGAAGAGGGTGTGGTGCAGTTGTTTCGCCCGCGCGATGGCTCACCGCCCGTGGTTGGCGTGGTGGGGCAATTGCAATTGGATGTGCTGCAAAGCCGGCTGAAGGTGGAATATGGCGTGCCGGCGGGCTTTGATGGCACGCCCTGGGAACAGGTGCGCTGGATGGTTTCAGATGAAGCCGGCGCCTTGGATCGCTTCGCTGAGGCCAATCGGCGCGATGTCGCGGAAGATCATGATGGCGCGCTGGTCGCGTTTTTCAGCAGCGATTGGCGCCGCCGCCGCGCGGAAGAGGAATGGCCCATGATCCGCTTCCATGCCGTGCGCGAACAGTATGGGGTGGGCGGGGGGAAATAATCCCCCCGTTTGTTTTTTACTTCACCGACGAAAAGGATGTCGGCTGAAGTATTTCATTCGTGACCTTCGTCAGCAGCGGGCCATTCGCTTCAGTTTCCGCACGCGCCTTGATCCAATCAGGATCGGCCTGGAACTTCGCCCACTTCTCCTCACGTTCCGCCAGCGAATTCCACGCCACCATATAGGTGAGGCTGTGGTTGGAATCGCCAATCAGCGTGGTCCAGAAACCTGCCTGGCGAATGCCGTGCTTGTCCCAAAGCTTCAGCGTGATGGTGTCAAACCGCTTCATCAGATCGGGCAGGCGCCCAGGCTGGCAATGATAGATACGAAGTTCATAGAGCATCGTTTTTCTCCCTTTGATGCAGTTAATCCAATTTGGCGCGGGATATTTCCACCAATTCGCGCCAAACGCGATCCTGGCTGCGCACAAATTCCGTGAAGCCTTCCAGCGTATCATCCCAAATGGTGGTGAAACCAAACGGGATCAGCTTTTCGCCATACTCCTTGTCGCGCGCCGCGCCAACCATTGCCCGGTGTAGCGCCTGCGCAATGGGCGCCGCGAGCGTGGCGATCAGCGTGGCGTAGCGGGTGAGGTTGATGATGCTGACCTCCCTTCCTTATTGCGCTGGTTCGCGGTGCAATTCCACGACAATGCCTTCCTGCCCCGGCAGTGCTGGATAGCGGCGCATCACTTCCGGGTCATGGCCCGGTACGATGTGCTTCGGGCTGGGTGCCAGGGCGCGGAGCTTGTCAAAACCTTCCAGCATTTCGCCTATGTGAAAGGCTGTCGTGAAAGGCCGGCCCGCTTCCATGTTTTCATAGAAATGCGTGACATCGGAAGCGAGCACCACACGCCCGCGCGCCGTATTCACGCGCACGCATTGCAGCCCCATGGAATGCCCGCCACAGGCATGCACAGTAATGCCCGGCGCCACTTCCGCATCGCCATTATGGAACACGACGCGTTCGGCGAAATTCATCCGCACCATGCCGACGACATCCTCCACCTCGAAAGAATGGCGGAGTTTTGGGTATTTCATGTAGCGCCCGGTCGCATACTGCATTTCCGGTTCCTGCAAATGGAACCTGGCCTTGGCGAATTTATGGAAGCTGCCGACATGATCGTAATGCAGGTGGGAAATCACCACATCTTCGACCTTGTCCGGATCAACGCCGATCAGCTTCAGGCTTTCAATCGGACAGCGCAGGTAATTGCGCTTGCGCTTGGCGGCGACCTCTGCCGTGAAGCCGGTATCAATGATCACGGCACGATCATCATTCACCGCGGCCCAGACGAAGTAATCCATCGGCATCTGCGCATCATGCGGGTCGCCGCCGATGAAATGTTCGGCACGTTTGGCATCGCGCATGGCGTAGCGCAGCGCATAGACGCGGTATTCGGGTTCAGTCATGCCATATGCTCCTGCTTGATGGGTTGCATGCCCAGACCATGATCCGTGTCAGTTACTGCGCCTTATCCGCATCCAGCACGGCTTGCACCGCCGCCGGATCGCATTTGATGGCAACGCCAGCGCGTTCCAATTGCAGCTTCATCGGCACACGGCTATCGAGGTTTTCCCAGCCGCGATTCAGTGCCTCATTCATTTCTTCCAGCGTCAGATTGCAAAGCCGCATCGGCACATTCAATTCGCGGCCCATCGTCACGGCCAGCGTCACATCCTTATGGGCAAGCTTCAACGCGAAGGCGGGCGGGTCATATTGATCCACCAGGAATTGATCCGTGATGCGGTCAAAAGTGCGCTTGCGCCCCAGCGCGCCTTGGCGCACCGCTTTCCAGAGATCAAGCGGGTCCATCCCCGCCTTCACGCCCATGGAAAACACCTCGGCCATCGCGGTTTGGATCGCATAGCCCGCCATATTGTGCACAAGCTTCGCGACTGTTGCGGTGCCGATTGGGCCGATATAGGCGGCTTGGTCGCCAAAAGCGTCCAGCACTTTCTTGTATTTGTCGAAAACCGCCTTGTCGCCACCCACCCAAATGGCGAGCTTGCCGGTCTCGGCCCCCTTGGGTCCGCCGCTGACAGGCGCATCAAAACCATAAGCGCCCTTGGTCGCGAGTGCTTCGGCCATGCGCTTCATCAGCGCCTGGGAATTCGTCGAAAGATCGAAATAGGCCGCACCTTTTTGCACCCCGGCCAGAATGCCATCGGGGCCGAAAATCACCGGCTCCACTTCCTTGGGGCCGGGCAGAGAGGTGAAGATCACCTCACATTGCTCGGCCACCGCCTTCGGTGTTTCCGCCCAGGTAGCGCCGGCCGCAAGCCGATTGGCGCCGGCTTCGCGGCGAATGTCATGCACCACCAATTGATAGCCGGCCTTTTGCAGATTGGCCGCCATGAAGGCGCCCATGGTGCCAAGGCCAATGAATCCGATTTTCATGGCATCAGCCCTTCTTTGCCTGGTCCTGCGCTTCAAACACATCCACTGCGACATGCGCTGCCGTCATGGCGGAAGGCCAGCCGGAATACATCGAAAGATGCGTGATGATTTCGGAAATTTCCTCGCGCGACAGCCCATTGGTCAGGCCGCGGCCGATATGGCTGTTCAATTGATCCTGCCAGCCCATGGCGACAAGGGCGGCAATCGTCACCATCGAACGGTCGCGCTTGGAAAGCTGAGGGCGTTCCCAAACATCGCCATAGACATATTGGTGGGTCATCTCCACCAGCTTCGGGAAATCCGGATTGATCCGGTCGCGGCGCGCGGAAGGCGGGGCTGCCATGGAAGTCTCCTCATGCGGTGTCGCACAGCACCGGCAGAGGAATGGCTGAGCGTGCAGCGCACCCAAGCCCTGACCTTCCCCCACTTCTTCTGTGTTGCGCATATCCTGCGACCAGTATGGCCGCGCCGCAAGCGGGTGATCAGACTTCCGCGATACGCCGCGCGGCAAGATCAAGCGCGGCCGCCACCGTTGCCGCGCGCACCGCCGCGCGATCACCGGGGAAGACATGGCGTTCCACCACGGTCGGCGCGCCTTCACGCGCGCAACCGATGAAGACCAGACCCACCGGCTTGCCCGGCGTGGCGCCACCTGGCCCCGCAATGCCGGTGCAGGAAAGTGCGAGTGAAACACCCGCACGCGCCCGCGCGCCTTCGGCCATTTCGCGCGCCACTTCCTCGCTGACTGCGCCATGCGCCGCCAGGGTTTCCGATGCTACTCCGACCATCTTCTGCTTGGCGTCATTCGCGTAAGTGACAAAGCCCGCCATCACCACGGAAGATGAGCCCGCAATTGCCGTGAGCGCTGCGGCAATCAGCCCGCCGGTGCAGGATTCCGCCGTGGCCAAGGTCATGCCCTTGGCATCCATCTGCGTCAGCAAGTTGCGCGCCTGATCGAATATGGCTTCTGGCAGCATGGGTCAGATCACTCCCGGCAAAAGGGGCCGCGCCAGGATCAGCGCCAAGGCCGCCAGCGCGCCCGCGACAATATCATCCAGCATGACACCAAAGGCGCCCTTTTGCTGATCCGCCCAGGAAACCGGCCAGGGTTTCAGGATATCGAAAACCCGAAACAGGCCGAAGGCAATCAGCACGCCCCAAATGCTCGCATCTACACTCAAGCCCGCCAGTGCCAGCAACATGCCGGCTGCTTCATCCACCACAATCCAGCCGGGGTCTTGATCGGGCGCATCACGCAGCACCGCGCGCACCGCGTAAAAACCGACAATTGTCACCAGCAGGGCAAGCAGCAAAGCGGGAACCGGCCCGAGTAATGCGAGCGGCAAAACCACCAAGGACCCCCAAGTGCCGGGCGCCGGTTTCAGCCGGCCAATGCCGCCCATCGTCGCAACCAGCAAGGGCAGCTTCATGTGCCTACTTCGCGCTGGCAAGCCAGCTTGCCATGGGGTGCGGCGCAGTGGCGGGCGGGTTCTGGCGCGCGCGGTAAATCACCGCCCCTTCCACAATGCGCTGCACGTAATTGCGCGTCTCCGCAAAGGGAATCATTTCCATCCAATCGAGCAGATCACGTTCCCCGCGCAGAGGATTGCCATAGGTCACAAGCCATTCATCCACGCGCCGCGGCCCGGCATTATAGGCCGCCGACGCCATCACCAGCGATCCTTCAAAGCGCCCGAGCATTTCATCCAGATAGGCCGCGCCCAGCTTGATGTTCGTTTGCGGATCGGCGGTCAGCATATCCACGCGGAAATTCATGCCAAGCCGGCGCGCGACAGTCTGTGCGGTGGCGGGCAGTAATTGCATCAGCCCGCGCGCATTGGCGCTACTGACCGCTTCGGTGTCGAAATTGCTTTCCTGTCGCGTGACCGAAAAGATGAAGGCAGGTTCGGGCGACGTAACCGGCACGCGGAAGGGTGTCGGCCAGCCTTCCGGCAATAGGACATCGCCTTCAATCGCCGAACGCCGCGCCACCCATACGGCGTGGTCCGGACGTCCGATATGGCTGGCAAGCCTGACGGTCAAAAGCCGGTCCTCGGCGTCTGCTGCAACCGCCTGCAAGCGCAGCAGGAAAACCCGCGTGCGGCGTGTATCGCCAAGTTCTGCCAGCGTGGTCACCACGCGGGCCAATTCGCGTTGTGCAAAATCCTGCGCGCGCCTTTGATCAATTTGCGGCGTTTGCAGCGCGCGCAGTCGCTGATCGAGCGCTTCCTGGCTTTGGCCCATCGTGAGTGCGGCAAGCTGGCCGTAAAAAGCTGTCGGCAATTGCGCCGCCGATGCGTAGCGTTCCCGCGCGGCGGTATGGGCGCCTCTCGCTGCAAGCGCGCGGCCTTCCCAATAGAAGGCGCGGGCGCGGGTAATGACGGAACGCGTACCAAGCGCCATGGCAACAAAATGCCGCTGCGCCAGAACAGGATCATTCAGGAAGCGGAGCGCGATAAAGCCCGCCAGGAATTCCGCTTCCTGCCGACCTTCACTGCCCAGGGGTTGGCCATGAAACGCCGCGATGCGATGCGCATCCTTTGCATTGTTGAGGCGCAAAAGCTTGCGCGCCAGGATCTGTCGTTCCGCCCAAATTATGCGCGCGATTTCGGCGGGCAGTTCTGTCTGGAAGGGTTCCGCCACGATCCAGCCTGCGACGGCATCGGCATCCCTGTCACGACGGCGCAGCAGCCTCGCCCTTTCATAGGCCCAGCCAAGATCAAGCGGGCGCAACAGAATTTGCGAATCCTCCGGCTCCCCTGCCATTCGCATGCGCATTTGGCCTGATCCGCGCGCCACGCCACTCATCCGGTCCAGCGCGCGCTGGGCGCCTTCCATATCGCGCGCGAAAAACAGCCGATCAAAACGTTGTTGATGATCATCCGCTGTCAGCAAGCGGCCAAACTGCGCCATGATCCTGGTCTCAGCCGCCGCATCGCCTGGTGCTTCCACCCAAGCGCGACGAAGCGCACGTCGGGCACCTGCTTCACCATCAGCATCGGTGGCCAGTTCGGCATCCGGTCGTGCCGGGGCTGTGCGCGCCTGGTCGGGACCACGCCGGACCATATCCAACAAATTGGAAGCTTGCGATTGACTGGGACTGGCCGGGATGCTGCGCGCCAGAGCCTCCGCATGACGCAGCGCGCCAGAAAGCGTGCGTGCCGGAAAGGTGTTGAAATGCGTTATCACCAGCGCATCATCGGCTGGCCCACCGAAGGCGGCCTCCGCGCGGCGCGCGATGGTATCTGCCAAGGGCCAATCCGGATTGTCGCGCAAAAAGCCGACAAGCTCAGCCGCCGTTGCAGGTGCGGTGCGATGCGTGAGGCGCATCCACAGCACGATTTTGGGGACCAAGGGATCGGCAGCGGCGGCATAGGTATCTGCTTCCGCCCAGCGCGCCCCATTGGCGGCGGCGATGGCGGCCTTGCCGGCGGTAATGCGCGCGGCCTGAGATGAAGCGGTTTGCGCAATGGCCGCACCGGGAAGCAGCAATGGCAGGCTTAGAAGCAACCGGCGCGGAAACGTCATGACGCGACTATCCCCCGATCAATACACGCGCGCCATGGCGTGTTTCAGAAGGCAGGCAGAGCGCCGCAATGCCAGGCGCGACATCAGCGGGTTGCGGCAGGGTGGAGGGGTCTTCCCCAGGCATGGCGGCAGCGCGCATTTTGGTGGCCACGACCCCAGGATCCACAAGATTGACGCGAAGCGGCGTGTTTTCCACCTCAAGCGCCCATGTCGTTACCAGATGTTCCATGCCCGCCTTGGCCGCACCATACATGCCCCAATAGGCGCGTGGGCGCAGCACTCGCCCGCTGGTGACAAATACCGCTCGCCCCGCATCAGAAGCGCGCAAAGGCGGATCGCAGCTGCGGATCAGGCGCCAACTTGCGGTGAGGTTCACGGCCATCACTTCCGCCCAATCGCGCGGTTCAATATGCGCAACCGGCGTCAGCTTGTTCAACGCCCCCGCATTATGCACCAGAATATCAAGCCGACCGAAGCGTTCCACAATGGAAGGCCCGATCATATCAATATCCCTCTCGGCCTTTTGCAGATCAAAGGGCAGCAACGTCGCGGGCTTGCCGCCGGCGGCGCGGATCGCGTCATCCACTTCTTCAAGCCCGCCCTGGGTGCGTGCCACCAGCACGCATTGCGCGCCAAGCTTGGCCAAATGCAGGGCGAGTGCGGCGCCAATCCCGCGTGAGGCTCCGGTAATCAGCGCAACGCGGCCTGCCAATTCTGTCATGATCATTGTCCCGCCGGTTGCAGCAAGGAAAGCTGGCGGTCTGAATTATCGGCCCAATCCGTTAAAGGAATGGCATAGTCACCGGTAAAGCAGGCGTCACAGAAATGCGGCTTTTGCGGATCGCGCGCCGGCTGCCCAAGCGCGCGATAAAGACCATCGAGCGATATGAAAGCCAGGCTATCCACGCCGATGATGCGCGCCATCTCGGCCAGGTCATGCTTGGCCGCCATCAGATGCGCACGTTCGGGCGTGTCAATGCCGTAATAGCAGGAATGCGTGGTGGGCGGCGATGAAATGCGCATATGCACTTCGGTCGCCCCTGCCTGGCGCACCATTTCAACAATCTTGCGGCTGGTGGTACCGCGCACGATGGAATCATCCACCAGCACCACGCGCTTGCCCTGAATCATGGCGCGATTGGCGCTGTGCTTCAGCTTCACGCCCAAATGGCGGATCTGATCTGTGGGTTCGATGAAGGTGCGCCCGACATAATGGTTGCGGATGATGCCAAGCTCAAACGGTATGCCGGATTCCACCGCGTAGCCCATGGCTGCCGGCACACCTGAATCAGGCACGGGCACCACCAGATCAGCCGGCACCGCGCTTTCGCGCGCGAGTTCCGCGCCGATGCGCTTGCGGCTTTCATAAACCGGCGTGCCTTCCACCATGCTGTCAGGCCGCGCGAAATAGATGTATTCGAAAATGCAAAAGCGGCTATCGGTGCGCGCGAAGGGCTTGATGCTGCGGAGCCCAGTATCGTCAATCACCACCAACTCGCCCGCTTCGATATCGCGCACGAATTCCGCGCCGACGATATCCAGCGCGCAGGTTTCTGATGCCAGAACCAGCCCGCCATTGGCCAAGCGCCCCAAGACAAGGGGGCGCACGCCGAGCGGATCGCGCGCGCCAATCAGCGCGCCATTATGTAAGGCGACCAGCGAATAAGCGCCCTGCACCTGCTTCAGCGCATCAATCAGCCGATCAATCACGGTGGAATAAAGGCTGATGGCGATCAGATGGATGAAAACCTCGGAATCCGTGGTGCTCTGAAACAGGCAGCCGCGCCGCACCAAGGCGCGCTTCAGCGCATAGGCATTGGTCAGATTGCCATTATGCGCCACCGCAAAGCCGCCAAATTCAAAATCGGCATAAAGCGGCTGCACATTGCGGAGCGCGGTTTCACCCGTGGTGGCGTAACGGTTATGCCCGACGGCATGCGGCCCGCGGAGGGAGGCAATGACCTTGGCCTCCCCGAAATTATCGCCAACCAAGCCAAGCCCCTTATGGGCATGAAACAGCCCGGCCTCATCCAAGGTTACAATGCCGGCGGCTTCCTGGCCGCGATGCTGAAGCGCATGCAGGCCAAGTGCGGTGAGGGCGGCGGCATCGCCGCCATTCCACACGCCGAACACGCCGCATTCCTCATGCGGCTTGTCATCCTCAAATCGCGCGGGCAGCGGCATGGGTAACCTCAATTCCGGCTGCGCGCGGGGGGGCGCAGCAATTCTTCAACCGTGGGCGAACGCGGCAAGGGCGGTTCATTCAACCGCGGGCGATATTCCGCCGGCATGACTTCAATCACCATATGCGCGCCTTGTGAGAGCAGCGGGAGCGCGCGGGCTTGAAGCACCGGTTCGGGCCAGCGATCCCCTGGAAGCAATAACCCGGCGACGATATAGGCGACCACCAGCAAAAAGGCGCCGCGCGCCGCACCGAAAACCAGGCCAAGCACACGATCAATGCCGCCCAGGGCGGAATCCTGCACACGATCCGCGACCGCATTGATCATCAGCTTGAAGACAATCAGCGCGACCAGAAACACCACGCCTGCGCCAATGGCTTCCGCGAGCCAGGGCGGCGTGAAATAGGGGTCGAGGAAGGGCTGAATCTCCTTCCGCGCCAGCAGGGCCACTACCGCCGCACCAACCCAGCCCGCCACGCCAAGCGCTTCCCGCACCAGGCCATGGAAAAAGGCGAGGATCGCCGATAGGGCAATCACCCCCAACAGAATGACATCAACCCAATTCATCGCTGGACCCTATAGCCCTGGCAGGCGGGCGCGTCACGCCTTGCTACGCGCGGGCAGGGTCTTTTCAGCAAAGCGCGCCACCAGATCAGTCAAATGGCCGATTTCCGAAAGCCCGAGCCCTTCCGGCGCCGCCGCCGCGCGCCCGCCGCGTGCAATGCGCCTGGGCAGGGTGGCGGCGGTAAAGCCGAGCTTCGCTGCTTCCCTCAGGCGCGACTCAGCCTGAGAAACCTGCCGCACCTCACCCGAAAGCCCGACCTCGCCAAAATAAACCGCACCTGAATCGGTGGGCCGATCTGTCGCCGCCGAGACCAGTGCCGCCGCCACCGCCAAATCCGCCGCCGGTTCGGTAATGCGCAAGCCGCCCGCGATATTCAGATAGACATCATTCTGGCCAAGGCTCATCCCACAACGCGCTTCCAGCACCGCCAGCAGCATGGAAAGCCGCCCGGAATCCCAGCCCACCACTTGCCTGCGCGGCGACCCGCCCGAGGAAGGGGAGAGCAGCGCCTGGATTTCGACAAGCACCGGGCGCGTGCCTTCAATCCCGGCGAATACGGCGGAGCCTGAGACATTGCCGCGGCGTTCCGCCAAAAAAAGTGCCGAAGGATTGGCCACTTCAACCAGGCCGCGATCCGTCATTTCGAAAACGCCGATTTCATCCGTCGCGCCAAAGCGGTTCTTCACCGCGCGCAGGATGCGGAATTGATGGCCGCGATCGCCTTCAAAATAAAGCGTCGCATCCACCATATGTTCCAGCACACGCGGCCCGGCCAGCGTGCCTTCCTTGGTGACATGCCCAACCAACACCAACGCAAAGCCGCGCGATTTCGCGAGCCTGATCAATTCGGCGGCGCAAGCGCGCACCTGCGCGACGGTCCCCGGTGCTGAATCCAGCGCATCCAGCCAAACGGTCTGGATCGAATCCATCACCACCAGCGCGGCGTCGCTTTCCTGTTCCAAACTGGCGCCAATATCCCGCAAGGCCGAAGCGGCGGCCAATTCCATCGGGCTATCGGAAAGCCCGAGCCGCGCGGCGCGTAGCCTGACCTGCTCCACCGCCTCTTCGCCCGAGATATACAAAACGCGCCGCCCGCCGGACGCCAAACGCGCTGCCGCCTGCAGCAGGATGGTTGATTTGCCGATGCCGGGGTCACCGCCGACCAGCACGGCGGAGGCCGGCACGAAACCGCCGCCCAAAACGCGATCCAATTCCGCAATGCCAGTCACAATGCGCGGCGGGGGCGCGCTTTCCCCCTTCAGGCCAACAAATTCAACGCGGCGCCCGCCGGCGGTTTTGGCGGCGGGGCCGGGGCCGCGCGGGGCGGTGGTTTCCTCGATCAGCGTATTCCATTCGCCACAGGCATCGCAGCGCCCCTGCCATTTGGGGCTGACTGCCCCGCAGGCCTGGCAGACAAAGCGGCTGCGATCCTTGGCCATTCAGGCGGGCACGCGGATCAGATGATCTTCGTGCGGATATCGCCCACACCTTCAACAAAACCTTCCAGCACATCGCCGCGCACCACGGCGGCGACGCCTTCTGGCGTGCCGGTCATGATCAGGTCTCCTGGCGCCAGTTCCACCAATTCCGACAAATTGGCGATGACTTCGGGGACGGACCAGATGAGCTTGGAAAGGTCAGAGGTCTGCGTGACCTTGCCATTCACCTTGAGCTCAATCTTGCCCTTGGATGGATCAATCCCGGCAGCCGGCACCAGCAGGCCCATGGGGGCGGATTTGTCGAAGCCCTTGCCCATATCCCAGGGGCGGCCGGTCTTTTTCGCCTCATTCTGGATGTCGCGGCGGGTCATATCCAAGCCGGCGCAATAGCCCCAGACATGGGAAAGCGCGTCAGCCACCGCGATATTCCGCCCGCCGCGCCCGATGGCGACCACGAGTTCCATTTCGTGATGCAGCGATTTGGTGACGGATGGGTAAGGCGTATCCGCGCCATTGATCACCACGGAATCGGCCGGTTTGGTGAAGTAAAAGGGCGGTTCGCGGGTCGGGTCGCTGCCCATTTCAATCGCGTGTTCGGCGTAATTGCGGCCGACGCAGAAAATGCGGCGCACCGGGAAAAGCGCGTCACTGCCCTTGATTGGCAGCGCGGCAACAGGCGGCGGCGGGAAGACATAGGAAACCATCCGAGCGACTCCTTCGGCTATTCCATGCCGCTATACCCCCTGCCGGGGGCTGCCGAAAGGCAGGACGGGCGCTTTGCGTGTCATCTTAGGGTGACGCCGCATCTGTCTGAGGCGCCGAGATTCCACCCCAACAAAAACGCCCGGTCAGGGGGGTGACCGGGCGCTACTTTGTATTTTCCGATCGGAAAGGTCGGGCGAGCCGGCAGGGGATGCCGGGATCGCGACCGCCGGCAAAGCCATGGCCGACAAGGATTTTTTTAGAACATTTGCACGAAAAAGCAAAGCCCTAAAACCGACATGGCTGCGTGAAGAAACCGCCTCACTCCGCCGCCGCGGCAAGCTTCGCCCCGGCATGGGCGGCGGCGGCGCGGCCAAAGGCTTCGAAAATCGCGCGGCTATCGGCATCACGCTCCCAGTCATATTCGGGGTGCCATTGCACGCCAATCGCAAAGCCGCGGGCGCCTTCCACGCGCACCGCTTCAATGGTGCCATCCGGTGCCCAGCCTTCCGCGACCAGGCGCGGCGCCAGGCGCTGCACTGCCTGATTATGGAGCGAGTTCACCGCAAGCTGCGCCGCGCTGCGGGAGGACGCAGTCAGCGTCGCGGCCAAGGCCCCGGCGCCATCAATCCGCACCAGATGCGCCTTGCCGGTGCGTACCAGCGGGATTTTCTGATCCGATGGCGTGGAATGATCCATCCGCCCCGGCAAATCCTGCACGCGCTGATCCAGGCTGCCACCGAGTGCCACATTCAATTCCTGCATGCCGCGACAAATCGCGAGCAGGGGGATACCCGCCGCAATGGCCGCGCGGATCAAGGGCAGGGTGGTGGCGTCGCGTTCCTGGTCTTCCGGCGTGCCCTCGGCATGGGGTGGGCCATCATAATGGCCGGGCCAGACATTGGATCGGCTGCCGGTCAGGATCAGGCCGTTGATATGGGCGAGGTAATCGGCCGCGGCCTCCTCACCCGCCGCCGGTAGCAGCACCGGGGTGCCCCCCACCGGGCCGCGCACCACGCGGATATAGCTGTCCGACGCCGCATGGTTGGGCGTGCCGAAGATGCCAAAGGGTTTCAGGCAGCAGGAAATGCCGATCAGGGGTCTCATGAGCAGTTACCCTTCCGCGACACCATGGCGGGATCAAGGCGATTCGGTTGATTTTCGCGGAATTTTTTCCAAGAGCCCGCGCCAGATGACAACTCGAATGGACATTTCTTGATATTTTGCAAGTATTTATTGTCCAGTTGAATTGACACATCGCAAAGCATCACGCCGCCACAAGGCCAAAATGCCCTCGGCCTTGGGCCTGATCGGGGGCGTTTCATGCGCGTTGTGTTGATCCATCCCAATTACCATTCGGGCGGTGCCGAAATCGCCGGGAGCTGGCCGCCCGCCTGGGTCGCCTATCTGGCCGGCTACCTCAAGAATGGCGGCTTCACCGACATCACCTTCATTGACGCCATGACGGATAATCTGACGGATGATCAGGTACGCGGCGCGCTGATGGCGCTCAAGCCCGATATCGTCGGCGCCACCGCCATTACGCCGGCCATCTATAAGGCCGAAGCGCTGCTGCAATTGGCGAAGGAAACCTGCCCCAATGCCGTAACCGTGCTGGGCGGCATTCATGGCACCTTCATGTACGGCCAGGTGCTGGCCGAAGCGCCATGGATTGACGCCATTGTGCGCGGCGAAGGCGAACAGGTTTTCCTCGATCTGGTGAGCGCCGTTGCCAATGGTGATTGGATAACAGGGCGCAAACAGGTGAAGGGCATCGCCTTTCTGGAAGATGGCAAGGTGGTGGCGACACCGGCCGCGCCACCCATTGCCGATATTGATCGAATCTCCCCCGATTGGGGCATTCTGGATTGGAAGAAGTACATCTACATCCCAACCGGCAAGCGCGTTGCCATCCCGAATATGGCGCGCGGCTGCCCCTTCACCTGTTCCTTTTGTTCCCAATGGAAATTCTGGCGCGATTATCGCGTACGGGACCCGAAGAAAGTGGTGGATGAAATCGAAACCCTGGTGCGCGACCATGATGTTGGCTTCTTCATCCTGGCTGATGAGGAGCCGACCATCCACAAGAAGAAATTCGTGGCTTTTTGTGAGGAACTTATCGCCCGCGGCCTGCCTGAGAAGGTGCAATGGGGCATCAATACGCGCGTGACGGATATCCTGCGGGATGAGGCGCTGCTGCCCTTCTATCGCAAGGCGGGGCTGATCCATATTTCGCTTGGCACCGAAGCGGCGGCGCAGTTGAAGCTTGATCGCTTCAACAAGGAAACCACCATTGCGCAGAACAAGAAGGCCATTCAGTTGCTGCGCGATGCTGGTATTGTCGCGGAAGCGCAATTCATTGTCGGGCTGGAAAATGAAACGGCGGAAACGCTGGAAGAAACCTATCGCATGGCCTGCGATTGGAATCCGGATATGGCGAATTGGGCCATGTACACGCCCTGGCCTTTCAGCGACCTTTTCCGCGAATTGGGCGACAAGGTCGAGATTTTCGATTTCTCGAAATATAATTTCGTCACGCCAATCATGAAGCCGGATGCGATGGACCGCGCCACGCTATTGGATCGAACCATGGCGAATTACCGGCGCTTTTATATGAAGAAGGCGTTTTTCGGTTATCCCTTCACGCGCGATGCCACCAAGCGGAAGTATCTGCTGGGCTGCCTGAAGGCGTTTTTGAAAAGTGGTGTGAAGCGCACCTTCTATGATCTGGGCAAGGTTGGTTATTGGGGGCCGCAATCGAAGAAGAAGGTGGATTTCCACTTCGATGAAAGCCGCAGCCTGACCTCCCGCGCCGCTGGCCCGCCGGCCAATGCCATGTGGAAAACCATGCATCGGCCCAAGGTGAAGCTGCCGGCTGCCAATGCCGAAGCCGCCAAGGCCTGCGGCGGCGGGACGGAGCAATTGAGCGATGCTGAGATGGAAGACAGCGCGCTGCAAGTGAAGCTTTGCGGCGGTGGCGCCGCGCAAATGACCGATGCCGAGATGGATGCACTGGACGCACCCCGCAAATCTTCAGTGCCGGCCGCGGAATAGCGCATGGATGGCGGGACACACGTCGCCCTGGGCCGGATTGGGCCCAACGCCATCACGCGGCTTGCGGAAGCGCTGAGCGCGGCGCAGGGCGATGATGCGGCGCGTGCCCTGTTTCGCGCGGCGGGGCTGGAAGCGCGGCTGGATGCACCGCCCGCGCAAATGGTGCCGGAAGGCGAAGTCACCGCGCTGCATCAGGCGCTCCGTGCCCGCCTGCCGCATGAAACGGCGCAGGCAATCGCCGCTGATGCGGGCTGGCGCACAGGCGCTTATCTGCTGGCGCATCGCATCCCGCGCCCCATGCATTGGCTGCTGCCGCGCCTGCCCGCGCGCTGGGCGGCGCGCATCCTGCTGGCCGCGATTGGCCGCCATGCCTGGACCTTCGCTGGGTCCGGGCAGTTTCGCGTACTGCCGGGCTTTCCGATACGCTTTGCCATCAGTAACGGGCCGCTGGCGCGCGGCGCTTTCGGCGCGCATCCCGTTTGCGCCTATTACGCCGCGACCTTTGAAGCGCTTTTTCGCGCCCTGGTGCATTCCAGGGCGCGGGTGATTGAGCTTGCCTGCGAAGCCACCGGCGCCACCGCCTGCGTTTTTGAAGCGCGCTGGTAGTGTTGCTTCACGTCAGCGGCGGCGCGACCCAGCGCTGAAAACCCGGCCTTTCGCCAAGCTTGGCATACCAGCGCGCCAGGGTGGGGAATTCCGGCATGCCCGGCAGGCGGACTTCCGGGCCAAACCAGCGTCGCGCGTAACAGCCCAGCACGATATCGGCGATGGTCATGCCGGGACCATCCAGATACGGGCCGCCATGCTTGGCGATCCAGCTATCCAGAATAGCCCAGCACTCGCCGGCGGCCTTCGCCGCGCCTTCAATCTGCGCCATGTCGCGCTTTTCGGGCGGTGTGCGCACCAGGCCCCAGAACAGGTTACGCTCTGCGGGGCCGAGTGTGGAAAGCTGCCAATCCATCCAGCGATCCGCCGATGCCCGCGCCGCCGGGTCCGCCGGGTAAAGCGGGCTTTGGACTTTCATCGCCAGATACCGCAGCACGCTATTCGATTCCCACAGCACGAAATCGCCATCTTCCAATGTCGGCACACGGCCATTCGGGTTCATGGCGCGGTAATCCGCATCATTCACCCGGCCATATTCCATGCCGGCATCCACGCGATCATAAGCCTGCCCGATCTCATCGAGCATCCACAGCACCTTCTTCACATTGATCGAATTTGTACGGCCCCAAAGTTTTAGCATCTCAGCGCCTTTTCGCTTCAATCGCGTCCCAAATGGCGCGTTCCAGGTATACGCCGTCAAAGCGTGCCAATTCCTGCAAGCCGGTCGGGCTGGTGACGTTGATTTCGGTGAGGTAGCCGCCAATCACATCAATGCCGACAAAAATCATCCCGCGCGCCTTCAATTCCGGCCCGATGCGCGCGCAAATCTCGCGCTCACGCTCCGTCAGCTTGGTCGGTTCCGGCCGGCCGCCGACATGCATATTGGACCGTGCCTCGCCCGCCGCCGGCACGCGATTGATGCCGCCCATGGCGACGCCATCCACCAGAATGATGCGCTTATCGCCTTCCCGCACCGCCGGAAGGTATTGCTGGATCATCAGGGGTTCGCGGGAACGTTCGGTGAACAACTCCACCAGCGCATTCATGTTTGGGTCATCGGCACGCAGATGGAACACGCCGGCGCCACCATTGCCGAAAAGCGGTTTGATGATGATGTCGCCATGTTCCGCCCGGAAATCCGCGATGCGGCGGCGATCCGCCGTCACCAGCGTTACCGGCATCAAATCCGGGAAATGGGTGACGAACAGCTTTTCCGGCGCATTGCGCACCTGGGCCGGGTCATTCACCACCAAGGTCTTGGGGTGGATATGTTCCAGAATATGCGTGGCCGTGATGTAGCCCATGTCAAAGGGCGGGTCCTGGCGCATCAGCACCACATCGGCATCGCGGCCGAGGTCCAGTTCCACCTCTGCCCCGAAGGTGTAGTGGTTGCCATATTCGCGTCTGAGCGTGATGGGCCGCGCCCAGGCGGTCACCCGTCCGCCACGCAGCGCCAAATCGCGCACATGGTAATGCCAAAGCTTATGGCCGCGGGCCTGGGCTTCCAGCATCAGGGCGAAGGTGGAATCGCCATCAATATTGATGGTTTCAATCGGGTCCATCTGGACCGCGACGCGGAGCGAAGTCGTCATGCCATCTATCCTGGTTCTGGGCTCTCAGAGGGTCTTGAAGCCGAGAAAGCGGCGCCGCGCCAGCCCGACCCGACCGCCCCCTAAAGCTGGGCAGGGCGCCTTGGGCCAAAAAACCTCAATAAGCTTACTTGCCATTCCCGTGATCGCCTGCCTAACCTTGGCATCGTGAGATCACGGTTGCCACTCAAGGCCCGGAAAAATAGAGGAGAAACAGTTCATGGCAGGCTTCAAAAGGCGCGATCTTCTGCTTTCAGGCGCGGGTGTGGCGGCGGCGGGCGTATTGGCCGCCCCGATGGTTCATGCCCAAGGCACCGCCGGCACGCTGCGCTGCGGCTTCTGGGACCATTGGGTGCCCGCCGGCAATGGTATTTTACGTGAACTTTGCGCCGAATGGGGCCAAAGGAACCGCGTGAATGTGCAGGTGGATTTCATCACCTCGGTCGGTAACCAAAACCTGCTGACCATCGCCGCCCAGGCGCAGAGCCGGTCTGGCCACGACATTCTGTCCTTCCCGACCTGGGAACCCGCTTCCAAGGCTGAATTGCTGGAACCGGTTGATGATGTGATGGGCCGGCTGGCCGCGAAATACGGCGCAGTGAACGCCGCCGCCGAATATCTTGGCAAGATCAAGGGCAAATGGGTGGCGATCCCGGCCGTTTCCGGCACTCAGATGAAGCCGGCTTGCGTGCGCTTCGACCTGCTGCAGCAGCATGCCGGCATTGACATCCGCGCCATGTGGCCGGCTGAGAACCGGGCCGGCCCAGGTGCCGAAAACTGGAATTGGGACACCTTCCTGGTTGCAGCAGAAAAATGTCACGCCGCGGGCGTACCCTTCGGGATGCCCATGGGGTCCTTTACCGATGCGGTGGATACGGTGGGCGCTATTTTCGCGTCCTTCGGTGCCAGCGTCATGGATGAAAGGGGCAATGTGACGGTGCGGGGCAACGCCAAGCTGCGCACCGCCGTTGAATATCTGGTCAGGCTATCCCGCTTCCTGCCCAGCGATGTTTGGGCCTGGGATGATGCTTCCAATAACCGCGCGCTGATTTCCGGCCGTTCGGCGCTGATCTTCAACCCGCCATCGGCCTGGGCGGTGGCGAAGCGCGACAATCCGCAGGTTTCCGAAAACTGCTGGACGGTCCCCATGCCGGCCGGTCCGGAAGGGCGCTTCACGCCATACCTGCCGTATTTCTGGGGCATTTGGTCCTTCAGCCGCAACAAGACCGCGGCCAAGGGCTTGCTGGAATTCCTTTCCGAACGCACCAGCGCGGAACGTCAGACCACGACTTCCAACGGTTATGACATCCCACCCTTCCTGAGCATGAGCGACTTCCCGATTTGGGAAAACGAAGGGCCGCCGAAGGGGACCGTGTTCAATTACCCGCAAAAGGCGCACCACAATGCGCGCACCAGCGTGGCCTTTGCGCCGGCGCCGGCGGAATTTGCGGTGCAGGCCTATACCAATGCGCTGAATACCAAGACCATCGCACGCATCGCCCAGGCGGGTGAAAGCGTGGATCAGGCGCTTACCTGGCTTGAACGCGAATTGAACGTCATCCGCCGCGGCGGCTGAACAAGTGCCTATGGCGGGCGGCCTGTGGTGAAACGGCCGCCCGTCTTTAACGAACAATATGGGGGATGAGAGGAAGGATGGCTTCCGCCACTTCGACCATTGGCGCCGATCAGGCGCGCGTTGGTTCTTTGCAACGCTTTGCGCGCCGGCGATCATCGATCGCCTTCCTGATGGCCTTGCCGCTGCTGATCGTGGTGGGGGGGCTGATCGCCTATCCTGCCGCTTTCGGCATCTATCTTTCCATGCTGAACCGGCGCATGACCGCCTTTGTCGGCTTCGCCAATTATGAAATCCTGTTTGAATCCGACACTTTCTGGGATGTCGTTTTCCAATCATGCTTTTTCGCCATTACGGCGGTGCTGCTGAAGGCACTGATCGGCTTTTGGCTGGCGCATATGCTGCATGGCATACCCGATAAGGGGCAGCGCAAATGGCGCGGCATGCTGCTGGTGCCTTGGGTGATCCCGCCCGCCCTTTCCACCCTTGGCTGGTGGTGGATGTTTGATCCTTCCTATTCATCCATCAATTGGCTGCTTTCAATCATTTCCGTGCCGGAAATTCCCTGGCTTGGTCAGCCCTGGTGGGCGCGCATTTCCATCATCATCGTCAATGTCTGGATCGGCGCGCCGTTCTTCATGATCATGTATCTGGCCGCGCTGAAATCCGTGCCGGAACAGCTTTATGAAGCGGCGGCGATTGATGGCGCTACAGGCTGGCAAAGGCTTCGCTACGTCACCATCCCCATGATGGCCAATATCATTTCCATTACCGTGCTGTTCAGCCTGATCGTCACCTTCGCCAATTACGATATCGTGCGGGTGCTGACCAATGGTGGACCGCGCGACCTGACGCATGTCTTCGCATCCTACGCGTTCCAAGTCGGCATTCTGGCTGGCAATATTCCGCGCGGCGCCGCGGTGTCACTTTTCATGATGCCGGTATTGGCCATTTGCGCCTTTTTCGTCCTGCGCGGCGTTACGCGGCGTAATAAGGAGCAGATGTAATGTCGGCGACAACAAACCGCGACCTACCCGGAATCTACCACAAGGCGGGCAGCTTGCGCGCTGAACGGCGCTGGGCCCTTTGGTCGGCCTATGCATCCCTGTCCGTGGCGGCGCTGATTTTCCTCGCCCCACCCTTTTACATGTTGATCACCAGCCTCAAGACCAGCGGTGAAATTGCCAATATGTCCGGCAATCCCTGGATCGTGCGCGAACCAACGCTAGAAAACTACTGGGCGATCCTGGAAAACCCGCTATTCCTGAAATTCTTCGTCAATAGTGCCATTGTCACCGCCTGTGTCGTGGCACTGACCATGGTGATTTCGGTATTGGCGGCTTTCGCGTTGGCGCGCATGCGCTTCTGGGGCAGCCAGGTTTTGGCGACCGGTGTGTTCCTGACTTACCTGGTGCCGGATACGCTGCTGTTCATTCCGCTCTATCAGATTGTGGGCGGGCTTGGCTTGCTCAATTCCGTTTGGGGGCTGATCCTGGTCTATCCGACGCTGACGGTTCCCTTCTGCACCTGGATCATGATCGGGTATTTCGCCTCCATCCCCAAGGAATTGGATGAAGCGGCGCTGATTGATGGCGCCACCTGGCCGCAAATGCTGATCAAGATCTTCATCCCGGTGGCACTGCCCGGCATCATCGCCGCGACAATCTTTGCCTTCACGGTTTCCTGGGCGGCCTTTGTCTATCCGACGGCCTTCGTCACCACGCCGGATCAGATGCCGCTCACCATCGGGGTCGTTTCCCAGCTGGTGCGGGCGGATACTTTCGCTTGGGGGCAGATCATGGCCGGTGCGCTGATGGCGGCACTGCCGCCGGTGATCATTTATGCCTTCCTCATGGATTATTACATCGCTGGCCTGACCGCCGGCGCGACCAAGGGTTGATCAAACATGGCTCAGGTATCGCTTCGCAAAATCGTCAAGGCCTATGAAGGCGGTGTTCAGGCGGTCAAAGGCATTGACCTTGAAATCGCTGATCATGAATTCGTGGTGCTGGTCGGGCCTTCGGGCTGCGGCAAATCCACCACGCTCCGCATGATTGCGGGGCTGGAGGAAATCACCTCAGGCGATATCGCCATTGGCGGCACGGTGGTGAATGATATCCCGCCGCGCGACCGCGACATCGCCATGGTGTTCCAGAATTACGCGCTGTATCCGCATATGAGCGTCTATGATAATATGGCCTTCGGCCTGATGCTGCGGAAATTTCCCAAGGCGGAGATTGATCGTCGCGTGAAGGAAGCCGCGCGCATTCTGGACATCACGCCGCTTTTGGACCGCAAGCCCAAGGCGCTTTCGGGCGGCCAGCGCCAGCGTGTGGCGATGGGCCGCGCCATTGTGCGCGACCCCAAGGTGTTCCTGTTCGATGAACCGCTTTCCAACCTTGATGCCAAGCTGCGCGTGCAGATGCGCACCGAAATCAAGAAGGTGCATCAGACGGTGAATACCACCACGGTCTATGTGACGCATGACCAGGTGGAAGCCATGACGCTTGCGGATCGTGTCGTGGTGATGAATCACGGCATCATCGAACAGGTGGGGCCACCGCAGGAGCTGTATCACAACCCGGCGACGAAATTCGTGGCAGGCTTCATCGGCAGCCCTTCGATGAATTTCATTCCCGCCAAGCTGGAACAGGCATCTGGCGCGCTGCGCTTGCAACTGCCGCATGATATTGTGCTGGATGTGCCGGCATCGCGCACCGCGCGCTATCAGCCGCATGTCGGCAAGAATGTGCTGTTTGGCATCCGCCCGGAACACCTGACGGATGACAAGCCGACCGATAAGAATAACACCGTGCCGCTGACGCTGAAGCCCGAGGTGATTGAACCCATGGGCATGGAAACTCTGGTGCATTTCAAGCTTGACGGGACGGAGGTTTCTGCCCGGCTTGATCCCGCGACTCCGGCTTCTGTCGGTGCGCCGCTGTCACTGATTGCGCACATGGATCAGATGCATCTGATTGACCCCACCTCTGATAAGGTTTTGTGATGAAACGCCTTGAAGGAAAAACCGCCTGGGTCACCGGTGCGGGCAGCGGTATTGGCCGCGCGATTGCCATTCTGTTCGCTGCCGAGGGGGCGAAGGTTGCGCTGACCGGCCGGCGTGTCGCGCCGCTGGAAGAAACCGCGAAGATGATCGGCAGTGGTGCCGTGATTGTGCCGGCGGATTTGACCGATGAAAAACAGGTGGCTGCAGCGCTTGCCAAGGTTGAATCCACCATCGGTGGGCCGGATATCCTGGTGAATAACGCAGGCGTCAATCTGCCCAAGCGCTATCTGCATCAATTGACGCCTGAGGCCATTCGCAGCCTGGTGGATGGCAATCTGACCGCGCCGTTTTTCACCTCGGTCGCGGTGCTGCCGGGCATGAGGAAGCGCGGCGGCGGGCATATCATCCAAATCGCCTCCATGGCGGGGAAGAATATCTCCTTTCTGTCGGGCCCTGGTTATACGGCGGCGAAGCATGGGTTTGTGGCGCTGTCGCAAAGCATCAATCAGGAAAACGGCATTCATAACATCCGTTCCTGCTGCATCTGCCCGGGCGAAGTGGCGACCGATATCCTGAAGAACCGGCCGGAGCCCGTGCCGCAGGAAGATATTGAACGCCTGCTGCAACCCGAAGACCTGGCGGCCATGGCGCTCTTTGTGGCGACCATGCCGGCGCGCGCCAATATCACCGAAATGCTGGTGACGCCGACCTATATGCGCCTGCTGGCGCCACAGGCGAAGAAGATCGCCGCCATGTAATCGCGCCGCGCCGGGCAATACTATTGGCGCGCTTTTCCTTTTGCGGAGTTCGAGTAATGGGCAGCACCCCCTATGAGATGATCAATGCCGAGGCGCTTGATGCGCTGGTCGCCAATGTGTTTCAGGCGGCCGGCTGTGATGGCCCGGAAAGCCGGCGCATCAGCCGCCATTTGGTGGATGCGAATTTGGCCGGGCATGACAGCCATGGTGTGGTGCGCGTGCCGCGTTATGTGGAATGGCTGGAAGCGGGCTATGTGCTGAAGGGCCAGACCGCCGATGTGGTGACGGATGGCGGTACCTTCGCCGTGATTGATGGCAAATGGGGTTTTGGCCAGACCGTGGCACCTCAGGCAGTTGATTTTGGCATCAAGCGCGCGATCGAAAATGGCGTTTGCATCACGGCGCTGCGCAATGCCGGACATATCGGCCGCGTTGGCGCCTATGCCGAACAGGCGATGGAAGAAGGGCTGATTTCGATCCATTTCGTCAATGTCGCGGGCTCCATCCTGGTTGCCCCTTTTGGCGGTGTGGAGCGTCGTTTTTCCACCAATCCGATTTCGATCGGCGTGCCGCTGCCGGGCCGGCCCATCCTGCTGGATTTCGCGACATCACTGGTTGCGGAAGGCAAGGTGCTGGTGGCGTCATCCGGTGGCAAGGCGCTGCCGGAAGGTGCGCTGATTGAAGCCGATGGCCGGCTTTCGACCGACCCGCACACGCTTTACGGACCTTATGAAGCGGTGGGGCCGCGCGACGTTTCCAAGGGCACGGGCGCCATTCGCGCTTTTGGTGAACATAAGGGTTCTGGCTTGGCCTTCATGTGCGAAATGCTGGCGGGCTGCCTGACCGCAGGCGGCACCAGCGGCCCGGTTTCTGAGCGCACGCGCATCGCCAATGGTATGCTTTCGATTTTCATCTCGCCCAAGCATTTCGGCACCCAGGCGGAGTTTGAACGCATGGGCTTGGCCTATGCCGCCTGGATTTCAGAAACGCGCCCGGCTGATCCGGAAGCGCCCGTTTTGCTGCCCGGTGAGCCGGAGGCGACACGGCGCGCGGAACGCCTTGCCGATGGTGTGCCGCTGCCGCCCGATACCTGGGCGAATATCCTCGGCACTGCGAAGCGGCTTGGGGTGAATAGCGCGATCTGAAGGGGGTATCAGCCCGCCTCGCCAATGATGCGCAGAATATCGGCGCCGTAGCGTTCCACGCGCGAACGCCCCATGCCCGGCACTTCCAGCAATTCATCGGTTGAGGCCGGGCGCCGCGCGGCGATGCCGGCCAGGGTGCGATCATCCGCCACCACATAGGCCGGCACGGATTGCGCTTGCGCTATGCCACGGCGCCAGCTCCGCAGCGCCTCAAACACCGGATCATCGGAACCAATGCCCGCCACCTCAGACGGCTTTCGCACTGCCGGCGTTTTCTTGCTGGCCTGCACAACATCTTCACGCAGCATCACCACATCCTCGCCGCGCAGAATGGGGCGCGCGGCTTCGGTGGCGACAAGCTCTCCGTGGTTTTCCACGGCCACATCCAGGGCGCCGCGGCCCACCAATTGCCGCGCCACGCCGCGCCAGGCTGTATCGGGCAAATCCTTGCCCACGCCGAAAGTCGGCAGCTTATCATGGGAAAACTGCGCGACCTTATCCGTGAGGCGCCCGCGCAGCACATCCACCACATGCATCACGCCAAAGCGCTGACCGGTACGCAGCACGGCCGAGATCATTTTCTGCGCCGCGATGGTGCCATCGAAAAGCCGAGGTGGCCGCAGGCAAATATCGCAATGCCCGCAGGCTTCGCGTTCCGGTTCCTCACCAAAGCAGCGCAGCAATAGCGCGCGGCGACAACTCGCCGCTTCTGCAATACCTACCATGGCTTCAAGGCGGGCGCGTTCCACGCGCTTTTGATCCTCATTAGCCGGGCTTTCAGCAATGCGGTGGCGCGCCAGCGCAATATCGCCCGCGCCATAAAGCAACAAGGCGCGCGCCGGCAGGCCATCACGCCCCGCGCGACCGATTTCCTGATACCAGCTTTCAGGTGAGCGCGGCAGATCGAGATGCGCAACCCAACGGAGATCAGGCCGATCAATGCCCATGCCGAAGGCGATGGTCGCGGTCATTACCATCTGCTCACCGCGTGAAAAGCGCCGATGCGCTTCTCGCTTGGCGCTGGCTTCCATGCCGGCATGAAAGGAAATCGCCTCCAGCCCATCATCGCGCAGCCAGGCGGCAGTGCTCTCGGTCTTGGCGCGGCTGCCGCAATAGATGATGCCGGTGCCACCCGCTTCACGGATCAGGGCGCGGATTTGGCCCCGTTCATTCTCCCGCGGCGCGGCTTCGATCAGGATATTGGGGCGGTCGAAGGAAGCGCGAAACACCGGCGCTTCCTGC
>JADCEV010000019.1 GCA_020249865.1 Roseomonas sp. | reverse complement strand
TCTCTGCCGGAAGGTGTGGAGATGGTGATGCCGGGTGACAATGTGTCGATGGATGTGGAATTGATTGCGCCGATCGCGATGGATGAAGGCTTGCGCTTCGCCATTCGTGAAGGTGGCCGCACTGTCGGCGCCGGCGTTGTCGCGAAGATCACGGCGTAAGAAAGCTTGGGGGCGGAGAGGTTTCGGCCTTTCCGCCTTCGGTCAGCGCGGCTAGGGTGGTTTCCGTCTCGGCCGTGTTTAGGGGTGTAGCTCAATTGGCTAGAGCGCCGGTCTCCAAAACCGGAGGTTGGGGGTTCGAGACCCTCCACCCCTGCCATTTTAGGTAGTTTTTTGTCTTTGGGTGGGGGTCTGATAGGGCTGCCACCCTTGGTTTTTTGAGGGGAACCGACATTGGCCAAGCTCGATCCCGCGCAATTTGTTCGGGAAGTCCGTCAGGAAGCCTCCAGGGTGACCTGGCCGGCGCGCAAGGAAACCCTTGTCACCACGGGGCTGGTGCTGGGGCTTTCGACATTGGCTGCGATTTTCTTCCTGGTGGTTGATCAGCTGATTCAGTTGGCCATGCGGCTGGTCTTTGGTATCGGCTGAGCAAGGTTTTAAGGAGGTACGGCACCGTGGCCGAGAAGAAGTGGTATGTCGTGCACGTCTATTCTGGCTTTGAGCGCAAGATCGCCGAGCAGATCAAGCAGCAGGCTGCGCAAAAGGGCCTGGCCGACAAGTTCGATGAAGTGCTGGTGCCAACCGAACAGGTGGTTGAGGTGCGGCGCGGCCAGAAGGTGGATACGGACCGGAAGTTCTTCCCCGGCTATGTGCTGGTGAAGATGGAAATGACGGATGATGCCTGGCATTTGGTGAAGGACACGCCAAAGGTCACCGGCTTTCTTGGCGCCCGCAACAAGCCGCAACCTGTCCCGGCTTCTGAGGCTGAGCGTTTGCTGAAGCAGATGCAGGAAGGTGTGGACAAGCCGCGCAAGCCTGCTGTGGTTTATGAGGTTGGCGAGCAGGTGCGTGTGGCTGATGGCCCCTTCACCTCCTTCAATGGTGTGGTTGAGGAGGTGGACGAGGAAAAGGGCCGCCTGAAGGTCAGCGTTTCCATCTTTGGCCGTTCGACCCCGGTGGATCTGGAATACGGCCAAGTCGAAAAGCTTTAAGTATGGAGTCCAGAGGCCTGTCGGCCTTTGGCGGGTGGTCCGGAGGGCAGAGCCCTCCGGCCTTTTTTTAATCATCTGTGATGCCCCCCACTCGCGCCGCCGGCCTTGCCCGCCTTGCCACTTTCACCCCTTTGATGGGCCGCGCCTATGCGGATGGCCGCAATCACGACCCCGGCCCCGGTAAGCCCGGTTATGTCTCAGCGCTTTCGCCCTATATCCGCCACCGCCTGATCACCGAGCAGGAGGTTGTCGCCGCTGCCATTGCTGCGCATGGCGCCGAGGTTGCCGATAAATTCATCCAGGAGGTTTTCTGGCGGAGTTATTGGAAGGGCTGGCTGGCGCAGCGCCCGGCGGTTTGGGATGCGTATCGGGCGCGTGTTGCGGCGGGCGTAGCGACGCCGCCTGAGGGCTATGAATCCGCGATTGCGGGGCGGGCGGGCATCGGCTGTTTCGATGCCTGGGTGTGGGAATTGGTTGAAACCGGCTATTTGCACAATCACGCGCGCATGTGGTTTGCGAGCATTTGGATTTTTACGCTGCGCTTGCCTTGGGAATTGGGCGCGGATTTCTTTTTGCGGCATTTGCTGGATGGGGATGCGGCGTCCAATACGCTGTCCTGGCGTTGGGTGGCGGGGCTGCATACCAAGGGCAAGCATTATGTCGCGCGCGCCGAGAATATCGCGCGCCATACGGGCGGGCGCTTCGCCCCGCATGGCGCCTTGAACGAAAAGCCGCTGCCCTTGCAGGGGCCTGATCCGCCCGCGCCGCGCCCGATCCCTGCCTTGCCGGCGCCGCCGCTTGGCCCGGTCGTGCTGCTGCTGCATGAGGATGATCTCCATCCTGAAAGCCTGCCGCTGGCGGGGCTTCACGTGCAGCGCGTGATCGGCGTGTGCTGTCCTGAGGCGCGTTCACCGCTCGGCGCCGCGCCGCTGATGCAAAATTTTGTGGATGGTGCATTGGAAGATGGGCTGACCCGCGCCGCTCAGCATTTCGGCGTGCCGGCTGAGCGTGTGGCGCTAACGGATTTGCCTGATCTTATCTCGCGCGATGCGGTGGTGATGCCTGAAGCGCCCGTCGGATGGCTCGCGGATGCCCTGCGCCCCTTTGGTGTTGCGGCATTGCGCCGCCCTTGGGATGAAGCGTGCTGGCCCCTGGCCGGGCGCGGTTTCTTTCCCTTTGCGCAACATATTCCGCGGCTATGTGCGGAATTGATCCAGGGCAGGCACGGCTGAACATCCAGGATGCGTCGTCAATCCTCGCCGCGGCCTTGCAGGTTTTCAAACACCTCCTCGGCGCGCTTGAAAATCTCCTCGGCATTCTGGCGCTTTTCGGGATCGGTCTGCCGATCAGGGTGATAACGTCGCCGGAAGGCGCGGCGTACTTCCACAATCAGCCAAAGCGGCGCATTGGGTGCCAGATAGACCCGCGCATGCGGGCTGCCATCCGCCGGCGTTTCCTTGAGCTTCTTCAGCTCCGCCTCCGCATCCTGTAGGCGCTTGCGCAGCACGGCGATTTCCTCGGCAGCGATAGCCAAGTAGCGGCGCATTTCCTCAGGCGGCGCGCCGCGGCCTGGCACCTTGGTCAGGATATTCGCAAGCGTATTCTCAATCCGCCGCGCGATCAGCTTGGCGCGCGCGCCCGGGCGACGTTCCGTTTCAATGAGCAATTGGGAAAGCAGGACACGATCGGACTTATGCTGCGCCGCATGTTCGGCGAGCTGATCCAAGGGCCATTCCCTGAAAGGCCTGTCATCGGCCATTGCTGACTAGAATCCTTCGTGAGTGGTCCATGATGGCCAATCACGACCATGATGAACAGGGGCGGGCGGCTTCGCAGAAGCGCCGCAATAGGCAAAACTGGCGCCATTACCGTCCGGGAGACCACCTGATGACCCCTGCCCTGCCCCGCCGCGCCCTTCTGGCCGCCGCCTTGAGCCCGCTTGCCGCCCCGGCACTGGCCCAGGCGCCCTGGCCCGCAAGGCCGGTGCGAATCGTCGTGCCCTTCCCGCCCGGTGGCTCCAACGACGTGGTCGCCCGCCCGCTGGCGGAGCGTTTGCAAGCCCGCCTTGGGCAGCCCGTGGTGATTGATAATCGCGCCGGTGCGGGCGGCGCCATTGGCGCCACCGCCGTCGCGCAAGCACCCGCGGATGGCTATACGCTCATGGTCTCCTCCTCCTCCTTCGCCACCACTTCCATCACGCAGCGCGTGCCCTGGGGCGTTTTGGAGAATTTCACGCCCGTCGCGCTACTCGCGCGTTCGCCCTTCATCGTGCTGGTGCACCCCGATTTCCCGGCCCGCAGCGTCACTGATCTGGTGCGCATGGCGCGCGAAAGGCCGGGCGCGATTGACTATGGCTCCTCCGGCCCTGGCGGCATCAATCATTTCGTCACCGAGTATTTCTGCCTGCGCGCCGGCATCAAGATGAATCACGTGCCCTATCGCGGCATGCCGCCCGCCGTGACGGACCTTGTCGCTGGCCATATCCCCGTGCTGATCACCACCATGCCAAGCGCAGCCGGCGTGGTGCGCGAAGGCCGCGTGCGGCTTTTGGCCTATACCGCGCCAGGTGCGCCCGATGGCTCACCCCCCGGCCCCACCGTCAAGGAAGCCGGCATTGATTATGAAAGCGATATCTGGTGGGGGCTGTTTGCGCCGCGCGGCCTGCCGCCCGACATCCTCACGCGCCTGAACGCGGAAGCCAATGCCGCGCTCGCCGATCCGGAAATGGCGAAGCTGCTGCAAAGCGAAGGTGCCCGCCCATCACCCGCCACGCCGCAAGCCTTCAGCGAAATCCTGGGCGTTGAACTCGCGCGCTGGCGCGAAGTGGCGGCAGCGGCGAACATCAAGCTGGACTGATCCGATGGCTGAAATGCACCGCAAAAGCTTCGACCCCAGCGCGAAAGGAGCGATGGATCGCGTGCGCGTCATTGACCTATCGCGCCTTGTCGCCGGCAATATCCTGACCAAGGTTTTTGCTGATCACGGCGCGGAAGTTATCAAGGTAGAACCGCCCGAAGGCGACACGCTGCGCGCCTGGCGTGTGGGCGGCATCGAGACCAGTTGGAAGACCATCTGCCGCAACAAGAAAAGCGTCTGCCTTGACCTGAAAAGCGCTGAGGGCATAGCCGCCGTGCGCGCCCTTACCCAGGGCGCCGCCATGCTGGTGGAAAGCTTCCGCCCCGGCGTGCTGGAAGCAATGGGGCTTGATCCCGCAAGCTTGCTCGCCGCCAATCCGCGCCTGGTGATCGCGCGTGTGTCCGGCTGGGGGCAAGATGGTCCCTACCGCCACAAGCCAGGCTTCGGCACCTTGGTTGAAGGCTATTCGGGCTTCGCCGCCATCAATGGTTTTGAAGACCGCGAACCGGTGCTGCCGCCGATGTTCATGGGCGATGCCTATGCTGGGCTTTATGGTGCCGCCGCCGCCATGATCGCGCTGCGCCATGCGGAAGCCACCGGACAGGGGCAGGTGATTGATGTCTCCCTATTCGAGCCACTCTTCAGCGTATTGGAACCGCAAGTGGCGAATTGGCGCCTGACCCGTAAACGCAAGCCACGCACCGGCAGCCGCAGCACCAATACATCGCCGCGCAACGCCTATCGCACCAAGGATGGCGGCTGGGTCTGCCTTTCTGCCTCAACCCAAGGCATGACGGAAAAGCTGCTGCGGTCCATCGGCCAGGAAGCGCTGATTACCGACCCGCGCTTCGCCAATAACCCAGCGCGCGTGAAAAACTGGCAGGAGCTTGATGCCATCATCGGCAGCTTCATCGGCGCCCGCGACATGGCAGAAAACCTGGCGCATTTCGACAAGGCCGGTGTCACCATCGGGCCAATCATGGATACCGAAATGCTCGACAAGGACCCCTATGCCATTGAACGCGAGGCGCTGATTGAGGTGCCAGACGCCGATATGCCTGGCGGCTGGCTGCCCATGCATGGGATGGTGCCGCGGCTATCCGCAACACCAGGGATCCTCGCACGGCCCGCGCCGAAGCTGGGGGAACATAATACGGAAGTGCTGGAACCGGCTTTGGGCGCGGCGCATTTCCAGAAATTACGTGATGGCGGGGTGATACGTGGATGAGCAAGATGTTTGATCTGACGGGGAAGAACGCGCTCGTCACAGGGTCAAGTCAGGGGATTGGCTTTGCACTCGCAAAAGGGCTCGCAGAAGCGGGGGCGCGCGTCATCATCAATGGGCGCGATCCGGAAAGGCTCCAGAACGCGCACAAAAAACTTCAGGACGCAGGCATCGAAACCATCACCCGCGCCTTCGACGTGACCGATCCCAAAGAAGTCGAAAACGCCTTCACGGAAATGGAAAGCACCATCGGGCCAATCCATATCCTCGTCGCCAATGCCGGCATCATGCGCCGCGCCCCCGCCACCGAAATGCCCCCCGAAACCTGGCGCGAAGTGCTTGGCACCAACCTCGACGGCGTCTGGTATTGCTGCCAGGCTGCCGGCAAACGCATGGTGCCGCGCGGCGCCGGCAAAATCATCACCATCTGCTCCGTGCAAAGCGAATTGGGCCGCCCCACCATCGCGCCTTACGCCGCGAGCAAAGGGGCGCTGCGGATGCTAACCCGCACACTTTGCGCCGAATGGGCGAAACACGGCGTCAATGTGAATGGCGTGGCACCGGGCTATTACGCCACGGAACTGACCAGCGCTTTGGTGCAGAACGCCGAGTTCAGCGATTGGCTCTGCAAACGCGTCCCGGCCGGACGCTGGGGCAAGGTGGAGGAATTGGTGGGCGCCACCGTCTTTCTAGCTGCCCCCGCCTCAGACTTCGTGCATGGCCATTTGCTTTACGTGGATGGCGGGATGACGGCGGTCGTTTAACCCGCGCGCGCGATCAGCTTCTTCGCGCGCTCCACAATCGGCTTGTCAATCATATCGCCCTCAAAAGCGACCGCGCCCTTGCCTTCTGCCAAAGCGGCATCAAAAGCAGCGACCAGCCGCTTGGCGCGCGCAACCTCCTCAGGCCGCGCGCCATATTCCTCATTGATGATGGCGACCTGAGAAGGATGCACACAGGACGCACAGGCAAAGCCAATCGCCCGCGACCGGCGCAGCATGGCGCGATAACCATCCAGATCCTTCAAGCCCGCGACGGTGCCGATAAAGCCGAGCGGCAGAATCCCCGCGCCACGCGCGGCAATCAGCCCAAGGCGCTTGGGCAAATCCAAGGCATCCGGGGTGGGTTCGGCGCCCAGATCGGTCGCCAAATCCTCTCCCCCCACACCCAGTGCCACAATGCGCGGATCAGCGCCGGCAATCGCATCCGCATGGCGCAAGGCAGCCGCATCTTCGATCAACACAATGAAGCGCAGCGAGCCCAGCGGGCGCCCCGCCGCCATTTCCGATTCGGCCGCGAGTTCTGAGAGCAAGCGCACATGATCCGCCCCCATCATCTTGGTGCAAATCAGCCCATCCGCGCCCGCCGCAGCGGCAGCGGCGATATCCTCGGCTGCCATGCGGAGCGGGCGATTGATGCGCACCACAATATCCGCGCCATTGCGTCGCGCGCTGGCCGCTGAAGCCGCCAAACCTGCCCGCGCGGGTACCTTGGCATCCGGCGCCACGCCATCTTCCAGATCAAGAATAATCGCATCCGCGCCGCGTTCATGCGCCTTGGCAACAAAGCGTTCTTCGCTGGCCGGTACGTAAAGCAGTGAACGCCACTGCGGCAGATTGCGGTTCATGGCAGCAGCTCCGACCCCGGCACAATGCCCTTGGGCAGGCTGGCCGCGTGGCGCGCGACCTCTCCGGGGCGGGCGAGCCAAATCTTATCGCGCTGCGTCAGGATGTGCTGCATGGCGCGGCGGAAGGGGCGCAGACGGAAGGGCTGACCGATGATGAACGGGTGCAGCACGATGGAACACACCAAAGGCATATCGCGCGAGCGATCCAGCATTTCGTCAAACTGATCCACCACCATATCAGCGAAATCCCGCGCCGCCTGCTGGCGAAACACCATGACCGGGCTGTCGTTCAATTCGACAGAGTAAGGCACGGAAAGCATCGGCCCGGCGCGCGTGCTCATCCAGAAAGGCTGATCATCCGCCGGCCAATCCATGACATAGCTGAAACCTTCTTCCTTCAGCAGATCCAGCGTTGTCGCGGATTGCGTAATGTAAGGGCCAAGCCAGCCATCCGGCGCCTTGCCGGTATGGCGAATGATGGCGTCGCGGCTTTCAGCAATCAGCCGGCGCTCATCATCCTCAAACAAAATATCCTGGCGTTCGGCATTGGTCCGCCCATGGCCGATGAATTCATCCCCGCGCTTCATCAGCGCCGGCGCAATTTCCGGGCAGGTATCCAAAACCAGCCCATTCACATTATGCGCGCAAGGCAGGCCATATTCATCGAACATTGCGAGCATGTTCCAAAGCCCCACGCGATTGCCGTAATCCCGCCAGGCGTAATTGCGCTGGGATTGCGGCGCGGCGGCGCCGGTACTGTCACTGCCAAGCCCGGCACGAAAGGCGAAGGCTTCGATATTATTGCACAGCACCACCGCCAACCGCGCCCCATTGGGCCATTCATAGGTGGGGCGATGGGGGATGGCGCTATGCTGATAGCGCCCATGTGTTGGCAGCTTCATGGCCGGTCTCCGGTAATATGACCGGGACGCTAAGGCCGAGGCAGGGCTCCGTCAAAGCCGCCCCACCCCCTTTGCAGGGCCGCCCCGCCATGCGCTACTTGTTCTGAGAAGACTGGAGGAACGGCTGATGCCAGACGGGAGCACCACGGACCGGATCGCCTATTCGGCGCCGATCGGCGATGAGGTGAAAACCACCACCTGCTATATGTGCGCCTGTCGCTGTGGCATTCGCGTGCACCTGAAGGATGGGCGGGTGCGCTATATTGAAGGCAATCCCGATCATCCGGTGAATAAGGGCGTGCTCTGCGGCAAGGGTAGCGCCGGTATCATGACGCAATATAGCCCCGCGCGCTTGCAGGCGCCCTTGAAACGGGTCGGGCCGCGCGGTTCTGGCGAATATGCCGAGATTTCCTGGGATGAGGCGATGGAGATCGCCACCAGCGCCTTGAAGAAGGTGCGCGAAACAGACCCGAAGCGGCTCGCTTTCTTCACCGGGCGCGATCAATCCCAATCACTGACCGGGTTCTGGGCCGCGCAATTCGGCACGCCCAATTTTGCCGCGCATGGCGGCTTTTGTTCCGTCAATATGGCGGCCGGCGGGCTTTACACCATTGGCGGTTCCTTCTGGGAATTTGGTGAGCCCGATTGGGAACGCGCGAAATATCTGCTGATCCTGGGTGTCGCCGAGGATCATGATTCGAACCCGATCAAAACCGGCCTGGCGGCGCTGAAAAAGCGCAATGCCAAGGTGGTTTCGGTCAATCCCGTGCGTACCGGCTATTCCGCCGTGGCCGATGAATGGGTGGGTATCCGCCCCGGCACGGATGGGCTTTTCGTCATGGCGCTGATCCATGAATTGCTGCGCCATGATTGGGTAGATTCGGAATTCCTGGTCCGCCACACCAATGCGCATTGGCTGGTGGTGCGCAATCCGGGCGGCGCGGATGACGGGCTTTTTGTCCGAGACGCCGATGGCAAGCCGCTAGCCTGGGACCGCGCGCGCGGTGCGATGGATGCCGCCGCTGCTGATCTTTCCCCCGTGCTGGTCGGCGATTTCACCCTGCCTGATGGCCGCGCGGCGCGCCCGGTGTTTCACTTGATGGCGGAACGCTATCTGGGTGCTGAATATGCACCGGAAGCAGTCGCGGAACGCTGCGGGCTGGATGCGGAACGCATTCGCCGCATCGCGGCAGAGATGGCCGATGTTGCGTTCAACCAGACCATTACGCTTGATCAGCCTTGGACGGATACGCTGGGCCGGCGGCATGAGAAGATGGTCGGCCGCCCGGTTGCGCTGCACGCCATGCGCGGCATCAGCGCGCATTCCAATGGCTTTCATACCTGCCGCGCGCTGCATATTCTGCAAATGCTGCTGGGCGCCATCGATACGCCTGGTTCCTGGCGCTACAAGGCGCCCTTCCCGCGGCCCATTCCGCCCGGCCCGGGCCCGGCTGGCAAGAATTCCAAGGCCAATACGCCGCTTGCCGGCAATATCCTGTCCTTTACCCATGGGCCGGATGATTTGCTGGTGAATGATGATGGATCACCCATCCGCATTGACCATTCATTCTCCTGGGAAGCGCCGCTTGGTCTGCATGGCATGATGCATACCGTGATCGGCAATGCCGCAAAGGGCGACCCGTACAAGATTGATGTCCTGTTCATGTTCATGGCGAATATGGCCTGGAACAGCGCCATGAATCCGCTGGAAACCATCGAATGCCTCACGGCCAAGGATGCGTCCGGTGAATACGTCATCCCTACCGTGATCTATTCCGATGCGTTTTTCAGTGAAACCGTGCCCTATGCGGATTTGATCCTGCCGGACACGACCTATCTGGAACGCTGGGATTGCATTTCCATTCTGGATCGCCCGATTGGGTCTTCTCATGGGCCAGGCGATGCCATTCGCCAGCCCGTGCTGAAGCCGGATCGTGATGTGCGCCCCTTCCAGGATGTGCTGATTGAATTGGGCGCGCGGCTTGGCCTGCCCGCCTTCACCAAGGAAGATGGCAGCCCGCGCTTCAAGGATTACGCGGATTACATCGTCAATCACGAACGCATGCCGGGTGTGGGTCCGCTCGCGGGTTGGCGCGGTGAAGATGGAACGGCGAAAGGCGTGGGCAAACCCAACCCGGATCAATTGCAGCGCTATATCGAAAATGGCTGCTTCTGGCGGCATAATTTCTCCGCTGAGGAAAGCTATTTCAAGCATTCCAACAAGCTCTATCTGGAAAACGCCAAGGCGATGGGGCTGATTGGCAAGTCTGATCAGATCGTCTTGCAAATCTGGTCAGAGCCTTTGCAGAAATTCCGCCTGGCTGCGGAAGGCCATGGCGCCAAGCAACCACCGGAAGCCTTGCGTGAACGCGTGCGCAGCTACTGCGACCCGTTGCCCATCTGGTATGCGCCGCTTGAACAGGAAGCGCATGACACATCGGGCTTCCCATTTTCGGCCGTCACGCAGCGGCCCATGGCAATGTATCATTCCTGGGGTTCAATGAATGCCTGGCTACGGCAAATCCACGGCGCCAATCGCCTGTATATGAGCCGTGCCAAGGGCGAATCCATGGGCATTGCGCAGGATGATTGGGTCTGGGTTGAAAGCCGCAATGGCCGCGTGAAGGGGCAGGTGACGCTGATGGAAGGCGTGAACCCCGACACCGTCTGGACCTGGAACGCGATTGGCAAACGCGCTGGTGCCTGGATGTTGAGCCCCGATGCGGCGGAAGCCGAGCGTGGCTTTTTGCTGAATCACGTCATCAGCGAATGGCTGCCCGCGCAAACCGGCCCGCGTCTGGCCAATGCCGATCCTATTACTGGTCAGGCCGCCTGGTATGATTTGCGCGTCAATATCAAGAAATGCGCCCCTGGTGAGGAAGGCATCACCGCGCCCCATCCAAGCACGCTGACACCGCCACCCAATATGCCCGAACCGCCCAAGATTCTGCGCTTCAATGCAGGAGAGCAAAAGCCATGACATCCCTGCCCTCACCCGCGCCGAGCGCCAAAAAGCTTGGCCTTGTCATTGATCTTGATACCTGTGTCGGCTGCCATGCCTGTGCGACGAATTGCAAGGAATGGAACACCAGCGGCCATATGGCGCCCTTGCCCGATCAGCATCCTTACTCTGCCGCGCAGGAAGGCGTGTGGTTCAACCGCGTGCATGCCTATGAAGCCGGTGATGGCGATGAAGGCCGCACGGTGCATTTCCCGCGGTCGTGTCTCCATTGCGAAACGCCGGCCTGCGTGACCGTCTGCCCCACCGGCGCATCCTATAAGCGCGCGGAAGATGGCATTGTGCTGGTCAATACGGATATGTGCATCGGCTGCCAGCTTTGCGCCTGGGCCTGCCCTTATGGTGCGCGCGAATTGGATGAAGACCAGGGTGTCATGAAAAAATGCACGCTCTGCGTTGACCGCATCTATAACGAAACCATTCCGGAAGACCGCCGCGTGCCGGCCTGTGTTTCCACCTGCCCCGCCAATGCGCGGCATTTTGGTGATCTTGGTGATCCGAACAGCGATGTCTCAAAACTTGTCGCCGAACGTGGCGGGTATGAGCTGATGCCCGAGATGGGCTATCAGCCCGTCAATCGCTATCTGCCGCCCCGCAACGCTTCAAGCCAGGTGAAGACCGCGCCGAAGGAAGCCGGCCCCTTGCCGAGCCAAATCACCAACCCGCTGCTGCGCTGGATGGATAAGGTGCTGTCCCGATGAAACCCGCGCCTTCCATCATTTTCTTCACGGTCGCTTCCGGCGCGGGCTATGGGCTGTTGTTCTGGCTCGGTGTGTTGAAACCGCTCGGCCTTTTGCCAGCAAGCACCTTGTTTGGCGCGACCGCCGCCATCATTGCGCTTGCGCTGATCACGGCGGGGCTATGTTCATCGCTGCTGCATCTCGGAAGGCCGGAACGCGCCTGGCGCGCGCTCAGCCAATGGCGGTCTTCCTGGCTGTCGCGTGAAGGTGTCGCGGCGGTAACTACGTTTCTGCCGGCCACGGTATTCATGATCGCGCTAGCGCATGATGAAAAACGGCTGATCCTGATTGCGGGCTTGCTTTCAGCCTTGGGCGCTGTTGTGACCGTCTATTGCACGGGCATGATCTATGCGTCGCTGAAGCCGGTGAAGGAATGGCATCACCCCATGGTGGCGCCGGGCTACTTGCTGTTTGCGAGTTTCTCCGGCGCATCCTTGCTCGCCATGCTCGCCATTTTCTGGGGCGGCGGCTTTTTCCCCGCACTGGTCGCAGCTGCACTTGGCTTGGCAGCGTTGATGTTCAAGCGCGCCTATTGGGCGAGTGTGGATGCCACGCCCGCAGGCAGCACGCGCGAAAGCGCCACGGGGCTTGGCTTCATCGGCAAGGTACGCCCGCTGGAAAGCCCGCATACCGAGGTCAATTACCTGCTGCGCGAGATGGTGTTTCGCGTCGGCCGCGTACATGCGGCGCGGCTGCGTGCCATTGCGCTGCTGCTTGGTTTTGCCCTGCCGGCGCTGTTTTTCTGTCTTGCCATCATCATCGGCGGTGGCGCCGCCATGGCCTTTGGCTTGCTGGCCGCCGCCAGCGCGCTTGCTGGCCTATTGGTGGAACGCTGGCTGATCTTCGCTGAGGCGACGCATACGGTGGCATTGTACTACCCAACACAGCGCTAAATATCGCGACGGCGGGCTTGCCGCCTGAGCCCTGGCAACGGCATGCTTGATGATACCGTTGCTTGAAAGGGTTCAGCCATGCTCCATCGTCGTTCCTTGCTTGCTGCCACGGGCGCCGCACTCGCCGCGCCGCGCTTCGCCACCGGCCAGACTGCAGCGCGCACGCTTCGCTTCATTCCGCAAAGCAACCTTTCCAGCATGGACCCGGTCTGGAGCACGGCTGTTATTGTCCGCAATCACGGCCTCATGGTCTATGACACGCTGTTTGGTTTGGGCGCGGATTTTCGCCCCAAGCACCAGATGCTGGCCGGGCATGAAATCTCTGCCGATGGCCTGACCTGGACCATGATGCTTCGCCCCGGCCTGCGTTTTCATGACAATGAACCAGTGCGCGCGAAGGATTGCATCGCTTCCATCAATCGCTGGTCCAAGCGCGATGTGCTGGGCCAAAGGCTTGGCGTGCTGCTGAATGAAATGCGCGCGCTTGATGACAACCGCTTTGAAATTCGCCTGAAGCAGCCTTGGGCGGGCTTGGCTTGGGCGCTCGGCAAACCCTCGGCCAGCATTTGTGCCATCATGCCCGAACGCATCGCCGAAACCGATGCCTTTCAGCAAATCCGCGATTTCACCGGCAGCGGCCCCTTCCGTTTCCGGCAGGATCTGTTCCGCTCCGGGGACATCGCAGTGTATGATCGTTTCGACGGGTATCAGACGCGCCAGGAAGCATCGGACTTCATGGCAGGCGGCAAGCCCGTGCATTTTGATCGCGTGGAATGGCGCATCATGCCCGATCCTTCCACCGCATCGGCCGCGCTGCAAAACAATGAAGCGGATTGGTGGGAACAGCCGCATGCGGATTTGCTGCCGCTACTCCGGCGCCATCGCGAAATCGTCGTGGACCGCATCAATAGCGCCGGCAATCTTGGTGTGCTGCGCTTCAATTTCCTTCATCCGCCTTTTGACAATGTCGCGGTGCGCCGCGCGCTGCTGCCCGCGATTGATCAGCGCGTTTTCATGGATGCGTCCATCGGCACGGATCAAACGCTTTCACATGTGCCGGCGGGTGTTTTCACGCCGGGCACGCCGCTCGCCAATGAAGCAGGGCTTGAGGTGCTGACCGGCCCGCGCAGCCTGGATGCGGCGCGCGCAGCCCTTGCGGCTTCCGGCTACAGGAATGAACGCGTGGTGATGATGTCGGCCACAGACCTGCCCGTACTGCAGAACCTTGCTGTGGTCGCAAGCGATGTCATGAAGCGCATCGGCTTCAATGTGGATTTCATTTCGATGGATTGGGGCACGCAAATCCAGCGCCGCACCAATCGCGGCCCGGTGGATCAAGGCGGCTGGAGCGCCTTTTGCACCACCTGGGAAGGCTTGGATGTTTCGGTGCCCGGCAGCCACATGCCCATTCGCGGCAATGGCGCCAATGCCTGGTCCGGCTGGCCCACCATGCCGAGGCTTGAGGAATTGCGCGATGCCTGGTTTGCTGCGCCTGATCTGGCAGCCGAGAAACGCATTGCGGAGGATATTCAGCGCGTGGTGTGGCAGGAAGTGCCCTTCATCCCGCTCGGCCTCGTGCTGCCGCCACAAGCCTATCGGCGGAGCATCAAGGATGTGGTAAAAGGCGGTCCGGCCTTGTTCTGGGGGGTGAAGCGCGCATGAGGAAAATTGTCGTCACGTTTGCAATCCAGGCTTTGCTTGTTGCGCCCATGGCAGCGTGGGCTTCCGATATTGCGCCGCTCAATCCGAAACTGCCTGAGGCAACCACCCCCGCGCCACTACTGCCTAAAAGCGCCGTGCCAGAGGCCCGCATGGGGTATGGCTGCCTGATCGGTCAGGCGGGCGGTGTTGCGATTTCTCTGCTGCTGGGGTCTGGCCGCGCATGGGATGCCTTGACGGACGCTGTTCTGGGCAATCCGCCGAGTGCGGAACAACGCGCCGCGTGTGCGCTTGGTGAGGCACTGGCGCCGCATCTGGCCGGGGCAGCGGAAAACGCGGCGCAGGAAGCCTGGGCCGCCACGCAACGCCATGCAGAGGCCGCGCAGGAAATCATGGCGGTCGGCAGCGCGCAGATTGAACAAGGCTGGGCGGGGCTGCGTGAGGGCACGGCGGGGCTTTGGTCACGTCTCTGGCCGATGCGTTGAAGCCACGCATCCATTCCCACCATCAATTTTTGGAATTGGTCGGAGCGGCGGGATTCGAACCCACGACCCCCAGTCCCCCAGACTGATGCGCTACCAGGCTGCGCTACGCTCCGACTTGGCGCTGCTTAGCACCCAAAATCCTGGCTTGCCACCCCTTACGAAACGGCTCCAGAAAACAAAGGCTAAGCCGCCAGCCGATGCAAGGCGCGCGCAATATCCTCAAGCTCGGCCAAAGCTGCCTTCAACGCCAAGCCTTCGGAAGCCTCAGCGGCGGGTGGCGGATCACCCAAGGGCAATTCCAGCGCCACCGGGCCTGGGCCTTCATCCGTCCCGTCGCGCAGCAGCCGCTGCACACCCTTGATGGTATAGCCCTGATTATAGAGCAGATCGCCCACGCGCTTCAGCAGCGCGATATCCTCAGGCCGATAATAGCGCCGCCCACCGCCGCGCTTCAGCGGCTTCAATTGCGGAAATTTGCTTTCCCAGAAACGCAAGACATGCTGCGGAATATTCAAATCATCGGCGACTTCACTGATGGTGCGAAAGGCCGTTGGCGCCTTGCGCGGGCGCCCCTTGTCATCCGCATCATCAGTATCGCTCATGCTTCGTCTTCCACTTCTTCATTGTTGATCCGTGCCTTCAATACCTGCGACGGGCGAAAGGAAAGCACCTTGCGCGGCAGGATCGGCACTTCAACTCCGGTCTTTGGGTTGCGGCCAATGCGCTGTCCCTTCTGGCGCACCAGGAAGGTCCCGAAGGAGGATATCTTCACCGATTCACCTGATTCCAGCACGGCAGAAATTCGTTCCAGCACCGATTCCAAAAGATCAGCGCTTTCATTGCGCGAAAGACCAACCTGCGCATAGATAGCCTCGGCCAGATTGGCCCGCGTGATGGTTTCCATTGACCCCGCCCCAGTTTATCCCTGTTACATACAGCAAACCGGCTTCAAGCGCAGCCGTCAACAGCCCGCTTCATGAAATCTCAGAAACGCGCAATGGCCGACCCCCAGGTCAGCCCCCCGCCAATGGCTTCCATCACCACCAGATCGCCATTCTTGATCCGGCCATCACCCCGGGCTTCCGCCAGCGCCAGCGGAATGGACGCGGCCGAGGTATTGGCATGGCGATCCACCGTCACTACCACACGCCCCGGTTGCAGGTGCAGCTTCTTGCCCATGGCTTCAATGATGCGCTGATTGGCCTGATGCGGCACCAGCCAATCCACATCGGCATGGGTCAGCCCATTGGCGGCCAAAGCCTCATCTACCACAGCGGCCCATTTGGATACGGCATGGCGGAACACTTCCTTGCCCGCCATGCGCAATAGCCCCGTACCACCGGTGGAACCGGCACCGCCTTCGACCACCAGAATATCGCCATGCCGGCCATCGGCGTGCAAATGGGTTGAAAGCAGGCCGCGATCCTTATTGGTGCCCGCACCCTCACCGGCACTCAGCAGCACCGCGCCGGCGCCATCGCCAAACAGCACACAGGTGCCGCGATCGGTCCAATCCAGGATGCGGGTATAGACCTCAGCGCCGATCACCAGCACGTGGCGGGCATGGCCCGCGCGCATCATCGCCTCAGCGATGGAAAGCCCATAGATAAAGCCAGTGCAGGCCGCCGTAATGTCAAAGGCAAAACCCGGCCCGGCGCCGATCTTGGCCTGCACGCGCGCAGCGGTCGCGGGAAAGCCCGAATCAGGCGTGGTGGTGGCAACGATAATGCCATCCACCTTGGAAGCCTCCACCCCCGCATCCGCAAGCGCAGCGCGCGCAGCCGCCGCGGCCAGATCGGATGCCGCTTCATCAGGTGCGGCGACATGGCGATACTTGATCCCCGTGCGTTCCTGAATCCAGGCATCAGAGGTTTCAAGCCCGTGCCGCGCCGCCAATTCATCATTGGAAAGCCGCAAGGGGGGAAGGTAGCCGCCGCAGCCGGCGATCAACGCACGCATGACCATGGCGCTAAGCTACATCAAGTTGGCGAAGGCGCCAGCCTGTTGCGGCCCGCAAGCCGGTCAAATCCGTCCCGAATGCGATCATTATAGCCATGGGTCACCATATCCATGGCCACATCCACGGCATGGGCGAAGCCAAGCGCATCTGTCCCGCCATGGGATTTCACCACCACGCCATTCAGCCCCAGCAGGATCGCGCCATTGTAACGCCTGGGGTCCATCCATTCGCGCAGCCGATCCAAGGCGGGCCGCGCCAGCAAATAGCCAAGCCGCGCGGGCACGCTGCTGGTAAAGACCTGGCGCAGCAAATCGCGCATCAGCTTCAGCGCCCCTTCGCCGGTTTTCAGCGCGACATTGCCGGTAAAGCCATCCGTCACCACCACATCCACGGTGCCGGCGGTAATATCATGGCCTTCGATGAAGCCGCGGAACTGAGCGCCCACATGCGAATCGCGCAGAATTTCGGCCGCCGCGCGCACGCGGTCATCGCCCTTCAATTCCTCACTGCCCACATTCAAAAGGCCGATGCTGGGCGTGGTAAGCCCCAGCGCCACACGCGCGAATGCATCACCCATGATGGCGAATTCTACCAAGTTGCGCGCATCGCATTGCACATTGGCACCAAGATCAAGCAGCACGACATCGCCGCGCGCGGAGGGACCAATCGCGGCCAGCGCCGGCCGATCAATTTCCGGCATGGTCTTGATGACGATCTTGGCAAGCGCCATCAGCGCCCCGGTATTCCCCGCCGAAACCACGCCCGCCGCTTCACCCGCCGCCACGGCATCAATGGCCATGCGCATGGAAGACCCGCGCATGCGCAAGGCTGCTGTCGGCTTCAAATCACCGGAGATGACCTCAGGCGCATGACGCAGGCTGCAAGCCCGAGCAGCCCGCTTGCGCCGCGCCAAGGCGCCACCCACGCGCGCCTCATCGCCCACCAGAAGAAAGCGCGCCTGCGGATGCCGCTCGGCGGCCAATTCCAGGCCATCAAGCACCACCTCAGGCGCCGCATCCCCACCCATGGCATCTATGGCCAGGGAAAAGGCGGAACCCGTATCAGCCATCGCGGGAGCCTCGGCGCCCTGGGATGCGCGGGATCAGAGCCGGACGGCCGGCTTCAGGCGATCCGCCGCCACCACTTCACGGCCATCATAATAGCCGCAATGGGAGCAGACATGATGCGGGCGCTTCAATTCGCCGCAATTGGCGCATTCATGATGCGCGGAGCTGCTGAGCGCTTCATGGCTGCGGCGCATGCCGCGGCGGGAAGGCGAAGTCTTCTTCTTAGGAACGGCCATGGCGCCGGGTCTCTTTCACTCAAGCGAAAATGTGGATTTGAACAAGGGCGGGCACTTAGCATCAGCTTCCGAGCGGCGCAAGCATGGGGCTGGCCTTGAGCCGAGGGAAGCCGCCAAAGAAGCAGCAAATGCCCGCCCGCCGGCGGGCGACTGAGCCTCAACGGCGAAATGCATTCATGATGGCATGGCCCCCTTGCCGAGGCCGAACTTGGGCGCTAATACCGCGCCTCTTCCCCGGGGGGCCATAGCTCAGTTGGGAGAGCGCTTGAATGGCATTCAAGAGGTCAGGGGTTCGATTCCCCTTGGCTCCACCATCGACTTTGTAAACCGGTCTCTATTCAATAGGATGTGGTTTAGGCAAAGCCGACCTGTTTTTTTCGTATCAATCCAGACGCTCAACTGATTTCATCTAAGTGGCGCCGGCGCTTGCTGACTTGGTGTGCTCGGAACAGCAGGCACTTGCACAGGAGCCGCGGCGCGTGAGCGGCTGTCGGAGTCATTTTTCAAAGCCGCCATCCCAGGACTTTCTTTGTGCCTCTTCAGTTCAAGCGCTTTTACCTCGGCCATAGCAACAATTACCGTGGCCTCCTTTACCGGATCAAAGAAGATAAAGCGATCATTGAGCTTCCCCAAATACCGAAGGCGAGCGCTTGGTTCGGCTGCTGAATCGTCTTGAACACTTGAGGGGTCTATATTTTGATACAGAAAATTTTTGCCAGTCAGAATATCCTGAGCGTTCATGGCTCCTCTAACATACGCGAATGGAACTAGCGCTGAAACAATGAAGATTGCAGCTGACCGAACCTCGTCCGATTTCAATTCATTTCTTAAAACATCTGACGATTTCAGTGGCAGATAAATTACGAAAGCAACAACTATCGCCAAAATGGCCCACTTTTCGCGCGAGCCTATGAAGTCAAAAAAGATAAATGCACACACACCCAGGAATAAAAATAAAATAAAAATCTTGCCGATTTTCTTATCTAAAAATCTACCCAACGCTGTGTTTTTACCGCCTCCTGGAGGGAGAGAACTTCCAGGCGCTATGAATTGGCCAATAAGAACCCCGATCACGAAGAACAAGAAAGCAGAAACTAATGGATAGACGGCAATTTTAACAACCTCCGATATATTTATATGTTCCAATACATTAACATTAAAAGTACCCCAGTAGCCCCACAAGTAAAGGATCGCAACAAATATCGCGTATGGGCCAAGCCAATACTTGGCATGAAGCGCTGTTGTTGAAGCTGATGAGTTTTCCGACAAGCCAATTTCCTCTTCTTTTTCTGAACAGGAACCCTATCAGTATCCGACCCGCCGACAACGCACATGGTCGTTAGTCCAGAAAATTGGATTTTTTCAGCCATACAAACACAAAACACGAGAAGGTTTTATGCGCTCCCCTCACTGCTACAATGAACTACACTGTAGACCGGGCCGTTCATCGGGGGGCAGTTCCAGGGGAGAAGCATGGACACCGCTTCCAAACCTCGCTTCCTCTTCAATTCTCTCTAATGCCCGCCCCCATCGCCCGCAACCCCTCCCCCGCCGCCCGCGCCTCGGCCAAGAGCGCTTCCCAATCATCGGGCGGATGGCCGCTTTCCAGCATGCGGCGAAAGACCCGGTACACATCATCGCGGCTTTCATAAGCGCGCCTGGTGGCCTCATCATTCACCCAGGCGTAAACCAAAAGCCTGCTTGCCGCATGGAAGCGAAAAAACAGCCGGTATTGCTGAAAGAACTTGGCGCAGCGCCAATGCTTGTGCTCATCCCCAAGCGTGCCGCCTTGGCGATATTCCGCACGCGTCGGGTCTTCTGGAATGACTTCAAAAGCGAGTTTCGTAATCGCCGCCAGCCGCTTGCTGGCATTCCGGTTCCGATAGCCCACCGGGTCCTTTTGCCGCAGCGCCTCTATTTGCCGCGCCAGCGCTTCAAGCTGCGCGACAAACAGCGGATGGGCGAATACCGTCCAGCCATGAACCACCAGCGGCGCTGGCTTGCCGGCCTTCATTCATCATCGGCCGAAAGCGCGGCATCAAGATCAACCTCAACATCGCCCACCAGCGCGTGAAGCCGCGCGGCAAGGCCAGCATCCACCGCCTGCAAGCGTTCCGGGTGGCGCGCGATATCATTGGCCAGAAAGCCGAGGAATTGGCCGAGCAAAGGGTCCTCAGCCTCGGCGGGCGCGGCACGCGTCAGCACAACCTCACCGCCTGGACGGATGGAGTAATGCAGCTTGTCGCGCTTGCCGAGGCGAAGCGCACGGCGCACCGTCTCTGGCACCGTGGTCTGATAGCGGTCAGTCAGGGTGGATTCGACTTCAAGCGCGGCGGGCATGGCACGTCTCGGGTTAGGGCGGGGATGGCCAGTCTATGTAATGCAAACGCATTGCCTTGTCAATGCAATTGCATTACCGAATCGCGTCGCAGCCCCTCACAAGGCCCCCACCCCCACAATCCGGTAATCAAACACCCCGCCATCGGGTTCCGTGATCGCCACATATTCCCCAGGCCGGATCGGGCTGCTGCCGGGGTCGAAATGCGCCTCGGGCGCGTCGAAGCGCTCGGCCAGGCTGCCGCTGAAGCGGATGAACCAGCCATTATCGCCATCATATTGCACATCACCCTGCTCGGGCGGCGCATCCGGGCGAAAGCGCCGCGCGCGCCAGGGGGCGGGGTCCTCGGCCCAGGCTTTCGCATCCGGGTGCCCCGCCGCATCCAGCGCAAGCTCAATCTCATAGCGGTGATCAACGCAGCCCGTGGGAAAGCCCGGCCCCGCCACAAGGGAGAGTGTCACCAGCATCCGCTCCATGCACATCTCCTCCATCAGGGGCGCGCAACCTGGGTCAGATCGCGACCTTCACACCCAATTCTACCACACGGTCAGATGGGATGCGGAAGAATTCCGTGGCCGAAAGGGAATTCCGGCTGAGCACCACAAACAGCCATTGCCGCCAGCGCGACATTTTCGGCACTGCGGCTGCCACCACCGTTTCCCGCCCCAGGAAATAGGAGGTCTGCATGGGTTCATAGGGGATGCCCAATTCCGCCAACGCTTCAAGCTCACGCGGGATATTGGGGCTTTCCTGGAAGCCATAGCGCAGCGCAATGCGATGGATATTGGGCGCCAATTCTTCCACCGCGCGGCGCCGATCAGCGCCGACTTGCGGCACATCCTCATTGGTAACGGTCAGGAACAAAACCCGCTCATGCAATACCTTGTTGTGCTTAAGGTTATGCAGCAGCGCGCCGGGCAGGAATTCCGCCTGGCTGGTCATGAACACCGCCGTACCGGGGACGCGCACGGTGCGTGATTGCGGCAGGCGCGCAATGAAGGATTTCAGCGGTAGGCCATCCTGGCGGATACGCGCGAACAGCAATTCCCGCCCGCGATGCCAGGTCAGCATGATGGTGAACAACACAACGCCCAACACCAGCGGCACATAACCGCCATCGGGGATTTTGAGCACATTGGAAAGGAAGAACGCCAGATCAAGCGCCAGCAGCGGCAGGAAAACGCCAAGCACGCCAAGCAAGGGCCAGCCGAATTTGCGATGGAACACCACCATGGCGAGGCAGGAAGTGCACACGAAAGTCCCCGTCACTGCAATGCCATAGGCCGCCGCCAAACGCTCAGAATCGCGGAACGTCACCACCAGGATCAGCACGCCGATCAGCAGGGCGAAATTGACCTGCGGCATATAGATCTGGCCTTCTTCGGTGTCGCTGGTATGGCGCACCACCAGCCGCGGCAGGAAGCCAAGCTGCACGCATTGCCGCGCAATGGTATAGGCGCCCGAGATCATCGCCTGGCTTGCGATAATGGTGGCGGCGGTTGCCAGGAACACCAAGGGCAGGCGGAACCATTCCGGCGCCAGCAGGAAGAACGGGTTTTCGAGTGCGGCCGGATCGCGCAGCAAAAGCGCGCCCTGGCCGAGGTAATTCAACACCAGCGCCGGCAGCACAATCACCAGCCAAGCCCAGCGAATGGGCCGGCGGCCGAAATGTCCCATATCGGCATAAAGCGCCTCGGCCCCCGTCACCGCCAGCACGACGGAGCCAAAGGCAATGAAGGCCATCAACTGGTAATGCAGGCAGAAGGTAATCGCCCAATGCGGTGAAATCGCCGCGAGTACGCCTGGATTGTGCAGCACTTCCCAAAGCCCAAGCAGCCCCAGCACCAGAAACCAGGCCGCACAAATGGGCCCAAAGATTGCCCCCATTTTCGCCGTGCCGCGATATTGCACCAGAAACAGTGCCAGCAGGATCACGACTGAAATCGGCAAAACCGCCTTTTCCAGATGGGGGGAGACAACCTTGAGCCCCTCCACCGCCGAGAGCACGGAAATCGCCGGCGTGATGATGCCATCACCAAAGAACAGGCAGGCGCCAGCAATGCCAATCAATACAATCGCCCAGCGTAGCCGCTCATTCGCCACACTGCGTTGTGCCAGCGCCATTAGCGCCAGGATACCGCCTTCACCCCGGTTATCGGCACGCAAAATGAAAAACACGTATTTTACCGTGACAGTCAGAATGAGTGACCAGATGATCAGGCTGAGCAGGCCCAGGATTTCCCAGGATTCAACGCCGCCTTCCTCAAAATGACTGGCCGCCGCGCGCATGGCATAAAGCGGCGAAGTGCCGATATCGCCATAGACCACGCCCAGAACTGCCAGAACCAGGGCAAGTGAGGGTATGCCACGTTCGGTAGCGGCGGGGCTGCTCATTGCGATTTCGCCTTCCAATGGCTCATTGCCGCGCACTCTGCCCCTTCACGTCCGGAAAGCAAGACGTCTGCCCCGCATCCCGCGCATGGCGGGCATTCAATGCCCGCGCAGGATCTGGCTCAGGAACAGCTTGAGCCGGTCGGTCCTTGGTGCATTGAAGACCTGATCGGGCGTGCCGATTTCCACCACCTCACCCTGATCCATGAACACCACGCGGTCGGCAACCTGGCGGGCGAAGCCCATTTCATGGGTCACCACCATCATGGTCATGCCCGTGCCGGCCAATTCCACCATGACATCCAGCACTTCCTTGATCATTTCGGGATCGAGGGCGGAGGTCGGTTCGTCGAACAACATGATCTTGGGGCGCATGCAAAGCGCGCGGGCAATCGCCACGCGCTGCTGCTGCCCGCCGGAAAGCTGGCCCGGATATTTCTTGGCCTGTTCCGGGATTTTGACGCGCGCCAGCAATTCCATGGCCAATTCTTCCGCATCCTTCTTCGGCATGCGCCGCACCCAGATCGGCGCCAGGGTGCAGTTTTCCAGCACCGTCAGATGCGGGAAAAGATTGAAGGACTGAAACACCATGCCGACTTCGCGGCGGATCGCATCAAGCGCGCGCACATCATCGGTCAGTTCAATGCCATCCACGGAAATGCGGCCTTCCTGGTGCACTTCAAGCCGATTGATGCAGCGAATCATGGTGGATTTGCCGGAACCCGAAGGCCCGCACACCACCACGCGTTCACCCGGCGCCACGGACAGGTTCACATCGCGCAGCACATGCAGCGCGCCGAACCATTTATTAACACCGGCCAATTCAATGGCGGGCGGCGCATCGGCCTGGGCGGCGGAAGCGACATGGGCAAGATCAGCGGAAGCGCTCATGATGTTGTTTCCCGGGATTCAGCGGCGGCGATGGCGGTTCAACTCCGCCTCCAACCCACGGCTGTATTTGGACATGGCGTAGCAGAAAACCAGATAGATGCTGCCAATAAAGACATAAACCTCAACGCCGAAGCCCTGCCAGGCGGGCTCCACAATCGCGGTCTTGCCGGCGGTCAGCAGATCGAAAATGCCGATGATCAGCACCAGCGATGTATCCTTGAAGAAGCCGATGAAGGTATTGACCAAGGGCGGGATCACCATGCGCAGGGCCTGGGGCAGGATGATCAGCCCGGTCTTCTGCCAGAAGGACAGGCCCATGGCATCGGCGGCTTCATATTGCCCCTTGGGCAGGGCTTGCAGGCCGCCGCGCACTACCTCGGCCAGATAGGCGCCGGCGAATAGGATGATGGCGATCTGCGCGCGGAGCAGCTTATCAATATTCATCCCCTCCGGCAGGAATAGGGGGAACATGACGCTTGCCATGAACAGCAGGCTGATCAGCGGCACGCCACGGATCAATTCCACATAAAGCACGCACAGCACTTTGATGGCCGGCAGCGATGACCGCCGACCAAGTGCCACCAGGATCGAAAGCGGAAAGGCGAAAGCAAGCCCAAAGGTCGCCAGGATCAGCGTGATCGGCAAGCCGCCCCAGCGTTCCTGCGGCACATAGGAAAGGCCGAATACGCCACCCCACATCAGCACGCCAATCGCCGTCAGCATGGCGATCCAGATCAGCGCCAATTCCCAGCGCCAGAAGCGCCGCATGGCGGAAATCACATACAGCACCACGAACAGCACACAGGCCAAGGCCGGGCGCCAATGCTGTTCATAAGGATAGGTGCCGAACAGCATGAAGCGATGCTTTTCACCAATCACTGCCCAGCAAGCGCCAGAGCCCTGCAAATCCCGGCAGGCCTGCGTCTGCGGCCCCTGCGCATTGGATGGCACGGACCAGATCGCCTTCACAAAGGCCCAATCAATGAAGGACAGCGCGAATTTGATCAGCAGATAGCCCATGGCCAGCGTCACGGCCGTGGAAAGCCAGCCGGAAAACAGATTGGCCCTGGCCCAGGCAATCGGCCCCACCGCCGTGATCGGCGGCTTGCGCGGACCGGATGAAATGCTTGCGTCGCTCATGCGCCGGTCCCCTTATCGTTCAACCAGCGCGATGCGCGCATTGTACCAATTCATGAAAAGGCTGATCGAAAGACTGATGGTCAGATAGACCGCCATGATGATGGCAATGCCTTCAATCGCCTGCCCTGTCTGATTGAGCGTGGTATTGGCGATGGAGACAATATCCTGATAGCCGATCGCGACCGCGAGCGAGGAATTCTTCGTCAGATTCAGATAATTCGAGGTGAGCGGCGGGATGATGACGCGCAGCGCCTGCGGCATGACAATCAGCCTGAGCACCGACCCATGGCGCAAGCCAAGCGCCTGCGCCGCTTCCCATTGCCCGTGATTGACCGACATGATGCCCGCGCGCACGACTTCCGCGATGAAGCCCGCGGTATAGGTGACAAGCCCAATCAGCAGCGCAAAATATTCGGGGCTGACATTGATCCCGCCGCGGAAATTGAAGCCGCGCAGCACGGGGTATTCAATTTCCCACGGTGCGCCCAGCGCATACCAAACCACCACCGGCAGCACGAGGATAAGCCCAAGCGCGGTGGGCCAGACCTTGCGTGGCTGGCCATCTGCCATCTGCTTCGCGCGTGCCATGCGCGCATAGACCCAGGTCGCCACAATGCCGAGCAGAAAAACCACCAGCGCCGCCGTATGCGCGTTTTCCCACATCAGCGCCGGCAGCTTAAGGCCGCGATTGGACAGCACCACGCCTTCAACCGGCTTCAGCGCCTGACGCGGCCCGGGCAGGCCTTGCAGGATGGTGTACCAGAACAGCAATTGCAGCAGCAGCGGCAGATCGCGAATGATTTCAATGTAAGCGCCGGCAATGCGCGAGAGCAGGAAATTCTTCGAAAGCCGCGCAATGCCAATCGCCGTGCCCAGAATGGTCGCCAGCACCACGCCCACCACCGCGACCTTCAACGTATTCAGCACCCCCACCAGCAGCGCGCGGGCATAGGTATTGGTGGGATCATAGGGGATCAGGCTTTCGGCAATCGGCAGGCCGGCCTCACGTTCCAGGAAGCCGAAGCCGGTCGCAATCCGCCGCACCGCCAGATTGTGGGACGTATTGCTCCAAAGCCAATAGATCACGCTGCCGACAGCGGCGACGACGACGATTTGCCAGAAAATGCCGCGCACCCGTTCATCGGACCAGGAAAGCCGAAGGGGGCGCTTGGGCGGCCTGCGCTTATAGCGCGGATCGCTCGTCGTCTCTGACATTATGCGCCTCTCCTGCCAATTGCCCTGGCCTTCGGGGCCGGGAAGTGCCGCGGCAGCGCACAATTTGCTGCAAACGGCGACAAAGCGTTACCGGATAGCAGGCCATCCCCGCAAGCGGCGCGCTTGGGCAGCGCTGCCCATTCCTGCCCTGGTCTTGGAAGTACAGCGTCTAATGGCTTGATCAAGCGTGGTTCTCTCCTTTGGGGAGGCTGCCCCATGGCTGGGGCTCAGCAATTCCCGCGCCACAGCTTCCCTTCGCCTTCAGGCAATGCCACATGCGGGCGAGGAATCGCGGAGGCACAAGCATGCGGCAAATGGACAAGGCAGCAATCCGGGCGGCCCTGCCTTGGGACAGGCTGATCGAAGCCCTGGCCGAGATGTTCCGGCAAGGCTGCGAAGCACCATTGCGCCACCGCCATGCCTGGGCGGATGGCGCCGGGGCGCAAAACACCCTGCTGCTGATGCCGGCCTGGCGCGCCGGCGGGCATTACGGTGTCAAGATTGTCCATGTCGCGCCGGGCAATGATGCGCGCGGCCTGCCTGCCGTCCATGCCAGCTATTTGCTGTCAGATGCCACCACCGGGGCGCCGCTTGCCATGCTGGATGGCGGCGAATTGACGGATCGCCGGACCGCAGCGGCGAGCCTTTTGGCGGCGCGCTATCTGGCCCGGCCGGAGAGTTCCCGCCTGCTGCTGCTGGGCAGCGGCAAGGTCGCCCATGCCCTGGCCGAGGCTTATGCTGCCTGTTTTCCGATCAAGGATATCGCGATCTGGTCGCGCAAGGGCGAAAACGCCGCGCGCCTGGCCGGGCAGCTTGCCGCGCATGGCCTGCCGGCCCGGGCGGTGACGGTGCCTGATTTCGCCGGCGCCGATATCATCAGCGCTGCCACTTTGGCGAGCGACCCGCTCATCCAAGGCGCGGCTTTGCGGCCGGGCGTGCATCTTGATCTGGTTGGCGCCTATCGGCCAGATATGCGCGAAGCCGATGCGCTGGCGCTCAAGCGCGCCCTTTTGGTGGTGGATACCCGCGCCGGGGGCTTGGCCGAGGCCGGCGATGTGGTGCAGGCCATCGCGGAGGGCGCGATTACCGCAGAACATGTGGTGGCGGATTTGGCCGAACTGTGCCGCGGCACCCATCCCGGCCGGCAAAGTGCCGATCAGATCACCGCCTTCAAATCCGTGGGCTGGGCCGGAGAGGATTTGGCGGCGGCGGTGCTGGCTTATGAGGCGGAGTGAGGCGCCAGCGTTTCACGTGAAACTATTCCTATTACCTACCGCCGCCCAAACATCCGCTCCAAAGCCGCCGCATCCAGCTTCAACACCGTGGGCCTGCCATGGCTGCAGGTCGCAGCGCGCGGAGTCGCTTCCATCTGGCGCAGCAGCGCATCCATCTCGGCCGCATTCATCCGCCGCCCGGCGCGGATGCTGCCATGGCAGGCGAGCCTGGCAATCGCCGCATCCAGCTTGCGTTCCAGGGCGATACTCTCGGCGTCTGCGGCCAATTCCTCGGCCATGTCACGCAGCAGCGGCGCGGGATCGGCGGCGCCGAGCAAGGCCGGCAGGCTTCGCACCAGCACCGCGCCAGCGCCAAAGCCCTCAATTTCCAGCCCCAGCCGCGCGAGTGCTTCCGCCGCCCCCAGCAAGCGCGCCGCATCGGCGGGTGGCATATCCACCACCGCCGGCACCAATAGGGGCTGGGCACGCACGCCGCCTTCAAGCAGTTGCGCGCTGAGTGCCTCATGCGTCAGGCGTTCATGCGCGGCGTGCTGATCCACCAGCACCAGCGAACCATCCGACGCTTCAGCGATGATATAGGTATCCAGTATCTGCGCCACGGCTCGGCCCAGGGGATGCGCGGTATCCATCGGCGCGGCGGCGGGCGGCGGCGGCAGGCTGGGCGGGCGGAAACCGAGCGGGAGGCGCGGCTGCGGCAAGCCCGGCGGGCGTGGCATGGATTGCGGCAAAACGGGCAAGGCTTCGCTGAAGCCCCCAACCGGCGCGGCGCCAGTCAGCGAGGGCACCGCCACCACCGTCCCCGCCCCAATCGCGAGTGCCTTGCGCAACGCCGAGATCATGGCCCCGCGCACAGCTTCGCCGTCACGAAAGCGAAGCTCGGTCTTCATCGGATGCACATTCACATCCACGGTCTCCGGCGGCACTTGCAGGTATAGCGCGGCGACGGGGTGGCGGCCCTGCGGGATCACATCGCGATAGGCCACGCGCAAGGCAACGCGCAGCAGCGGGTCACGCACCGGGCGGCGGTTCACCACCAGATGCTGGCCAAGCGTGGTCGGGCGGTGGTGGGAAGGCAGCGCTGCCAGCCCGCTGATATCCAGGTTTTCGAAGACCGCTTCCACCGGCACCGCGGCGGCGGCAAACTCCGCCCCCAGCACCTGCCTGATGCGCCCTTCCTGATCCGTGGCGGGCAGGGACAGCACGTCACGCCCATCGCTCTGCATGCGAAACGCCACTTCCGGCCAGGCCAGCGCCAGGCGGCGGACCGCTTCCACCGCATGTTCGGCTTCCGTGCGAGGGTGCTTTAGGAATTTTCTCCGCGCTGGCGTGGCGAAGAACAAATCCCGCACCTCCACCCGCGTGCCGGGCGCACCGGAAGCCGGCGCCACATCCCCCTTCAGCCCGCCCTCGACACTAATCCGATGCGCGGTGCCACCTTGCGGGCAGGAGGTGATGGAAAGCCGCGCCACCGCGCCGATGGAAGGCAAAGCCTCCCCCCGGAAGCCCAGCGTCGCGATGCGGAACAGCGTCGCCTCTTCCGGCAATTTGGAGGTGGCGTGCCGTTCCACGGCCAGCGCCAGATCATCCGGCCCCATGCCAATGCCGTCATCTTCCACCAGAATGCGGTCCATCCCGCCGCCTTCCAGCGTCACGGCAATGCGCCGCGCCCCGGCATCCAAGGCGTTTTCGACGATTTCCTTGAGCGCCGCAGCCGGGCGTTCCACCACCTCACCGGCCGCGATGCGGTTCGCGGTGGTCTCCGGCAGCAGGCGAATGGCCGGGCGCGGGGCGGTGATGGGGGCGGCAGACATGCGATCTTATAGCACGCCCCACGATTCGCCGCGCCAGCCCTTCCCGCAGCGCAAATGAGCGGTTAGAGAGCCCCAGATCGGCAAGCATTGAGGATCAAGGGCGCATGAAGAAAATCTATCCGGATGCCAAGGCAGCGCTTTCGGGCCTGCTCCGCGATGGCATGGTGATCCATTCCGGCGGCTTCGGGCTTTCCGGCATTCCGACCCTGCTGATTGAAGCCATCCGCGATTCCGGCGTGAAGGATTTGACGGTGGTCTCCAACAATGCCGGGGTGGATGATGCCGGGCTCGGCCTTTTGCTGAAAACCCGCCAGATCCGCAAAATGATCTCAAGCTATGTCGGCGAAAACGCTGAATTCGCCCGGCAATACCTGGCCGGCGAGCTAGAGATTGAATTCAACCCGCAAGGCACTTTGGCCGAGCGTATTCGCGCCGGCGGCGCTGGCATTCCCGCTTTCTTCACGAAGACCGGCGTTGGCACCGAAGTCGCCAAGGGCAAGGAAACGCGGGAATTCGATGGCGAGACCTATGTCATGGAACGCGGCATTGTCGCTGATCTGGCCATCATCCACGCCTATATGGGCGATCATGAAGGCAATCTGGTCTATCGAAAGACCGCGCGGAACTTCAACCCGATGATGGCAACCGCGGCGCGCGTCACCGTCGCGCAGGTGGAACATCTGGTCCGGCCGGGAGAGATTGACGCGGACCACATCCACACGCCCGGCATTTTCGTCAAACGCCTGATCACCTGCCCGCCTGGCTACGAAAAGCGCATTGAACAGCGCACTGTCCGCAAGCACGCGCCCGCCGCCGCGGCCGGCGCCGAGTCCCAGGGATAAGGAGAAGAACCATGGCCTGGAACCGCGATGAAATGGCCGCCCGTGCGGCGCGCGAATTGCAAGATGGCTTTTATGTGAACCTTGGCATTGGCATTCCGACCCTGGTGGCCAATCACGTCCCCGCCGGCTTCAATGTTCAGCTGCAAAGCGAAAACGGCATGCTGGGCCTTGGCCCCTTCCCTTATGAGGGCGAAGAAGATGCCGATCTGATCAATGCCGGCAAGCAGACCATCACCCAATTGCCGACCAGTTCCTTCTTCGATTCCGCGCAATCCTTCGGCATGATCCGCGGTGGGCATATTGACCTTTCCATCCTGGGCGCCTTGCAGGTGGCGGAAAATGGCGACCTGGCGAATTGGATGATCCCGGGCAAGATGGTGAAGGGCATGGGCGGCGCGATGGACCTCGTCGCCGGGGTCAAGCGCGTGATTGTGCTGATGGAACACACGGCCGGCGGCAAGCCCAAGCTGCTCAAGCAATGCGCCCTACCGCTCACGGGTAGCCGCGTGGTGGATATGGTGATCACCGATCTTGGCGTGTTTGAAATCGCCCGGCGCGGCCCGGCCGCGATGAAGCTGGTGGAACTCGCCCCCGGCGTGACCGAGGCTGAAATGCGCGAAAAGACCGAAGCGGATTACACGGTGGCGCTCTCAAAATAGCGCTTTCGCCCCGTTTTGCGGCCAAAATCATGCCCGCGCCGGGATCGCGCTTGACCCGGCGGGGGCATAGGATCATTTTGCGCCGCAATCTTGAACCCGGGCGCGCCTTGCGCCCTACCATTGAGGCCCGATGCCCAAAGAAGATATGATGGAGTTCAGCGGAGAGGTGGTGGAGCTTCTGCCCAACGCCATGTTCCGTGTGAAACTGGATAATGACCACATGGTCCTGGCGCATACCAGCGGAAAGATGCGCAAGAACCGCATTCGCGTGCTGGCCGGTGATCGCGTCAATGTTGAAATGACGCCCTATGATCTGACCAAGGGCCGCATCACCTTCCGCTTCAAGTAAAGCAGCGCATATGGATGCCGCGCGCTTGCCGCTGGTATTGGCGAGCGCCAGCCCCCGCCGCCTGGATTTGCTGGCGCGGCTGGGCATTACGCCAGCGCGCGTGATCGCGACCGATATTGATGAAACACCCTTGAAGGCCGAGGTGCCGCGTGCCCTGGCGGCCAGGCTTTCCTTGGCCAAGGCGGAAGCGGCGCTGCCCTTGGCCGAAGGCGCGCTGGTGCTGGCCGCCGATACGGTGGTGGGTGTTGGGCGACGCATTTTGCCCAAGGGTGAGACCGAGGCAGATGCACGGCAATGCCTGGCGCTGCTGTCCGGCCGGCGCCATTGCGTGACCACGGGCGTGGTGCTGGCGCTGCCCAATGGGCGGTGCATGCAACGCCTGGTCGAAACCAACGTCACCTTCCAGCGCCTGACCGAAGCACAGATGGAAGACTACATCGCTTCCGGCGAATGGCAGGGCAAGGCCGGCGCCTATGCCATTCAGGGCCGGGCCGAGGCCTTCACGCGCTTCATCTCCGGCAGCCATTCCAATGTGGTCGGCCTGCCCTTGTTTGAAACCGCGCAAATGCTGCGGGGGATCGGGTGGCTGAAGCCCTGATCCTGGCCGAGGCATCCCCCGGCGAGGTGCGGACCGCGCTGCTGCTGGGTGGCCTGCTCACGGAAGCCTGGGTGGAACGCCCGGCGCGGCCTGATGGCGTGGGTGATTTGCAGCGCGGGCGGGTGGTGGCGATTTCGGCCGCCATATCAGGCGCCTTTTTGGCGCTGGCAGGCAACGAAACCGGCTTCCTGCCGGAAAGCACTGCCAGCGCGCCGCGCCAGCCGATCAAACAGGTAGTGCAGGAAGGGCAAATTCTGGGGTTGCGCGTGACGCGCGCCGCGCAAGCGGGCAAAGGACCAAGGCTGTCTGCTCTGCTGACGGATGCCGAAGCCGCGCTGATTGCCGCCGCACCGCAAGGCGCGCCGCGGCTGGTGGCGCGCGGGCCGTGTGCGGCCGAACGTCTGGCTGCGCGTTATCCGCAAGCCGAGATTCGTGTCTCAGGCGCGGCGCTCGTGGCACGGTTGCGCCCGTCGCTCGGGGATCGCGCGCAGGCGCAGCATGGCGCGGTATTCGACGAGGCGGTTGAGGGTGAATTTACCGCGCTTGCAGAAAACGCGGTGGCTTTGCCCGGCAGCGGTGTCCTGCATATCCAAACCACGCGCGCGCTGACGGCGCTTGATGTGGATAGCGGCGGCGCTGGCAATGGCCTGGCGCGCTTCAATGAAACGGCGCTGCCGGAAATCGCGCGGCAGATCAGGCTGCGCAATCTCTCGGGCGCCATTTTGCTGGATGTGGCCGGGCTTTCGGCCAAACGCCGCCAGGCGCTTCTGGAACCGCTGCGCGCCGCGCTGGCGCCGGATAAGCTTGTGCGCCTGATCGGGCTGACCGGGCTTGGCCTGATTGAAATGGTGCGCGACCGCATCCACCCGCCATTGGCCGAAATCCTGCACACGCCGCTTGCGGAAGGCTTGGCGGCCTTACGCCAGGCCGCACGAGATGCCGCAGCACGCCCTGCGGAACGCCTGATGCTGGAAGCGCGGCCAGAGGTGATTGCGGCCTTGCGCGATTTGCCCGGTGCGCTCGATGAATACGCCGCACTGACGGGGCATGCCTTGGCATTGCGCGCCGTGGCATCCGGCACCGCGCAGATACGGGAGGCGCCGCGTGACTGACGCCGAGAAAAAACCACGCCGCCCGCGTTGCCCGATTTGCGGTCGCGCCCCCGCGCCGGAACAGCGCCCCTTTTGTTCCGATCGCTGCCGGCAGGTGGATTTGGGCCGCTGGATGACCGAGGCCTATGCCATTCCAGCCGCCGTCACGCCCGAAGAAACCGAGGATTAGCCCTTTCCGCTAGCGCCAACCCGGCCTAGCCTTCCCCAAAAGGTTGAGGGGAAAGGTCCATGGAAGAATTCGACTACGTGATTGTTGGCGCCGGTGCCGCCGGCTGCGTGCTCGCCAATCGGCTGAGCGCTTCGGGCAAGAATAGCGTCGCCATCCTGGAAGCGGGCGGCAAGGACAATAACATCTTCATCAAAATCCCAGCCGGCTTCAACAAGACCGTCTATAACCCGAAGCTGAATTGGGGCTATGAAACCGCGCCCGGCCCTTACATTGACAATCGCAAAATTCCTTTCCCGCGCGGCAAGGTTTTGGGCGGTTCCGGTTCCATCAATGGCCATCTTTATGTGCGCGGCCAATCCGCCGATTACGATATGTGGGCGCAGCTCGGCTGTCGCGGTTGGGCCTGGGATGATGTGCTGCCCTATTTCAAGCGCGCCGAGACCCGCGGAAATGGCGGTGGCGATCCCGCCGTGCGCGGCAATAATGGGCCGCTTTCCATCGAAGATCAGCGCGACCCGCATGAACTCTCTGAAGCCTATATCGCGGCCAATGAGGCACTCGGCCTGCCGCGCACGCCGGACTACAATTCCGGCAATCAGGAAGGCACGTTTCTCTATCAGCAAATGATGCGTGGTGGCCGGCGCTGGAGTCCGGCCGATGCCTATCTCCGCCCTGCCCTGTCGCGCCCCAATCTGAAGCTGATCCAGCGCGCCCTGGCTGAGGCGATTGTCTTTGAAGGCAAGCGCGCGGTCGGTATTCGCTATACGCCGGAAGGCAGCGCGCCCATCACCATCCGCGCGCGGCGCGATGTGATCCTTTCAGGTGGCGCGATCAATACGCCGCAGCTTTTGCAAATCTCGGGCGTTGGTGATCCGGAATGGCTGTCCGGCATTGGCGTTGATGTTGTCCATGCGCTGCCAGGGGTCGGCAAGAATCTGCGTGACCATTACGCGGTGCGCGTTTCGGCTTTGGTGAAGGGCGCCGGTTCGCTCAATGAACGTTCCCGTGGCGTGCGCTTGGCGCTTGAGGTGTTGCGCTATGCCTTCACGCGGAAAGGGCTGCTGACGGCGAGCCCAAGCCATGCGGGGGGTTATTTCAAGACGCGCGAGGGCCTCGCTACCCCCGATATGCAGCTTTACTTCGCACCCGCCAGCTACCCGACTGGGCGCTATGGCGTGACAGAGCTTGATACGCAGCCCGGCATGACACTTGGCTGTTCTCAGCTGCGCCCGGAAAGCAAGGGCTGGCTGAAGGCGCTATCGGCGGATCCGCGTGCGAAACCGGAGATTCAGCCGAATTACTTGCAGGATCAGATGGACCGTGACGCGCTGCTGGCGGCGATGAAATACATGCGGCAATTGCTGCAAACACGCCCGCTGGCGGATTACGTAGTGGCCGAGAATTTTCCTGGCCCCGCCGTGCAAACCGATGAGCAATGGATGGCCCATGCGCGGGCGACGGGTTCCACCACCTATCACCCGATCGGGTCCTGCAAGATGGGCATTGATCCCATGGCGGTGGTTGATCCTGCGACCATGAAGGTAATCGGGCTTGAAGGGCTGCGCGTTGCCGATGCTTCCTGCATGCCGACCATGGTTTCCGGCAATACCTATGCCGCCACCAATATGATTGCCGAAAAAGCCGCTGATCTGATCGCGGCATAACATTTAGGGAGATTACCAATGAGATTTCGTGATCAAGGCGTTTTGATAACCGGTGCCGCCAGCGGGATTGGCCGGCAATTGGCGATTGCCTTTGCCGAGGAAGGTGCGCGACTCGCGATTGCCGATATTGACAAGGCAGCGGTGGAAGCGACGGCCGCCGATATCCGCAAGCGCGATGGCGAAGCCCATCCCTTTGTGCTGGATGTGGTGAATCCCGATGCCGTGCGTGACTTTATTGCTGGCGCCGAGGCCGTGCTGGGCCGGTTGGATGTTCTGGCGAATTGCGCTGGTGTGCGTGAAATCAGCCCGCTGCTCGATCTTTCGTTTGAGGATTGGCAGCGCACCATGAGCATCAATGTGACTGGCAGCTTTATGCCATCACAGGCTTTCGCGCGGCGGCTGATTGCGCTGGGCAAGACAGGGCGGATTGTGAATATCGCCTCCACCCTTGGCCTGGTCGCCACACCGGAACGTGTCGCTTATGTGACATCGAAGCATGCGGTGGTGGGGCTGACCAAGGCGCTGGCGATGGAATTGGCACCGCGCGGCATTCGCGTGAATGCGGTGGCACCCGGCGTGATCCGCACACCCATGACGGAACGCTATTTCCAGGATGCGGATGTTGCGCGGAAGATTCAGGAACTCCACGCCATGGGGCGTTCTGGCGAAACCCATGAAGTCGCCAATGCCATGATGTTCCTGGCAAGTGAGGAAAGCTCCTTCACCACTGGCGCCGTGCTGACGGTGGATGGCGGCTGGACGCTGGGGAAGAACATGACGTGATACGCTAGGGCGGCGCTTATTTCACCAATAAGCGCCGCACCACAAAGCCACCCACGCCGCAAAGCGCAATCACCAGCGCCATGGGCAGTGCCGTACCGTTTTGCAGCGCGCCGAGTGCCACGCCGGCGAGCGCACCCGCGCCGAATTGCAGCGTGCCCATCAGTGCCGAGGCATTGCCCGCAATCGCGCCATGCGGTGCCATGGCGCGCGCGGCGGTCAGCGGCATGACAGCGCCGATCATGGAAACGTAGACGAACAACGCAACAATCAGTGCGGCAAATCCTCCAAAGCCGCTGCTGGTCACACCAAGCAGCGCGAGGCCCGATACCGAGCTGATCGAAAGCGCAATCGTCAGCATGCGCGCCGGCGCCACCCTATCCACCAGCCGCGCCGTGACTTGCCCAACCAGCATGATGCCGATGGCATTGGCACCGAAATAAAACCCGTAATCCTCCGCCCGCACAGCGTATAATTCCATGAAGACAAAGGGCGATCCGGCGATATAGGCAAACATGCCGCCGATGATCAGGCCACCCGCCAGCGCATGGCCCATGAAATAGCCATCGCCGAGCAAGCGTCGCCAGACGCCAAAGACCTGACGCAAGCCATCGCGCCGGCGACGTTCGACCGGCAAGGTTTCTGGCAGGAACAGCGCAATCACCAACAGCAGTATTGCGCCGTAAGCCGCAAGGCACAGGAATATGCCGCGCCAGCCAATCACGCCCAAAAGCGCTCCACCGACAATCGGCGCGATGATCGGCGCGACACCCATCACCAGCATCAGCCGTGCCATGAGGCGGATCGCGCCGCGTTCATCCGCAACATCGCGCACCACGGCCCGCGCAATCACCATGCCCGCGCAACCCCCAAGCGCTTGCATCAGCCGCGCCGCAATCAGGCTTTCGATATTGGGCGCCAAAGCGCAGATCAGCGATGCTGCAGTGTAGACGCCAAGCCCGATGAAGAGCGGCAGGCGCCGCCCGTAACGATCCGCAAGCGGCCCATAAAAAATCTGCCCCAGCGCCATGCCCAGGAAAAACACCGCAAGGCTTGCCTGCGCCGCCCCCGCCGTGGTGCCGAGCGATTGGCCCAGCATCGGCAGCGCCGGCAGATACATGTCAATCGAAAATGGCCCAATGGCCGCCATCGCGCCCAGGATGAAGGGCAGGCGCTTTTGCGGAATGCTCAGACCCTCAGATTTCGGGCGCGGCGGCAAAAGCCTCTGCCGCCAGCTTGAGCGCGGCTTCCACCGCCACGCGCCCTTCGGGTGACAGTGGCGCTTGCGGCAAAATAGGATCACCAACGGCGAAACCTTGGATTTGCAGCGCACCCTTGATGCAGGCAGCCAAGGAATGCGCGGCGAACAGTTCATTCACCCGCCACAACGCGCGTTGCAACGACATGGCCGCATCCCAATGCCCGGCGCGGCACAGCTCATAAAGCCGCACGCTTTCGCGCGGAATGGCGCAAGCCGGCCCCGCCATCCAACCCTTGCCGCCAATCAGCATCACCGCCGCTGGAATATGCGCTGAAGCCGCAAAAACCCCGATGCGCCCTTGCGTGCGATTGATGATGGACAGCAGGCGCCCGGTATTGGTGGAGGCATCCTTGATCAGGCAGATGCGTGGATGATGCGAAAGCTTTTCAATCGCCGGCAGGGAAAGATCGGAACGCTGGAAATTCGGATTGGTGTAAAGCACCGTCGGTAATTCAGTCGCATCCGCGATGGCGGTGAAATAGGAAACCACCGCAGCATCATTCAACGGGAAATAGGCCTCCAGAATGGCCAGAATGCCATCCGCGCCTATCGCCGCGTAATCACGCGCCTGGCGTTCGGCATCCGCAATCGTCGTCGCCGCCACCCCCGCCACCACCGGCACGCGGCCCGCGGTTTGGGCGACAACAATTTCCACAATCCGCCGGCGTTGCGCTGTATCCAGATAGGCAAACTCACCCGTGCTGCCCAAGGGTGTCAGCCCATGCACGCCGGATGCGATCAGATGATCCACCAGCCGGCGCAATTCGCCTTCCAGCACCGTGCCATCGGGTGCCACGGGTGAGACAAGATAGGGGAAAACCCCATGAAATTCCTGCATAATCGGCTATTTCCTACTGCGCCCGCGCCTGCGCACGCAGCACATGCTTCTGGATCTTGCCCGTTGAGGTCTTGGGCAATTCCGCAAAGACAATATGGCGCGGCAGCTTGAAGGCCGCCAAATGCTGGCGCGCGAAATTGATGAGTTCTTCGGGTGTCGCCGCCATGCCAGGCTTCAATTCCACGAAGGCGCAGGGTGTCTCACCCCATTTCTCATCAGGCTTCGCGACAACCGCCACCACGGCAACCGATGGGTGCTTGTAAAGCGCATCTTCCACTTCGATGCTGCTGATATTCTCCCCGCCCGAGATGATGATATCCTTCGACCGATCCTTGAGCTGAATATACCCATCTGGATATTTCACCGCGAGGTCGCCGGTATGAAACCACCCGCCGGCAAAGGCGGATTGCGTGGCGGCGGCATCCTTCAAATAGCCCTTCATAACAACATTGCCGCGCATCATGACCTCACCCATTGTCGCACCATCCGCGGGGACGGGCGCCATGGTTTCGGGGTCCATCACGTCAAGCCCTTCAAGCGCCAGGTAGCGCACGCCCTGGCGCGCCATGAGCGCCGCCTGTTCCGGCGCGGGCTTGGCACCCCATTCGCTGTGCCATTCATTCACCACGGCGGGGCCATAAACTTCTGTCAGGCCATAGACATGGCAGACAGCAAAGCCCGCTTCCTTCATGGCGGCGAGTACGGCTTCGGGTGGCGGTGCGCCGGCCACCACGAATTGCACCTGATGTGAAAGCGCACGCTTTTCGGCCACTGGTGTCGCCAGCAAAGTCGCCATCACAATCGGCGCACCGCACATATGCGTCACGGCATGTTCCGCCATCAGGCGCCACATATCAGGGCCGCGCACGGCGCGTAGGCACACATGCAGGCCAGCCTGCGCCGTCACTGTCCAGGGGAAGCACCAGCCATTGCAATGAAACATTGGCAGCGTCCACAAATAGGATGGATGCTTTCCCATGCCGGCGGAAAGCACATTGCCGGTCGCCAAAAGACAGGCGCCGCGATGGTGATAGACCACACCTTTCGGCTTGCCCGTGGTGCCTGATGTATAATTCAGCGTAATCGCGTCCCATTCATCGCCTGGCATCGGCCAAGCGAAATCGGCGCTGCCTTCGGCGATGAAGTTTTCATATCCGTGCCCGCCCAGGCTTTCGTCATGCACCGCTTCCGGCGCCAGCGCATCCTGCACTTCAATGATGATCGGCTTCGCCGCGCATTCCGCCAAGGCAGCGCGCAGCACCGGCATGAATTCGCGGTCCACCACCACAGCCTTGGCTTCCCCGTGATCGAGGATATAGGCAATAGTCGGCGCATCCAGCCGCGTATTGATGGTGTTCAGCACAGCACCCGCCATGGGCACGCCGTAATGGCATTCCAGCATTTCCGGGATATTCGGCAGGATCGCCGCCACCGTATCGCCGCGCCCAATGCCGCGCATCGTCAGCGCATGGGCAAGCTGCACGGAACGATTGCGCAGGCTGAGATAATCGCGCTTTACCGCGCCATGCACCACAGCGGGATAATCCGGATAAACCTGCGCGGCGCGCTCCAGAAACAGCAGTGGCGTCAGTGGTTGATGATTGGCCGCGTTCTGCTCAAGCCCGTTTTCGTATTTGTTCAAGGCCATCTTCTTCACCTGTCTTCCCATTGCGGATGGCGCTTTTCCAGGAAGGCGCCAATGCCTTCCGCCGCATCCCGTGCCATCAGATTTTCCGTCATGACCGAAGCCGCTTCGCAATAAGCCTCCGCCAGCGGCAATTCGATTTGCCGATTGAAGCCGCGCTTGCCCATGCGCACCGTAATCGCCGAATGGGCCGCAATGCGCTCAGCCAGGCCAAGCGCGGTTTCCAGCAAAGCCTCACGCGGCGCCAGGCGGTTCACCAGGCCAAGGCGCTGCGCTTCATCAGCCGGCACCATTTCACCCAACAACAGCATTTCCATCGCGGCCTTGCGCGGCACAGCGCGCGCCAAGGCCACCGCTGGCGTTGAGCAGAACAACCCGATATCCACACCGGGCGTACAAAACCGCGCATCTTCCGCCGCGACAGCCAGATCGCAGCTTGCAACCAATTGGCAGCCGGCGGCCGTCGCCACCCCTTGCACCGCCGCAATCACCGGCTGAGGCAGCCACACAATGCCCTGCATCACCCGCGCGCAGGCCGCCATGGCATCGGCGTAAAAGCCGCGCCCGCCATCCGCATCAGCGCGATGCGCGGAGATTTCGCGCAAATCATGCCCGGCGCAGAACACCGTGCCCGCCCCCGCCAGCACCACGACGCGGCAGGTGTTGTCTGCGGCGATGTCGGCCAGCATCTCCTCCAGCGCCTGCAATAGCGCCCGCGAAAGGCTATTGCGCTGGGCTGGCCGGTTCAGCGTGATCACGCATATGCCGCCCGGGCGATCCTCCCGCAGCAGGATGGGGGTGTTTTGCAGCTCTGTCTTGGACATGGCGGAATATTCCTGCCCCGGACGGGGGATTACAAGGGCTTGGAAGCGGTATAGCCTGACCCCAGGATGAAACACCAAGAGGAAAACGCGACCGCCGAGACCACCGCGGCGCTGGAAGCGCGGCTCGCCGCGGTCAAGGCCAAGCGCGGCTATTTGCTGCCGCATCACGGGCTGCTGGCACTCGCCTTCCCCCGCCTGCTGGAAGGCTATGACGCTGCCTATTCCGCCATGGCCTTGGATGATCGCGTGCTCACGCATCACGACCGCGAATTCGTCTGGCTTGCCGTGCTGGCCGCGACGGATGAGGCCTTGGCCACGCACCACATCGCCAAATTCCGCGCCGCCGGGGGCGATGATGCGTTGATCGGTGCCGCTTTCGCCGCCGCTGCTTTGGCCATCGGGGCTGAGGCCTTTGATTTCGCAGCGCATCGCTGGGGCGTGCAATTGGCGCCCTTTGATCCCCGCGCGGCCTATCTGGATGCGGCGGCGCGCATTGCCCCTGCTGCGCCAAGGCGCCTGGTCCATCTGGCGCAATGCGCTGTGCAGGTCTGCCGCGCGCATTGGCGGTTATTGGAATGGCAAATTGAAGCCGCCTATGCGGATCAGGTGCCTGAAGATGAAATTGCCGAGGCCATTACGCTGGCGATGTTCCCCGGTTCCATCCCGCGCTTTGTTGAAGCCTGCGGCGTTTGGCGCGGCATGATCGCAGCGGGGCGCGTTGCGGCCTCAGACCGCTACCGCGCCTGGGCCGCACTGACCGGCCAGGGCGGCTTTGACGAGGCGGCAGCGAAAAACTCTAAGGATAAATGAGGAAACCAATGGCCTGGACAGCAAAATACATCATCCAGAACGGCAAGAAGATCGGTTTTGATGAAGCGCGCGTGCATCCGTTCTCGGTTGGGCATGCCTATGGCGGCACGGTGTTTGAAGGCATTCGCGCCTATATGAATTACAGCACCGGCAAGCTTGCGGTCTTTCGGCTGGAAGAACATCTCGTGCGGCTGGATCAGGGCATGAAATTCATGCGCTTCGACAATCCGCCATCGCGCGATGAAATGCGCCAGGCGGTTTTGGATGCGGTGCGCACCAATGAACCTGATGATGACGCCTATATCCGCATCCAGGTGCATATCGAAAGCCTCGGTTCCATGGCTTCCACCGGCAGCGTCGGTTGGGCTTGCGGTGCCATGCCGCGCGAACGCAATGCCAAGCGCAGCAGCGGGCTTTCCGTGCATGTTTCTTCCTGGACACGCATTACGGATACCACCATGCCACCGCGCATCAAGGCGACCGCGAATTACCATGCCGGGCGCATCGCCATGCTGCAGGCCAAGGCGGATGGCTATGACAATGCGCTGCTGATGACCCGTGCGGGCAAGATCAGCGAAGGCACCGGCGCCTGCCTTTTCATGGTGCGCGATGGGAAGTTGATTACGCCATCACGTGAAAACGATATTCTGGAAAGTGTCACGCGCGATACCGTCATTCATCTCGCCGCCGAACATGGGCTGGCTGTGGAACAAGGCACGATTGACCGCACTGAGCTTTATATCGCCGATGAACTATTCTTCTGCGGCACCGGCCAGGAATTGCTGCCGATCACGAGTGTGGACAGGCTGCCGGTCGGTGATGGCAAGCCGGGGGCGATCACCATGCGTTTGCAGGAAGCCTATGAAAGCGTCGTGCGCGGCACCACCAATGCGCATGCGGAGTGGCGCACGCCGGTTTAATCTCTGCCTTCGTCGGGGATGGCAAGCCTTGTGCCACAAGCCTTGCAATGCACCGCATCAGGATCATGGCGTTGCAGCCCGCAGCTTGGGCAGGGAAAGCGCACCTTGCGCGGGCGAAACATCGCCTGCGCCAGACGCAAAAACAGCGTCACGCCGCAAATCATGATAAAAACCGAAAGCAGCTTGCCGAATTTGCCTTCCAGCGTGATGTCACCAAACCCGGTCGTGGTCAGCGCGGTCACGGTGAAATAAAGCGCATCGGCGTAATCGGCGATTTTCGGATTGATGGCGCGCTGGCTCTCATAAACAATCGCCGTCATGACAAAGACAAAGACCGCCAGATGCACGCCGGCGATCAACGCTTCCTCATGCCGGCGAAAGAAGGGCATATCCTGGCGGAGTTCCATCAACGTCCGGTAGGGGTGCAAAAGCCGTAGCGTGCGCAAAACCCGCAGGAAGCCAAACCCCTCGCCGGTCAGGGGTGCCAGGAAAGACAGCACCGCGACAAGATCAATCAGGCTTGAAAATGTCAGCGCCTGACGCCCGGGTGCGCGATGCGCCGCCAGATGCGCGGCGTATTCGGCGGCCAGGATCAGGCCGATCACCACATCCACCACACCAATCCATGGCTCACGCGGTATGAAGGAGGTGCTGATGACGAAAATCAGCGTCAGCAGATCAAAGAAGATGATCCCATAGCGAAAGCGCCGCGCAGTTGCGGAACTGCCGAAGTAAAGCTCCCGAAGCTTGCGGCGCCAGCCCTGAAATTGCACCAGCCCCGACATGGTGCAGGCGCGTCAGCGTGTCGGCGTGGGCGGCGTGGTGCTGTAATCGTAAAAGCCGCGGCCCGACTTCCGCCCATACCAGCCGGCCTCGACATATTTCGCGAGCAAGGGCGAAGGCCGATACTTGGAATCGCCCAAGCCTTCATGCAGCACTTTCATCACCGAATAGAGCGTATCGAGGCCGACAAAATCCGCGAGCTCCAAAGGCCCCATCGGGTGGTTGGCGCCAAGCTTCATGCCGGCATCAATCGCCGCCACGTCACCTACACCTTCCATCAGCGCCTGAATCGCCTCATTGATCATGGGGCAAAGGATGCGGTTGACGACAAAGCCCGGCCAATCCTGCGCCATGACCGGCGCCTTGCCCATGCGCTTCGCGAGCGCCTCCACCGCCTGATAGGTCGCGTCTTCCGTGGCCAAGCCGCGAATGATTTCAACCAGCTTCATCATCGGCACGGGGTTGAAGAAATGCATGCCGATAAAGCGGCCGGGCCGATCGGTCGCTGCCGCCAGCCGCGTAATGGGAATGGAGGATGTATTTGACGCCAAAAAAGCATCCGGCTTCAACACCGGGCAAAGTGCTGCGAAGATCTTTTTCTTGATCTCCTCATTCTCGGTCGCGGCTTCAATCACCATGTCACAATCGGCGAAGGCGCTGTTATCGGTCGCCGTCACAATGCGCGCCAGCGCCGCATCGCGATCTGCACCGCTGATACTGCCCTTGCTCACTTGGCGGTCCATATTCTTCGCCATGGTCGCCAGCGCGCGGTCAAGTGCGGGCTGCTGCACATCCATCAGCACCACGGGAATGCCGGAAAGCGCCGCCACATGGGCAATGCCATTGCCCATCAGCCCGGCACCAATGATACCAAGCTTCGCGATTTCAACCATGATGGATGCTCCTACCTTGATGCATAACGGGGGCGCTGATCATGCCAGCGCCCCCGATCAGGCAAATCACTTCTTATCGAGTTCGGCTTCCAATTCCGGCATGGCCTTGAACAGATCAGCCACCAGCCCGTAATCGGCCACTTGAAAAATCGGCGCTTCTTCATCCTTGTTGATGGCGACGATCACCTTGCTGTCCTTCATGCCGGCCAAATGCTGGATGGCCCCGGAAATGCCGACCGCGATGTACAGCTCCGGCGCGACAATCTTGCCGGTCTGGCCAACCTGATGGTCATTCGGCGCATAACCCGCATCCACCGCGGCGCGCGAAGCACCGATGGCGGCGCCGAGCTTATCGGCAACCTTTTCGACAATGACGAAATTCTCCGCCGAGCCCATGGCGCGCCCGCCCGAGACCACAACGCGCGCCGCCGTGAGTTCCGGGCGTTCGCTTTTCACAATCTCAGCGCCCAGGAAGCGCGAAAGCCCTGGGTCGGCTGCGGTCGCCGCCGCTTCAATCGGCGCCGAACCGCCTTCGGCAGGCACAGGATCGAAGGACGCGGCGCGTACCGTGATCACCTTCTTCGCATCGGCGGATTTCACCGTGGCCAAAGCGTTGCCGGCATAGATCGGCCGCACAAAGGTATCGGCATCCACCACATCAGAAATGTCAGACAGGATCTGCACATCAAGCAGCGCAGCGGCGCGCGGCATGACATTCTTGCCCCCGGCGGAAGCCGGCGCCAGCAAATGCGAATAGCCGGGGGCGAGTGCCACCAGCAAAGCGGCCATGGGTTCAGCCAGGCCATGGGCATAGATCTCGGCCTCGGCAGTCAGCACCTTGGCAACCGATGGCAGCTTGGCAGCGGCCGCAGCGGCAGCGCCAGTGGCGCCGCCCGCAACAAGCACATGCACATCGCCAAGCTTGGCGGCAGCGGCCACCGTGCTGCGGGTTGGCTGGGTCAGCGCGCCGTCCTGATGATCGGCAAGAACAAGCACCGCCATGGTCAAATCACCTTCGCTTCATTGCGCAGTTTTTCAACAAGCTCCTGCACGGAACCCACCTTCTTGCCGGCCTGGCGCTTGGGCGGTTCTTCCACCTTCAGCACGGTCAGCCGCGGCGCCGGGTCAACACCCAGATCGGCGGGCTTCACGGTTTCAATCGGCTTCTTGCGCGCCTTCATGATGTTGGGCAGCGACGCATAGCGCGGTTCATTCAAGCGGAGATCGGTGGTGATGATCGCCGGCAGCTTCAGCGCCAGCTTTTCCAAACCGCCATCCACTTCGCGCGTGATGTTCAGCGTGCCATCGGCGATTTCGACCTTGGACGCGAAAGTGCCTTGCGGCCAGCCCATCAGCGCCGCCAGCATCTGGCCAGTGGCGTTCATGTCATCATCAATCGCCTGCTTGCCCAGGATCACCAGATCGGGCGCTTCCTTGGCGATGATCGCCTTCAGGATTTTGGCAACGGCGAGCGGTTCCAGCACGCCATCATGCTCCACCAGGATGCCGCGATCGGCCCCCATGGCCAGCGCCGTGCGGATCTGTTCCTGCGCCACGGCAGGGCCGGCAGATACCGCGATGATTTCGGTCGCGATGCCCTTTTCCTTCAACCGCACGGCTTCTTCCACCGCGATTTCGTCAAAGGGGTTCATGGACATTTTGACATTGGCTGTTTCAACGCCCGTGCCATCCGCCTTCACGCGGACCTTGACGTTGTAATCCACCACCCGCTTGACGGGGACCAGAAGCTTCATGATGCAACCATAGCCTTCAGGAAATGGGGGGCCGATTGGCGCCGGAATGCCGAATGCGAGGGTTCTTCCGCCCCCTCATCCGACCCTTGGCTTATTAAGGCTGAGCGCCGGGCGGGGCAAGGCGGGCTGGAGTATTTTCAAGCCAAGTGGCTTCACCTGGCGGCTCGGAAAATACGACCGAGCTAGCTCTTCAGCAGCAAAAGCAAAATGACAAACAGCCCAACCGCGATGAACTGGAAGATAATGCGCCAGCGCATCAGCCAGTTGGAGGTGCGCGGATTGGCCTTGCCGCCCGCCATGCCGAGAATACCGGCAAAAAGCACGCCAACCGTGGCCAGCATGGCCAAGGCAACCAGAATGGTAAGGATCGTCGTCATACAACTAGGTTACACGCTTTCAGCGGCGGGAGACAGCCCCGCCCCGCACAGACCAGGCCAGCGCCGCCCCAATCAACGCTGTGATGACGCAAAGCGCGAATCCGGCCGCATAGCCGCCGGTCAGGTCCACCAGCAGGGAAAAGAAGGGGGGTGCGACCAGCATGGAAAGGCCAAAGACAAAGCCCGCCGCAGCCGTGGTGCCGCCCACCTGCCCCGCCGGCGCCAGCCGCGCCATCTCGGCCAAAAACACCCCATTCCAGCCAATCGCGGTCGCGCCCATCAGCATGCCGGCCAGGATGATGACAAAGCCCGGCCAATCCGGCCCGGCCAGCAATAACGCCAAACCGGCCACCGCCGCGCCAATGCCAAGCCCGGTAAAGACCGGCGCGGCGCCGGTGCGGTCCGCCACCACGCCCCAAAGCACCCGCCCTGCCACCCCACCCCGGCGGCCTGGGCAAAAGCCAGGCGCAGCCCGGCCTCGGTCAGCGATGCCCCAAGGCTTGCCACCTGAAACACCACGAAAAAGCTCGAAAAACAGAATTGGGAAACGCCATAAAGCGCAGACATGATGGTCATGCGCCGCAGCACCGGGAATTGGCGGAGCAGGCCAAGGCTGGAAGCCGCGGCGCCCCAAATCTGCCCCAAGCCCCGGATCGCTGCCTTGGGGTCACGCTCCGCATCCAAGGCAGCACGCAGCGGCTGAAGGCAAAGCGCTGAAATAGAGAGGAAAATCACCACCGTCAGCACACCCTGGCGCCAGCCGGCCGCCACCGCAATGGGTGGCACGGCGGCGGCAATCAGCATGGCACCCGCCGGTACGCCGCATTGCTTCAGGCTGAAGATCAGGCCCCGCCGCCGCGCCGGGGTACGTGCCGCGAGCAAATGGCTACCCGCCGGCGTCACCGGCCCATGGCCCAGCCCGGCGATGACGGCCGAGGCAAAAAGCGCCGCAGGATGGCCCAGCATGGCAAGCGCGATGCCGAAGGCCGAAATCAGCATCCCCACCTGCAAGACCCTGATGCCGCCAAAGCGATGAATGAAGGCCCCGGCCAGCGGCCCCGATACCATGGCCCCCAGATAGACCAGCGCGGTATGCACCCCAGCCAGCGATGCGGCGATGCCAAGCTCTGCCGCGATGGCGGGGGCGAGTACCGGAACCGTCAGGAAAACGCCCATCCCCGCCAGATGCGTCCCCAAAAGGGCGATCATGACGGTCCAGACAGAAGGCGCAGTGAGCATCCGCGCGGTGTAACGGCGCTGCCCCTTCCCGGCAATCGGCGCGCTGGAAAGACTTGACCCGCGCCCGGCAATAGGCTCGGAAGCCCCGCATGAGCATTATCCAAGGAATGCGGCGCTTCATGCTGTTGCTGGGCTTCGTGCTGCTGGCGGGCCAGGCATGGGCGCAGGCAGAGCCAGGCAATCCAGTGGCAGAACCGCCCCCAGTGGCGGCCGCCACCGCCAGCAGCGCGGCATCGCCGGAATTGGAAGCATTGCTCAAGATTTTGCAGGATGATGCGCGCCGCGCCGAATTGATCCGCGCGCTGCGCGCCGCCGCCGGCGAAGCGGAAGGCGCGGCCCCCGGCGCGCCCGCCAGCACGGAACCAGCTTTGCTCGCGCCCAATACGCTTGGTGCGCAATTGCTGCAGGGGGCATCGCAGCGCCTGGCCGGGGCATCGGATCAGTTGGTGGCCACCGTGCGCGCCATTGCTGATCTGCCGGCGGTGCTTGGCTGGCTCACCAGCATTGTGCGGGACCCGGTGACGCAAAAGCGCGTGTTGGATGCTTCGTGGAAGGTCATTCTGGTCCTTGGGCTCGGCTTGCTGGCCGAATGGGCGGCAGCGCGTTTTCTTGGCCGGTTTCGTGACCGGCTGGATGCCCTTGCCCCGGTCGAGCTCACCGGCTGGGCAAGGTTGCAGCGCGTGCCATTGGTGTTGGCAAGGCTTGGGCTTGATCTGGTGCCGATTGCCGCCTTTGCGCTGGTATCCTATGGCCTGATTACGGCGGTTTACCCGCTGCCCACCACGCAGCTTGTGATGTTGACCGCGAATAACGCCTATATGGCGTCCCGCGCGGTGATGGCGGCGGCGCGCATGCTGTTTTCGCCGGCTTCGACACATTTGCGCCTGCTGCCGGTAACCGATGAAACCGCCGCCTATGCGACCATTTGGCTGCGACGTATCGTGATTGTTTTGATCACAAGCTATGCGGTGGCCGAAGCCGGGCTGCAATTCGGCCTGCCCTGGTCGGCCTATGATTCCATTCTGCGCATCGCGCTGCTTTTGGTCACGCTGTTCCTGGTGATTATCATTCTGCAGAACCGGCAGGCGGTTTCGGATTTGCTGCGCGCGCCGGAATTGGCGGAAGGCCAAGAACCGGATCGCGCAAGGCGCTTTTTCCGCATGCTGCGCGACCGCGTCGCCGATATCTGGCATTTGGTCGCCATCGCCTGGCTGATCGCTGCCTGGGGGGTCTGGGCGCTGGAAATCCATCATGGCTTCTGGCGCCTGATGCGCGTTTCGATCAGTACGCTGCTCATCCTCACGCTTTCGAAACTGGCCGATTTAGCGTTACGCCGGGTCATCACCCGCGCCTTTCGCATCACGCCAGAATTATCTGCGCGCTATCCGGGGCTGGAGGCACGGGCCAATCGCTACCTGCCCGTATTGAAGGGCAGCGCGAGCCTGGCGATTGGTGGCATCGCCCTGCTATTCCTGCTGGAAAGCTGGGGGCTGGAGGCCTTTGCCTGGTTCGGCCATGGCAAGCTTGGCAATCGGTTGGTGTCGTCGCTGGTTTCCATCGCGCTCACCATCACGCTCGCCTTGGTGATCTGGGAAGGCATCAATGCCGCGATCCAACGGCATCTGGAACGGCTTTCACGCGATGCCAAGGCAGCGCAAAGTGCGCGGGTGCGCACATTGCTGCCCATGCTGCGCACCGCGCTGCTGGCAGTGATCCTGATTTTCGTCGTGCTGTCGGTGCTGACGGAAATCGGCGTGAATGTCGCGCCACTGATTGCGGGTGCCGGGGTGGTCGGCATTGCGGTTGGTTTCGGCTCCCAGCGGTTGGTGCAGGATGTCATCACCGGGATTTTCCTGTTGTTTGAAGATGCGGTCGCTGTGGGTGATGTTGTCCAATTGGGCGGGCTGAATGGCGTGGTGGAACATCTTTCCATCCGGTCCATCAAGCTGCGCGCCGTGGATGGCAGCCTGCACATCATCCCCTTCAGCGCTGTCACCAGCGTGACCAATCAGACACGCGACTTCGCCTTCGCCGTGATTGATGTGAATGTGGATTACCGCGAGGATACCGATAAGGTCTCCGACACGCTGCGCCAGATCGCGAGCGAAATGCGTGAAGACCCGCGTTGGCGGCCAGTGATCCGCGATGATCTGGATGTGATGGGCGTGGACAGGTTGGGCGATTCCGGCGTGATCATGCGCGTGCGCCTGAAGACCGAACCATCCCAGCGCTGGGCTGTGGCGCGTGAGATGAACCGGCGCATCAAGCGGCGCTTCGATGAGCTTGGGATTGAGATTCCCTACCCGCATCAGAAGCTGGTGCTGGAAGAAAAGCACCCAGCACAAACCGCAAGCGCGGCGCCAGAGCCACCGCCGGCGACGAGCTAGAGCGTGTTGCGTTCACATGGGTTCACGCAACACGCTCTGAGCCGTTGTTTTTCGAGCATCTTCACACGTTCAGATGATTCCATCTGAACGTGATCTGCTCTAGAGCATGTTGCGTTCACGTGGGTTCACGCAACACGCTCTGAGCCGTTGTTTTTCGAGCATCTTCACACGTTCAGATGATTCCATCTGAACGAGATCTGCTCTAGGGTATTATCCGGCGCTTCGGGGCTACGCTAACCCGCATCCCCGATCGCCATTTCCGGCACCTCATTCGGGATTAGCAATTTTGCCGCGGTCGCGGCCAGAACTTCCCCAATCGCGACACCCGGTGCGCGTTCCTTCAGCAGCAGGCCTTCGGATGTTGGTTCCAAGACAGCAAGATCAGTAACGACCAGGCTTACCGGCCTTGTCGAGGTCGGCGGCAAGGTAAGCTCGGGGATGATCTTGCTCTCACCCTTGGCGCTATGCTGCATGGCCACGATCACGCGGCGTGATCCGGAAACCAGATCCATGGCACCGCCCATGCCCGGCACCAGCTTGCCGGGCACCATCCAATTCGCGAGCAGCCCGCGCCCATCCACCTGCAACCCGCCCAGCACCGTCATATCCAGATGACCACCCCGGATCAGCGCGAAGCTCATGGCGCTATCGAAGGAAGCCGCGCCCGGCAAGGCGCTGATGAAGCCGCCGCCGGCATCGGTCAGGTTCGGGTCTTCCATGCCATGCGGCGGCGGCGCACCAAAACCGATTATGCCATTCTCACTTTGGAAGGCGACCGAAAGCCCGGCCGGGACATAGCGCGCGACAAGAGTCGGCAGCCCAATGCCCAGATTGACCAGCGTGCCATCACGCAATTCAAGCGCTACACGGCGGGCGATGATTTCCTTGGCGTCCATCAGCGTGGCCTTTCGACAAGATGATGCACCAGAACGCCCGGCGTGCGGACATGATCGGGCGGAATGACGCCGACGGGCACGATTTCATCCGGCTCGGCAATGACACAAGCGCCCGCCAGCGCCATCACCGGATTGAAATTCGTGGCCGTCAGGCGATAGGTAAGGTTGAAATTGTAATCGGCCTCATGCGCTTTCAGCAGCGCGAAATCGGCACGGATGGGCATTTCGATCAGGAAATGGCGGCCATCCAATTCGATCACCTGCTTGCCTTCAGCCACGACGGTGCCGACACCGGTTGGGGTCAGCACACCGCCAAGCCCGGCACCGCCGGCGCGGATACGCTCAGCCAATGTGCCCTGTGGCACGAGTTCCACCTCAATCTCGCCGGCCAGCATTTTCTGCTGCGTGATGGGGTTGGTGCCGATGTGGCTGACAATGGCCTTTGCCACACAGCCGCTTTCGATCAGGCGCCCAATGCCAAGCCCTGGGCGCGCCGTGTCATTGCCGATGATGGTCAGGCCGCGCACACCGCGTTCGACCAAAGCCTCAACCAGGCGCTGGGGCGTACCCACGCCCATAAAGCCGCCATAAAGCAGGCTGGCGCCGTCAGGGACCAGAGCCGCGGCCTCTGCCGGCGTGATTGCCTTGCGCATCATTCCCCCCTTCAGCCTTTGCGGCACGCACGGCCCGCCGCCGCGCACCACATTGATGAAACGATTCTAACTCCCCTCCACCGCCACTTCCAAGCGAAGCGGCGGCACATCGCGCCCGATCCATTGTTCTGAGCGGATCAGCACGCGATCGGCGGCGCGAAACCAAAAGCGATTGGTGAAAGCGGCCGCGCCCTCGCAAATCTCAACACGCTCGATCAGGCCGCCAATGGCGGGTTCCTCAGGCTCCAGCCGGCATTGCACCACCTGGCCGAAGCGCATCTGCTCCGGCCGGCCATCCGCGCCCGCCAGATCAAGACTATGTGAAAGCCGCAGCGGCGCGGGACCAAGCGGGGCAGCGCGGCGGAGCGGGTCCTCACCAATCGGGGCGCTGGCCAGCAGCATGGTTGGCAGCCCGGCAGTCGCCACCACCCGCGCGCCCTCAGTCACAAAAACAAATCTTTGATCCATGCGCCAGAAGCGGCGCGGCCCTTCTGCGCGCACCGGGTGGGCGGGCCCGGCATCCTGGCCAAGCTCTGCCCAAAGCGCGCGGCCCGGCGGCGGCGCGGCCAGGGGGGCCAATTGCTCGGGCGGGACCATTTGGCCCGCTGGCGGGGCGCTGCCGATCAGCCCCGCGCCCCCCAAGACGCCGCAACCGCTCAGCATCAGGGCCCATGACAATGCCGCAGCTTTCATGAGACCAGCTTTGCATATTCGCGGAGCGGTTGCGAGAACCCTTGCCATTGACCTGCGTCAAGAATCGCCCGCGCCAATTAGGCTAACCAAACGACACAAGCAGGAGGTTTAGCCCATGTCCAATCTCACCGCCCGTGATCTGATGACGACCGATATCGTCACGGTCCCCCCCGAAACCCCCGTGATCGCCATGGCGCGATTGCTGGCCGAACGCGGCATTTCCGCCGTGCCGGTGCTTGGCGCCGATGGCGCCTTGCTTGGCATGGTCACGGAAGCCGATCTGATCCGCCGCCTGGCCGGGGAAGAAGACAAGCCCGCTTCCTGGTTCAGCGGCCTGTTTGGCGACCCGGCGCGCGGCGCAGAGCATTACGCCCGCACCCATGGCGCCAAGGCGCGCGATATCATGACCGAAAAACTGGTCACCGTGGAACCGGACGCGACCGCCGCCCATGTGGCGCAACTCATGGAAAAGCATGGCATTCGCCGGGTATTGGTGGTCTCCGAAGGGCGGCTGCGCGGCCTGATCAGCCGGGCCGATCTGCTCCATGCCCTGTTGCTGCCACCCGAAAAGGCCGAAGGCATCCCGGATGAGCGTATTCGCGCCGCGGTGATCGCCGCCATGCGCAAGGAACCCTGGGCCGATACCTATTACATCATGGTGGATGTGAAGGATGGCGCCGTCACCTTCCATGGCTTCTCCCGCTCGGACGCCATCAAGCGCGGGCTTCGGGTGTTGGCCGAGGGGGTGCCGGGGGTGAAATCGGTCACGGATGAGACGCAGCCGCTGCCGATGTACCTTTATGCCGCGAGCTAGGGAGCAACGCTTTCTTGCGGGAATCTTGACCAAACCACCCTCGCCAGCCTGATGCCTCCTCGCCGCGGAAACGCGGCAATAAGGCATCAGGCAGTGAGTTGATCGCATTTTCCGAGCCACCAAGTGGTTCCACTTGGCTTGAAAATGCTTTGGGTCATTTCCCGCGCACAGGGCTCGGCAAATGACCCAACCCATCTAGAATCGCATTTTCCGAGCCGCCAAGTGGTTCCACTTGGCTTGAAAATGCTCTAGGCCACCGCTCGAGCCTATGTTAAGGCGACGCCGCCGGGCGGGATGGGGCGCGAGTCTCAGGCCATCGGGCAGCCAGCCGCATTGTTTTGGGGAGCGCGGGCCAAGCCCCGCCAGATGGAGAGTTACGCGATGAGCGATACCGCCGAGAAGGTCAAGAAGATCGTGGTCGAACACCTTGGCGTCGAAGAAGCGAAGGTGACCACTGAGGCATCCTTCATTGATGACCTGGGCGCGGATAGCCTTGACACCGTTGAACTGGTGATGGCGTTCGAAGAAGCCTTCGGTGTGGAAATCCCGGATGATGCCGCGGAAAAGATCACGACCGTGAAGGACGCGATCGACTATATCGAAAAGCACAAGGGCGCCTGAGCGACCTTTCGCTGGTCCAACGGGGAAACGCGCGTGTTCCAAAAGGGTTTCTCGCCACGGCGTGTTGTCGTGACGGGCATGGGCATTGCCTGCCCGCTGGGTGTTGGCGTTGAGCATGTGTGGAAGCGCATGCTTGCCGGCCATTCCGGCATCGGCGCCATCAAATCCTTTGATGCCTCTGGCCTGCCGGCGCGCATTGCGGGGGAAATCCCGTCTGGCGCGAAGGTTGATGGCGGGCTCGACATCAATGAATGGATCCCTGTCAAGGATCAGAAAAAGATGGATCGCTTCATCCAATTCGCGATGGTCGCGGCGGATGAGGCTGTCATCGATTCCGGCTGGACGCCGCAGGATGAAGATCAGCGCTACCGCACGGGCGTGATGATCGGCTCCGGCATTGGTGGGCTTGAGACGATTCAGGAAGCTGCCAACCTGATCCTGCAAGGCAAGGCAAAGCGCATCTCACCCTTCTTTATCCCCTCGGCGCTGATCAATCTGGCTTCTGGCCAGGTTTCGATCCGTTATGGCTTCAAGGGGCCCAATCATTCCGTGGTGACGGCCTGCGCCACCGGCGTGCATGCGCTGGGTGATGCAGCGCGGCTGATTTCACTCGGCGATGCGGATGTCATGGTGGCCGGCGGCGCCGAAGCGGCCGTGTGCGAAATCGGCATGGCCGGTTTCTGCGCGGCGCGCGCGCTTTCCTCCGGCTTCAATGATACGCCCACCGCTGCCTCCCGCCCCTGGGATGAGGCACGTGATGGCTTTGTCATGGGCGAAGGTGCCGGCGTTGTCGTGCTGGAAGAATTGGAACACGCCAAGGCGCGCGGTGCCAAGATTTACGGTGAGGTGATCGGCTATGGCATGAGCGGTGATGCCTATCACATCACCGCCCCAGCTGAGGGCCATGATGGTGCCTTCCGTGCCATGAAGGCAGCGCTGGCCAGCGCCGGCATCACGCCCGATCAGATTCAATATGTGAATGCGCATGGCACGTCCACGCCGCTTGGGGATGATCTGGAATTGGAAGCGGTGGAACGGCTTTGGGGCGATGCCGCGCGCGGCCTTGCCATGTCTTCCACCAAATCCGCGGTTGGGCATTTGCTTGGCGCGGCTGGCGCGGTTGAGGGGATATTCTCGATTCTTGCGATTCGTGACCAGGTGGCACCCGCCACGCTCAATCTGGAAAAGCCATCGCGGGAAAGCGTGATTGACCGCGTGGCCAAGGAAGCGCAGCCGCGCAGGATTGAGATTGCGCTGTCCAATTCATTTGGCTTTGGCGGCACCAATGCCAGCATTATTTTCCGCGGCGCCCCCTGATCACAGATGAGTGAAACCACCCCCGCGCCGCGCAAACGCCGCGGGCGGGTGGCGCTGATCCTGCTTGGCCTGATCCTGGCTGTACTGATCGGCCTTGGCGCAGCGGCGAAATGGGCGCGCGATATCTATGAGGCCCCCGGCCCGCTGGCCGCTGAACGCGCCTTGGTCATTCCGCGCGGCGGGACGGAGGCGATTGCCGGCGCGCTCATGGAAGCAGGCATTATCGCCGATGCGCGCCATTTCCTGATCGCGAGCCAGCTCACGAAAAGCGCCGGGCCATTGCGTGCGGCGGAATTCGCCTTCCCGGCCGGCGCGTCATTGAAGCAGGTGCTGGACATCCTGCGCCAGGCGCGGCCCGTGCAGCGCCGCGTGACGATCCCTGAGGGGCTATCGGCCCTGCAAATCCAGGCACTGCTGGACAGGACGGAAGGGCTGATGGGGGAGGCCGAGCCGATTGCCGAAGGCAGCATCCTGCCCGAGACCTATGCCTTTGAATGGGGCGATAGCCGCGCCGCGCTGATCCGCCGTGCCCAGGCTGCGATGACTGCGGCGCTGGCTGAAGCCTGGCGCGACCGCGCGCCCAACCTGCCGCTGCGGAGCGCGCGGGAGGCGCTGATCCTTGCTTCCGTCATTGAACGCGAAACCGGCAAGGCTGAGGAGCGCGCGCTGGTTGCCTCGGTCTTCATCAATCGCCTCAGGCGCAATATGCCGCTGCAATCGGACCCGACCGTAATTTATGCGGCAACGGGCGGGGCAGCGCTGGAACGCGCCATCACGCGCGCTGATCTGGACCGGGACAGCCCCTTCAATACCTATCGCAATCGCGGCCTGCCGCCGGGGCCGATTGCGAATCCGGGGCGCGATTCGCTCCGCGCCGCAACGCGTCCGGCAACGAGCAATTTTCTCTATTTTGTCGCGGATGGGTCAGGCGGCCATGCCTTCGCGGAGACGCTGGAGGCGCATAACCGCAATGTCGCGCGCTGGCGTGAGATTGAGCGGCAGCGGGGGGCCAGACAATAACAAAAAACCCGCGGAAGCTGACCCCCCGCGGGTTTGAATGGTGCGAAAGTGAAGGGCTTCAGGCGGCCTTGGCGGCCTGGGCGCGTTCCAGGCGGCGCTTCAGCGCCACGGCATCAACCGTCAGCTTGCGGTCCGGCGTGCCGAGCAGGAAGGCATCAAGCCCGCCATTATGTTCCACCGTGCGGATGCCATTGGTGGAAAGACGCAGCTTCACCGGCGCGGCCAGGATTTCGGACCAGAAGGAGCTTTCCTGCAGATTGGGCAGGAAGCGACGGCGGGTCTTGTTATTGGCGTGGCTGACATTGTTACCCGTCAGAACACCCTTGCCAGTAATGACGCAGCGGCGAGACATGGCGCAAATCCAAACATAAAGGCGCGCAAGGCAAACCTGCGCGCGGGTTCAACGTGAAGCCGCGCTTTTGGCGGGAAGCGGCGGCGCCGTCAAGTAGCTGAGCATTTTCAAGCCAAGCGATTTAGCTTGGCGACTCGGAAAATGCGATCAAACATAAAGACCTTGAGGTGGTTGGCCGCAGCTTCACGCGGCGAAGCACCTCAAGCAGGTGGAGGAGCGCGGAATTCGCCGCTTTCCACCGAAGCGAGCGCCTGGCGCAGCACCCCAGCCACGGCGCGGTCATCCAGGGTCCGGGTCAGCACCCCAAGCGCCCCACCCAGCAGGGCGGAGGCGATGGAAATCGGCTGGATTTGCTGCTCCATCATATATTCGATCGCCTTGTCCACGACCGAACCGGCATGGCTCAAATCCTCGGGCGCGATGCCTTCCGGGTCCATCTGCATGGGTCACTCCTGATTGTAACAGCCAGATAGGGAGGCTCACGTGCCAGTGGAAGGGGGGAGAGCATTGGGGCGCTGCCGCGGCATGGCCAAATCGGCAGCAGCCTGGGCGCGGGCGGCGGCCTCGGCCGCGGCCATGGCTTCGGATTGGCGGCGCCACATATCGGCGTAAAGCCCGCCAGCGGCGATCAAGGCGCCATGGGTGCCGCGTTCGGCAATGGCACCTTCTTGCAGCACGATGATCTCATCCGCCTCCACCACTGTGGATAGCCGATGCGCGATCACAAGCGTGGTGCGATTGCGCGCCACGTCACGCAGCGCCGCCTGAATGTCCTGTTCGGTGCGGGTATCAAGCGCGCTGGTCGCCTCATCCAATATCAGCAGGCGCGGGTCCTTCAGGATGGTGCGCGCAATCGCAACCCGTTGCTTTTCACCGCCCGAAAGCTTGAGGCCGCGTTCGCCGACGCGCGTTGCATAGCCATCTGGCAGGCGCATGACGAAATCATGCACCTGCGCAAGCCGGGCGGCATTTTCGATTTCCGCATCAGTGGCCCCCGGCCGGCCATAGGCGATGTTGTAGCGGATCGTGTCATTGAACAGCACCGTATCCTGCGGCACCACGCCAATGGCCGCGCGCAGGCTTTGCTGCGTGATGCCGCGCACATCCTGGCCATCCACCAGCACGCGCCCACCCGTCACATCATAAAAACGAAACAACAGGCGCGAAATTGTGGATTTCCCTGCCCCGGTTGGCCCCACAATAGCCAGCATCCGCCCCGGTGGCACGGTGAAGGAAACGCCCTTCAGAATCTCGCGATCCGGCCGATAGCCAAAGCGCACATCCTCAAAGCGGATTTCACCAGCGCCCATGGCCAAGGGCTTCGCATCAGCCGCATCACGGACTTCGGCCGGCACATCCAAAAGCGCGAACATCTGCTCCATATCGGTCAGCCCTTGCTTGATTTCGCGATAGGCGAAACCAAGAATGTTCAAGGGCTGATAGAGCTGGATCAGATAGGTATTCACCATCACCAGATCGCCAATGCTCATGCTGCCATCGGCAATGCCGCGGCCTGCGAGCAGCATGGTGATGGTAAGCCCCACCGCCATGATGGTTGCCTGGCCGGCATTGAGCATATTCAGCGTGGTTTCGCTCCGCACATAGGCGCCTTCATAGCGCGTCATGCTTTCATCATAGCGCCGCGCTTCGTGGGTTTCGTTGCCGAAATACTTCACCGTTTCGTAGTTCAGCAGGCTGTCCACCGCCTTGGTATTCGCTTCCTCATCCGTCTGGTTCATCTGCCGGCGAAAGCGCAGCCGCCAATTCGTGAAAATCAGCGTGAAGGCGACATAGGCGATGATGGTCCCAAGCATGGTGAGCGCGAAGGAAGCCGCGAACATCCACCAGAGAATGACGGCAACGAACAGAATCTCGACAATGGTCGGGATGATATTGAACAGCAGAAAATTGAGCGAGGTGGCGATGCCGCGCACGCCCCTTTCAATCACGCGTGAAAGCCCGCCCGTGGCGCGGTCCATGTGAAAGCGCATGGAAAGCGCGTGCAAATGCTGAAACACCTGCAAGGCCACGCGCCGCCCGGCGCGCGCCTGCACCTTGGCGAAGACGGCGTTGCGTAATTCCCCAAGGGCTGAGGCCATGACGCGGAGCAAGCCGTAGCCCACCAGCAGGGCGACGGGCACGGCAATCACCGCGCCAGCCCCCGATTGCGGCGCGAGCGCATCTACCGCGCGGGCATAGGCGATGGGTACCAGCACATTCGCCGCCTTGGCGGCAGCGAGCAGCAGCAGTGCCGCCACGACGCGCAGCCGCAGCATGGGCTCACCCACCGGCCAAAGATGCGGCGCGATGCGGCGCAAGGCCGGGAAGGGCATACCAGGGCGGGGAGCATTGGGGGCGGCGGGCGGGGTCATGATTGCCCCTGTCATGGGGCAGGGCGCCCCTGCCCCGCAAGCCCCAGACCCTGCCTCGCCTAGCCGTGGCGCGCGGTGTTAGATGGCGCCATGGACCGCTTCGCCCGACATATCGCCGCCTGCAACAATATCGCCTCCCCCGCCGGCTTCCTTGGCTTTCACATGGGCGGCGTGCAGGTGGGGTTCGTCACGCCGGAATTGGCCCGCGCGCTGACTTTCCGCCCGCGCGATTTCCATTTTGACCAGCATGGTGTCGCCATGGCCGGCCGGCTCAAGACCAGCGGGGCGCGGAGCGATGCGCTGGCCGCCGCCCTGCCCGGCCTGGCCGAGGGCGGCTTCTTGCGTATCCGGCGCGAAGCCTTTGATGTGCGCCAAACCAGCGATGGGCCAGTGCTGGCGAGGCTGGATCGCGGGGCGCTGCCGGCCTTTGGGGTGATGTCTCAGGGCGTGCACATGAATGGCCTGGTGCGGCGTGCCGATGGGCTGCATGTCTGGGTTGGTATCCGCGCGCGGGACAAGGCAGTGGCGCCGGGGCAGATGGATAATCTGGTGGCGGGCGGCATTCCCGCAGGGCTGACGCCGGCCGAGACCCTGGTGAAGGAGGCCGCCGAGGAAGCCTCCCTGCCCCCGGAATTGGCGGCCCGCGCGCGCCCGGTGGGGCGGGTTTCCTATATCCTGCTGAATAATGAGGGGCTCCGGCGCGATGTACTGCATTGCTACAATCTGGAATTGCCCGAAGGCATCGTGCCGCGCCCCAATGATGACGAGGTGGAGCGCTTTGAATTGTGGCCAGCGCGGCGCCTGTTGGAAGCGGTTGCCGATTCGGATGACATCAAATTCAACGTCAACCTGACGCTGATTGATCTTTTTCTGCGCGAGGGGTTGCTGACGGACCCTGATGGGTCGCTGCGCGCGGGGCTGGATCAGGGCCCGGCATAACGCGCCATCTGGACAAGCCGCATTTCCCTTTTACACATGACACCCGCAAAAGGTTGAGGATCGAAAAAGTTATGGTGGACCTGACTAGGGTGTGGGATGTGCTGGTCGCGGGCGGTGGCAATGCCGCGCTTTCCGCCGCCATTACCGCACGCCGGGCCGGGGCCAGCGTATTGCTGTTGGAACACGCACCACGCAGCATGAGGGGCGGCAATAGCCGGCACACGCGCAATCTACGCGCGCTCCATCCCGCGCCGACCGAGGTGCTGACCGAATCCTATCTGGAAGAGGAATATTGGGACGATCTGCTGCGCGTGACCGGCGGCAAGACAGATGAGCATTTGGCGCGCATGTGCATCCGTGCGTCGCAGCACGCGCCGGATTTCCTGAAATCCTGCGGCGTGGTGTTCCAGCCATCCTTGTCCGGCACGCTTTCCCTTTCGCGCACCAACGCGTTTTTCCTGGGGGGCGGCAAGGCGCTGGTCAATGCGCTGTATCGCACCGCGGAACAGCTTGGCATCGGCATTTTGTATGATACCGAAGTGCAGCATATTGAAGTGCAGGATGGCTTCGCGACGGAAGCGATCATTTCCCATCATGGCTTTCCGGAACGCGTGCGCTTCAAGGCGCTGATTGCCTCGGCTGGCGGGTTTCAGGCCAATCGAGATTGGTTGCGCAAATATTGGGGCGATGCGGCGGATAATTTCCAAATTCGCGGCACGCCTTATGCGCAAGGGCGGGTCTTGCGTGACCTGCTCGATCAAGGCGTGCAGGAAGTGGGCGACCCCACGCAATTCCACGCTGTTGCCAATGACGCGCGCGCGCCAATGGAAGATGGCGGGCTTGCCATGCGCCTGGATTGCGTGCCGTTTTCCGTGGTGGTCAACCGCAATGTTGAGCGCTTCTATGATGAGGGTGAGGATGTCTGGCCCAAGCGCTACGCCATTTGGGGCCGGCTGATCGCGCAGCAGCCAGGGCAGGTTGCTTTCGCCGTGACGGATAGCAAGGCCTTGCACAATTACCTGCCGAGCGTCTTCCCACCCTATAAGGCTGACAGCATCGCCGAACTGGCTGGTATGGCCGGGATTGATGCGGGCAAATTGGAAAAGGTGATTGCGGACTATAACGCGGCGGTGCGCCCCGGCACCTTCCAACCCATGAAGCCCGATGATTGCCGGACCGAAGGGCTGACACCCCCCAAAAGCCATTGGGCGCGGTTGATTGATACGCCACCCTATTACTGCCACCCGCTCAAGCCCGGCATCACCTTCACCTTTTTGGGCGTCAAGGTGAATGCCCGCGCGCGGGTGATCATGGCTGATGGCAAACCTTCGGCGAATATGTTCGCCTCGGGCGAGATCATGGCTGGCAATATCCTGGGTCAGGGCTATCTGGCGGGCTTTGGCATGACCATCGGCACCGTGTTTGGCCGGCTGGCGGGTGAGGAGGCAGCACGCAATGTGCGCAATTGAACAAGGCAGGGCGCGCTGATGCTACCGGAAAACGACACCACCGCCGAAGCCCGCCGCCACATGGCGGTGTGCAATGCCTGCCGCTACTGCGAAAGCTATTGCGCGGTCTTTCCCGCCATGACGATGCGGCGCGAATTTTCGACCGGCGATCTGACGCATCTCGCCAACCTCTGCCATGGCTGCAAGGGCTGCTACCACGCCTGCCAATATGCGCCGCCGCATGAATTCGGCATCAATCTGCCGGTGACCTTCGCGGAAATCCGCGCGCAATCCTATGCGCATTACGCCTGGCCGCGCGCCATGGGCACGCTGTTTGAACGCAATGGCACGGTGGTGACCTTGGCAGCCGCGCTTGGCGTGACGCTGGTGCTGCTGCTGACCATGGCGCTGGTTGATCCTTCCATCCTGTACACGGCGCAACGCGGCGAAGGCGCCTTCTTTCGCGTCATTCCCATGTGGCTGATGGTGACGCTGGCGGGCAGCACCTTCGGTTATGCGATCATTGCCATGCTGATCGGCGGCATACGCTATTGGCGCGAAGTGGGTGGCGGCGCGCCGGCGCCCGCGCCTTTGGTGGATACGGCCGTGGATATCCTGACACTGCGCAACCTTGGCGGTGGCGGGCATGGCTGCAATGATGTGGATGACAGTTTCTCAAGCCAAAAGCGCTGGCTACATCAGGCGGCTTTCTATGGCTTCATGCTGTGCTTCGCCGCCACCACGACCGGGGCGATCTATCATCACTTCCTTGGGCTGCGTTCGCCGCATCCCTTCTGGTCCTTGCCGGTCCAGCTTGGCACTTGGGGTGGCGTGTTGCTCTGTATCGGAACAGCAGGCCTGATCCGGCTGAAGATCATCACAGACCCTGTGCCGGTGGCGAAGCGCCTGGTGGGCGGGGAATACGCCATGTTGTCGCTGCTATTCCTGGTGAGTGCATCAGGGCTTTTGCTGCTGGTGGTGCGCCATACCGGGGCGATGGGCGTCATGCTCGCCTTGCATCTTGGTTTGGTTTTGGCGCTGTTCGTGGCGCTGCCCTATAGCAAGATGGTGCATGGCGTGTATCGCGGGCTGGCGCTGTGGCGGCATGCGCGGGAAAAGCGTGGCAGCGCGATGGTTGCTGCCGAATAAGGGGTTGTCGCGCGCCCCGCGCGCGCCATTTCAGGGGCGATGAACGCCATTGCCCCTGCCCTGCCCGATATCGCCATTTCCGAGATGCCCGCCTGGCTGATCGGTGAATTGCGATCCGACCATGCCGGGGAAACCGGCGCGGTCATGATCTATCGCGGCATCCTTGCTTTCTGCAAAGACCCCGCCATTCGGGAATTCGCCGAACGCCATGGCGCGACGGAACAGGGGCATCTTGATTTGTTGAACGCTCTGCTGCCGCCGGCGCAGCACAGCAAGCTTTTGCCGATTTGGCGCATCGCCGGCTGGCTGACCGGCGCCATCCCCGCCATTTTCGGCCCGCGTGCCGTCTATGCCACGATTGATGCTGTCGAAAGCTTTGTGGATCACCACTACCAGCAGCAATTGGATCGGCTTGAGGCGGAGGGGCTTTTCCCGCCGCTGCAAGCGCTGCTCCGCCATTGCCAGGAAGAAGAAATCCACCACCGGGATGAGGCGCGTGAAGCCGGCGAAGGCCGCGCCTATGGCCCGCTGATTGGCGCCTGGGCCTGGGTTGTCGGGGCTGGTTCCAAGGCGGCGGTGGCGGCGGCCAAGCGCATTTGAGACGTGACGCTCCGATAGCAAAGGAGATATTGAAAGAAATTCAACGTCTAAAGCGAAAATGACGATTTACGCGGCTCAGTAGGCACGAGCCCGTTTCCGCAGCGCTACGGCATAATGCGCCATGACAGAGCCGTGAGCCTATTCCACGCATCACACGAGTGATCAATAATTGGACCAGCCACTAATTCGAGCGGACGCTTGGCGTAACCGTTAGGGCATAGATTCATGCCTCGGCACACGCCTATGTAGAAGCCCGGTGAGCTTGGTGAAGTCAAAACGTTAGGTGATTGCCAGTGGCATGGTGGGCCACCAACGCTCATAGAGTCGAATTATATCTGCTATACAGCCGAGAACCCCTAAACTGAGCCGCGGCTCACGGGGTCACGTATCATTGGTCTGCGTAGCGTCAACGCAACTACGTCGAAACGAATGCCGGACTTGTATAGACCTTCGAGGCACGTGGCTGCCAGACTATCGGATACAGCAAAGGGGCGCTTTACGACGTCTCTCGATTTATCCAGATAGAAACTTACGCCCTTATTTTAGGACGATCTCTACTCGACGATTCTGAGGTTCACGTACGCCATCGGCCGTTGATACCAAGTTACCTTCTTCCCCAAAGCCACGCGTCACAATCTCGTTACGGGGGACACCGCGGCGCACTAACTCGGCTGCCACCGCATTCGCACGACGGATGGAAAGTTGCATGTTGTAATCGGTAGGGCCCGATCGGTCCGTAAAACCATTAACTTCGATGCGCGTTACTGATGATCCGCGTGAAGTAGCCGCCTCTCCAATGACTTGGCGAGCACGATCGGTCAAGTCACTCCTGCCCCAATCAAAGAAGACCACATAACTGCGAGAGGCCGCCACAGGTACAACCGATGCCACCGTTGGCGCAGCATTGAAGACATAACGCAGTCCGACCAATAGTGAGTGATTTAAGTTATCTACATCAACCTTGAACCGATCAACATCTAGTTCCTGTGTCCAACCAGAATCAGGATCCCAAAGCGGTGCCGATTTATGTGTGTAAACACCATTCATCCTATGGCCCAGAGTGCCAAGGAACCGATATTCAGCCGTGAGAGAAAGACCCGGAACGTTAGAAATCGGCAACGCTGCCCCAACAATGAATTGATAAGCAAACGCGCCAGACGTCCCATTATAATTATAGGAAACCTCTTCGTATTCCGGACAAAACCCAGGCGGACACGGCCCCCCGACCGCTTCATATTTGTTCCAGATATAACCGGCCCCGGCACCAATATATGGGGTGATCCCGCCAAGAGAAGAGGTTAAGCTATTGAAATCGTAAATGATATTGCCCATCATGCCGTAACTCAAAACAGTACCATTTCCCGGCCCAGAAACCCCGGCAACCCCATCATTCTTCTTCGCAACTTCGTTGGATCGATAACTACCCTCGATTTCGAGACGCAAACCGTTGCCAAAGCCCCAGCCCAAACTAAGAACGCCAACATAACCCACATCAAAATCATATCCAATTTTGCTGGGTGATGCATATTCGTTAGAGCCGGTGATATCAGTACCTAAAAGCCAATTGGCCCCAAGACCACCAGCGATATAGGGCCCGCTTACCGGCTGACTTTTAGCCAATAAGGGAAAGGCAAGAAAAGCAGCAACAGCGAACATCGAACGGTTGAACTTCATAAATCACTCCCTCGCATCGCCACAAATGCAACAGCCGCAATCTTCTCTGCGAAAGATTCGATACTATCGATTGATTAAGTTTTTGTAAACAGTGCTCTTCCTGATAAGAAAACTCGCCGTTGAATCGCGCGGCCCGTGATACAATCAATGTTTGATGTTACGATCGCGTAGCTTTACTCACGATTAAGTCGAAAGTCTGGCATTGGCCTCCTTATCTCACTTTCCCGCCACCACACCAGAAGGCCACCGGCCAGGATCACGCCTGTTCCCACCCAAGTCCAGAAATCGGGGAAGGTGTGAAACACAAGCCAGCCGACCAATGCCGCGACCACAATCTGGACAGTGCTGAAGGGCGCCAAAAGCGACGCGGGGGCGCGACGAAAGGCTGAAATCAGCAATAGTTGGCCGACCAGGTTGAACAGCCCCGCGGCAGCAAAAATCGGGATATCCGCCGCATCCGGCATGCGCCAGACCAGCGGCACGAAAAGCGCTGCCAACAAAAGCTGAATCGCGGAAGTCCAGATCAGCGTTGTCATGGCGCCATCGCGCGGCATCATGCGCGTGATCACCAGCGCAAAGGCCCAAAGCACGGCCTCCGACAGCGGCCAGAGCGCCGCCGGGCCGAAAACGCCCATGCCGGGCCGCAGCACGATCAGCATGCCAAGGAAGCCGATCACCACCGCAAGCCAGCGCTGCCAATCCACTTTTTCCTTGAGCAGCCATACGGAAAACAGCACCACCGCAAAGGGCGAGATATAAGTCAGCGCAATACAATCCGCGAGATCAAGCAGGCTCAACCCCTGCACGAAGAGAAGTGTGCAGACAAAGATGCAGGCCCCGCGCAGCGTTTGCAGCCCGGGATGGGCGCTTTTCACCACGGCGCGGCCTTGCCAGGCGATGATCAGCAGCAGCGGCAACACCTGAAACACCGCGCGACCAAAGGCGATTTCGAGCGTGTGATAATCTTCCGTCAGCAGCTTGGAAGCCGCGTCCACGCCGGTGAAAACCGAAAACCCAGCGAGCAATAGCCCAACCGCCAAGGCGCTATTCTGGGCGGGATGCGTCATGCGGCCCCGAAAAATCTACGCGGCACGGCGCCATCTTCAGCCATGATCAGCGCCGCAAGCCGCGCCATCTCTGCCTCACCAATCACCGGCCCGGCAAAGCGCTGGCATTTCGCCAGCACCGCTACGCCATCCAGCGCCTGACCAGCATCACCCGCAATCGCACCGACAGAAGCCTGATGGCTTTCACCATTGGCAAGCGTCACGACCAGCCGCGCGCCGCGCTGTTCCGCCTTGGTCAGCGCAGTGTCCTCCGCGAATTCCACCAAGTCTTCCAAGCGCCGCAGCGCAGGATCGGCCAGCGCGGCATCGGTATAGGCCGAAGGGCCAAGATCACCCTGGATCAGCGCCGCCGCCACCGCCCAGGACAGGCTGAATTGCGCCTGAATGGCGCGTGTAGGCGCGCGATTGGCGGCATAGCGCAAGGCCTCGGCATAGGTTTCAAGGCGGAGCGTCGCAACATCAGCCAAGCGATCAGCAATTGCCACGCGCAATTCCAAGGCGGCGGCTGCGGCGTAATGCGCATGGCGCACACCGGCGAAGGGTTTGATATAGGCCTCAGCGATCAGCCATTCGCCCGCTGGCGCGCGCATAGCGGGCGCTTCATGGAGCAGCGCGATGCGCCTCGCTTCCGCCAAGCCATTCGCAGGCGCATCCATCCCAGCCCGTGCCGCCGCCGCAGCCATGGCGCCGAGCAAGACAGCATGGGCCGGGTAGCTGTTGCGCCCATCCATCCCGGCGGCAATCGGCGCGTAAAGTGCGAAGGGAATTTGGCAGGCAGCCAGCCGCGCTGCACGCGCCACTTCCGCCGCATCACTGCCCGCCAAGCGCGCCGCCGCAGCAGCAGCGCCAAGGGCATGCCAGGACCCATCCACATGCATGCCAGGGCGGATGCGCCAAATCTCTCCGGCACGGGCGGCGATTTCATAGCCAAGGGCGAAAGCGTGATGTGCGGCGCGGAGCGACACACGCCCTGCCGCCAAGGCGGCGATGCAGAGCGGCGCCACTGCCAGCGCGGGTCGGCCATGGGCGCGCGCCAGCCCCTCATTCGCTTCATCCCAGCACATGGCCGAAGCCAGCACCGCCGCCGCGCCAGCTTCTGAAAGTCCGGCGTCGCATCCGGGCAAATGCACTGGCCCTGGCATGGTGATCGCCAAAGCCTCAGCAAAGGCACGCGGCGAGGCATGGCCAAGCCCGGCAATCATGCAGCCAAGACTATCCAGCAATAGCAGGCGCGTGGATTGCGCGACCGCGCCGGAAGGGCCATCCCAGGCGAAGCCGATCACATCGTCAAAATCACCAGCATCCTTCATGGCCCGCTTTGGTCCTTCGGCACAAAACGCATGCGCCCCAAAGCCTGCAGCCCCAACATCAGGGAAGCGACATGCGTCGCCTGAAAAAAGGCGCCGCTTGCGATCAGCGCCGGAATTTCCGCGAGTAGCAGTAATTCCACCGCAATTTCTTCCCCGGCATCAAGCGATTGCGCCCCATCGGCATAAGCGCCTTCCGCCAGCACGATATGAATGCGGTTGGTATGAGTTGCCGAACTGGGGCTGAGGCTCATGATATGGCGAAAATCACGCGCGGCAAAACCGGTTTCCTCGCGCAATTCGCGCGAGCCCGCTTCAACCGGGTCGGCATCCGTCGCATCCATCACGCCGCCCGGCAATTCCAGATGCACGCAGCCGGCGCCATGGCGATATTGGTGGTTCACCACCAGCCGATCATCATCGGTCACCGCCACCACATGCACCCAATCGGCATATTCCAGCACGTAATAGGGATCGAGCACCGCACCTTCCGGCGTAATGCAGCTATCCGCACGCAGCCTGATCCATTGATCAGCATGGATCAGGCGGGAAGCGGCCACGCGCCAGGCACCTGGCCGGCGCATGGTTATTCCGCGGCGATCTGCTGGGCGTAGCTTTCCAGTGGCGCGCAGGTGCAGACCAGATTGCGGTCGCCATAGACATTATCAACGCGCTTGACCGGCGGCCAGTATTTGCGCGCCTTGACGAAGGGCAGCGGGAAGGCGGCTTCTTCGCGGCTATAGGGGTGCGACCAGGTCTCCGCCATCACCTCTGTGGCTGTGTGCGGCGCGTTTTTCAGCGGATTGTCGGCCTTATCCATCCGGCCTTGCTCGACCGCGCGAATTTCGGCGCGGATCGCAATCATCGCATCAATGAAGCGATCAAGTTCGGCCTTCGGTTCGCTTTCGGTGGGTTCCACCATCAACGTGCCAGCGACTGGCCAGGACATGGTGGGCGCATGGAAGCCGTAATCCTGTAAACGCTTGGCGATATCTTCCACCAGCACGCCGCCGCCTTGCTGGAAGCCTCGGCAATCCAGAATGCATTCATGCGCGACCATGCCATTGGCGCCTTTGTAGAGCACCGGGAAATGCCCATCCAAGCGCTTGGCGATGTAATTGGCCGACAGGATCGCGACCTCAGTCGCGCGACGGAGCGCTTCCGGCCCCATCATGCGAATATAGGCGTAGGAAATCGGCAGGATGGAAGCGGAACCAAACGGCGCCGCACTCACAGGACCAAAGCCCGTCGCCGGGCCGGCTTCCGCCAGCATCGGGTGATTGGGCAAATGCGGCGCGAGGTGCGCGGCAACACCAATGGGCCCCACACCAGGCCCGCCGCCACCATGCGGAATGCAGAAGGTCTTGTGCAGGTTCAAATGGCAGACATCAGCGCCGATGGTGCCGGGGCTGGTCAGGCCCACCTGCGCATTCATATTGGCGCCATCCATGTAAACCTGCCCGCCCTTGGCGTGCACGAGCGCACAGATTTCCTTGATCTCGGCTTCAAAAACGCCATGGGTGCTGGGGTAGGTGATCATCAACGCGGCAAGCTTGGCGCCATGCTGATCAAGCTTCGTCTTCAGATCCGCAATATCCACATTGCCATCGCGGTCGCAGCCCACCACCACCACCTGCATGCCCGCCATGACGGCGGAGGCCGGGTTGGTGCCATGCGCGGAAGATGGGATCAGGCAAATGGTGCGGTCCGCATCACCGCGCGAAAGATGCCAGGCACGAATGGCGAGCAAGCCGGCATATTCACCCTGGCTGCCGGCATTGGGCTGCAAGGACACGGCGGCAAAACCGGTGATGCGCGCCAGCCAGGCTTCCAGCCGACGGATCATGGTGATGTAGCCCGCCGCCTGATCCACCGGCGCGAAGGGATGGATATTGCCGAAGCCCGGGAAGGTCACCGGAATCATCTCGGCCGTTGCGTTCAACTTCATGGTGCAGGATCCCAGCGGGATCATGCTGCGATTGAGCGCAACATCCTTGTCTTCCAGCGATTTCATATAGCGCAGCATGCCATGTTCGGAATGATGGCTATTGAAGACGGAAGCAGTCAGGAAGGGCGAGGTACGACGCAGCGCCTCCGGCAAATCGCCGGCCAGTGTCAGCGCATCAAGCGCAGGCGCGGGCTTGCCCGCCGCTTTGGCCAAGGCACCAACCAAGCGCGTCAGATCATCGCGGGAAATCGTCTCATCCATGGCAATCGCCACGGCACCGGCATCAACGCGACGCAGATTGAAGCCATGCGTGAGCGCCGCCGCCATCACTGCATCGGCGCGCGCGCCGGCTTCCACCGTAATGGTATCAAAGAACCCTTGATGGCGCAGCGTAAAGCCAAGCCGAGTGGCGGCATCACCGGTCAAGCGCGCCAGTAGCCGCACGCGTTTCGCGATGCGCGTCAGCCCTTCCGGCCCGTGCCACACCGCATACATGCCCGCCATGACAGCCAGCAGCACCTGCGCGGTGCAGATATTGGAAGTCGCCTTTTCGCGGCGGATATGCTGTTCGCGGGTTTGCAGCGCAAGCCGCATGGCGGGCGCGCCGGCGGCATCCACGGAAACACCAACAAGGCGTCCCGGCATCAGGCGCTTATGCGCATCCGTCACCGCCATGAAGGCCGCATGCGGCCCGCCATAGCCCATGGGCACACCAAAACGCTGCGCGCTGCCCACCACCAGATCGGCACCCATTTCGCCCGGCGGCTTCAACAGCGTCAGCGAAAGCGGATCAGCCGCGACAATCGCAAGCCCACCCGCCGCATGCACGGCGGCAATCTCAGCGGTCAGGTCGCGCACTTCACCGGTGGTGCCAGGATATTGCAGCACCAGTGCGAAGGGCTTTTCGGCAGCGCAGGCGGCAGCAATGCCGGCCACTTCCGCCACCACCACGCGATAGCCAAGCGGTGCGGCACGGGTTTCCACCACGGCGCGGGTCTGCGGATGGAGATCAGCCGCCAGCACAATCGCGTTGCTCTTGGCGCGGGTTGCGGCGTGCGCCAGCGCCATGGCTTCCGCCACCGCCGTTGCTTCATCCAGCAGGGACGCATTGGCCACCGGCAGGCCGGTCAAATCCGTCACCATGGTCTGGAAATTCACCAGGGCTTCCAGGCGGCCTTGCGCGATTTCCGCCTGATACGGCGTATAGGCCGTGTACCAGCCGGGATTTTCCAGGATATTGCGCAGGATCACCGGCGGCGTCAGCGTGCCGTGATAGCCAAGCCCGATCAGGGATTTGATATCGGCGCGGTTCTGCTCAGCCAAAGCGCGCAATTCGGCGATCGCGTCAGCTTCGTTCACGGCGGGCGGCAGGGCGGAAAGATCAGCCTCAAGAATCGCGGCCGGCACGGTGCGCGCGGCAAGCTCGGTCAGGCTTTTGGCACCCACCACGCGCAGCATGTCGCTGATTTCAGCTTCCGATGGGCCGATATGGCGCCGGTCAAAAGCGTATTGCGCTTCCAGCGCACTCAGCTCAGCGGCGCTCATGCCAAGCTATCCACGAAGGAATGATAGGCGCCTTCATCCATCAGCGCGGCGATTTCGCCAGCATCGGCAGGTTCAATGCGGAAGAACCAACCGCCCTGAGTCGGTTCGCGGTTGACCAGGCCCGGATCATCAGACAGCGCCGCATTCACTTCAATGATCTTGCCCGCGATTGGTGCATAGACATCGGAAGCGGCCTTCACGCTTTCCACGACCGCGCAAGCCTCACCAGCGGCAACCACGCGGCCCACCTCCGGCAAATCCACAAACACCACATCGCCCAGTGCATTTTGCGCGTGATCGGTGATGCCCACCGTCGCGCCATCGCCATCGGTGCGGACCCATTCATGATCTTTGGAAAAGCGCATTTCAGTCATGGTGGCAGGGCCTTTCAGCGGACGTAACGATGGGGGTTGAAGGGCATGGGCGCAACACGGGCAGGCACTGCCTTGCCGCGCACCATCAAATCCAGGGTAGTGCCATCTTCGGCAAAGGGGCGCGCGACATAGCCCATGGCAATCGGTGCGCCCACGGAAGGACCAAATCCGCCCGAGGTCACTTCGCCAATCACCGCGCCATCCGCGCCCGCAATCGGCGTATGGCCGCGCGCCGGTTGGCGACCTTCCGGGCGAATGCCCACGCGCAGCCGCTTTGGCCCATTGGCCAATTCCTCGCGCACGCGCTCCGCACCTGGGAAATTCCATTCCATGCGGCGGCGCTTGCCGATGCTCCACACCAGCCCCGCCTCAACAGCGCTGGTGGTTTCATCAATATCGCTGCCGTAGAGGCAAAGCCCGGCTTCAAGCCTGAGAGAATCCCGCGCCCCGAGCCCCGCCGGCATCACGCCGGGAAGTGCGAGCAAGCGGCGCGCGAACGCTTCCGCCTGACCGGCTGGCACCGAGATTTCAACACCATCCTCACCGGTATAACCGCTGCGGGAAATGATGGCGTTGACGCCCCCGATATCGAAACTGCCAATGCCCATGAAGGAAAACGCCGCCACATCCGGCGCGAGGGTGGCGAGTGCCGCCACCGCCCCTGGCCCTTGCAGCGCCAAAAGCGCCCGATCTTCATGCCGATGCAGCGTGACACCGCGTGGCAGATGCGCCGCGATATGGCCGAAATCATGTTCCTTGCGGCTGGCATTCACCACCAGAAAAATCCGGTCGCCCAGATTGGCGAACATGAAATCATCCAGAATGCCGCCGCTCGCTGATGTCAGCAGCCCATAGCGCTGCCGGCCCGGCTTCAGCCCCGCGACATCAGCGGGCGTCAAAGCCTCCAACGCCGCCGCCGCGCCTTCGCCGCGCAATTCCCCCTGCCCCATGTGGGAGACATCGAAAAGGGCTGCGGCGCTCCGGCAATGCAAATGCTCCGCCATGATGCCGGCCGGGTATTGCACCGGCAGCGCATAGCCCGCGAAGCCCACCATGCGCCCGCCCAATTCGCGGTGCAGCGCGGCAAGCGGGGTTTCCGCCAGGGATTCGGATGATGACTCGACCACGTAGCCTCCCGCCGCTTCGCGCGGCGAAATGGGTTCAACACGTGGTCCCCCTCTGTCTGATGACCTGAGAGATTCGGCGGGGGCGTTACCTCACCTTTCTCCGTCGGTGCCATGGACGACGCCATGGACTTTCCAGAGGCCCCTTCCCCGCGCGGCCCTTTTTGCCTGAGCGTTTCCGGGGACCGGTTGCGCCTTCGGCGGCAGGCAGGCCTGCTCTCTCCCGCGCGGTGTCAACGGGGTTATCGGTCAATGACAGATCGGACCGGGGCGCGCAATATGGAAAAACCGCACCGGCAACGGCCTGGATTTAAGCCTTTGGTTAATCCGTTTCCCGCATTATATGCGCTATGAGTTCCCCGCCCGGAGCAGGCATGGACGGTTTCTTCCTCGGTCAATCCCGCGCAGCGCATCACCCCCCGGTGGCGCGGTTCGAGATGTGCGCCGATGCCCTGCTGGAAGCCCATGGCGGCGTGGTCTATCGCGATTCGGCGCTGCGTGGTCCCTGCCTGAACGGCATCAGCCTTGGCATGTTGAGCGCCTTTCTGGGCGAACCGGCCAGCATCGGCCGGCTGATGCGCCTGGATGAATCGCTGACACGGCGCATCTATCGCCGCCTGATCTGGGATGAGTTGGGCGCAGACCGCCTGCCGCCAGGGCTTGATCTGGCGCTGATGGCCTTTGCGCTGGAAGCCGGGCCGCATGCCGCGATTCTGGCGTTGCAGGATGCGCTGGGGGTGGCCCGCAGCGGTGCCTTGGATGAACCAAGCCGCGCCGCGATGCAGGGGTTGGAAGCGGGGCCGGCCATCACGCGCATCTTCGCCGCCCTTGCGGCGCATTGCCTGGCACTTGGCCAGCTTCCAGGCCGCACCTTGGAACAATTGCGCGCTGCCGCGCTTGGCATGGCGGGGTCAGGCTGAGCCCGCCTGATCTTCCAGCACCTGCCCGGCGCGGTGCCGGCGCAGCAACCACAGCCCGATCAGCACCGACACCACGAACAGCACGGCGGCGAGCCCCATTTGCCAGGCGCCATCCACCCGGATGCCTTTGCCCAATAAGGCGAAAATCACCGTCTGCGGCACATAGCCAAGCGCCGAGGCCGCCAGGAAGGCTAAGGGCGGCACAGCCGCCATGCCAGCCAGCAGATTGACGGCCAAATTATTCCCAATCGGCAGCAGCCTTAGCGCCAGCGTCGCGCCAAAGGGGCTGCCCACCAGCACATCCCGCATGGGCCGCAGCCTATGGCCGAAACGCCCGGCCAGCCGCGCCTCGGCCCAGGGGCGACCAATCGCCCGCGCCCAGGCATAGGCCAAACCACAGCCGAGGATTTGCGCCGCAAGTGCCAGCGCCGTGCCTTCCACCGCGCCAAAGGCATAGCCGGCCAGAAAGGCGATCCCCTGGCGCGGCACGCCGGCCGCTGTCAGCGCTGCACCGGCCAGCACGAAACCCGTATCGCCCAGCAGGCCCTGACCCAATACGTAATGGTCAACCCATTCC
>JADCEV010000018.1 GCA_020249865.1 Roseomonas sp. | reverse complement strand
TTCAAATAACGCAATTCACGCGTGCGAATACCAACCCCATCCAGCGCCGGTAGCAGATCAAGCGCGGCCAATTCGCGGATGGCATTTGGCAGGGTATTGATGCCAACCCCGAGCGGCTTCACCTCTGGCGCGGCTTCCAGCACCGTGCAGCCAATGCCACGCTGATGCAGCATCAGCGCCAGCGCCAAGCCACCAACACCACCGCCGGCAATCAGCACATGCATGGGTGCCACCTTTACGCCGGCAACGTCACGGTAATGCGGCCCACGGGCTTGCCATTGCTATCGGCGATATCGCCTTCCACCGCCTGCACCAGCGCGGCTGTAGCGGCGGCATCCAGCAAGCCCAGCCGACCAAGCAGCGCGGCAAAGACACCCATCTTGGCGCGTGATGCGCCATCGGCGAGTTTCACCGCAATCCCCAAACCTTGATCCGGCACAAAGCCCACCACGAAACCCTCGGCACCGCCTTTCAGCAGCACGCGGCCATTGGTGGCGCGCACAATGCGGCTGGTCGCCTGATCCCGCCCGGAAAGATGATCCGGATACTTCGCAATGGCAGCCTGCAATCTTTCAATGGCGGCGCGCCGTTCTGGGCTTGCCACCTTGCGCGCCGCCCAACGCGCTGCCGCCCGCGCCATCGCTTCCATGGAAAGCGCCAGCGCCGGCAAGCCGCAACCATCCACACCAGCCTGCAAACGCCCCGCATCACTGCCGAGCAATTCCGAGAGGATTTCCAGATAGAGTCTTTGCGTCGGATGCGCAGGATCATCATAACCTGCCACCGGCGCACCAAGCTTCTGCGCCACACTCAAAAAACCGCAATGCTTGCCAGAACAATTGTGATAGATGCGGGACCGATCGCCACCCGCGCGATAAATCTTCGCCTGATCCGCCGCCGCGCGCGGCATATCCGGCCCACAGACCAGCGCCGATTCGGAAAGCCCCATGCGCGCCAGCCAATCACGCACCAAGGCTACCTGAAAATCCTCAGCACTATGGGAGGCACAGGAAAGCGCGAGGTGTTCCTCGCTCAAGCCCAAAGCATCCGCCGCACCGGTTTCGACCAGCGCTACCGCCTGATAGGGCTTCAATGAGGACCGCGGAAAGGTGACGAAGGCAGGATCACCCATCGCCAGCACCTGGCGCCCGTTGCTATCCATCACCACGGCGATGCCGTGATGAATGCTTTCCACCGCCGGGCCGCGATGGATTTCCGCCAGTTGCACAAAGGGGCTTTGCATCTTCACTACCTTGTCACGACCACGCGTGATCTAGAAATCTTCCAGCACAACCTTGCCGATCATGCCGCCGCTTTCGACCAGCGCATGCGCTTGCGTCAGATTGGCCGCGTTTATCTTGCCCAAGTTTCGCGTCATGGTGCCGCGCATGCGCCCGGCTTCGATCAGCCCCGCAACCTCATTCAATAGCCGGTGCTGTTCAATCATGTCGGGCGTATTGAACAGCGGGCGGGTGAACATCAGTTCCCAATGGATGGAGACCGATTTGCGCATGACATCGCGCGCATCCACCGGCGCCTGGCTTTCAATCAATAGAATGCGACCTTGCGGCGCCACCGCCTCCACCATCGCAGCCCAATTCTTCGCCGTGGTATTGGCGGAATAGATGTAATTGGCCCCACGCAAGCCAAGCGCCTTCATTTGCGCGGCGATATCGCCGTGATGATCCACGACATGATGCGCGCCCAAATCACGACACCATTGCACGCTTTCAGCGCGCGATGCTGTCGCCACCACGGTCAGCCCGGTCAGCGCGCGCGCCATCTGGATCACCATGGAACCCACGCCGCCCGCACCACCAATCACAAGAAGAGTCTGCCCCTGCGCACCGCCCTGCGGTACGCCAAGGCGATCAAACAAGCCTTCCCAAGCGGTAATCGCGGTCAACGGCACGGCGGCGGCTTCGGCGAAGGTCAGGTTGCGCGGCTTCCGTCCAACAATGCGTTCATCCACCAGATGCAATTCGGCATTGGTGCCGGAGCGATTGATCACGCCGGCGTAATATACCTCATCACCGGGGCGAAACAGCGTGCAATCCGGCCCGACCGCGCGCACCACACCCGCGCCATCAAAGCCAAGGATGCGCGGCGCCTCACCAGGGTCATCGCGGCGGCGCACCTTGGTATCAACGGGGTTCACCGATACGGCATGGATTTCCACGAGCATATCGCGCCCGGTTGGCGCGGCAGGCGCTGCGATATCCAGATCAATCAGCGCATCCGCCTGATCAATCGGCAGGCATTTCCGGTATCCAACGGCTTTCATCGTACCCCTCAGTCCCTTTGTGTATCAGCCAACGCGCAACAATGCCGGGCCTTCTTCGCGCAGCCAGGCCTCTGCTTCCTCACGATGCGGGGCCAGCGCTGCGACATGCGCCCAGAAGCGCGGAGAATGGTTCAGTTCACGCAAATGCGCGACCTCATGCGCGACAACATAATCCAGCACCGCATCCGGCGCCATGACCAGCCGCCAGGAAAAGGCGAGCGTGCCATCCGGCGCGCAAGACCCCCAGCGGCTTTGCGTATCCTTCACGCGAATGGCCTTGATGGCGACACCAAGTTTTTCGGCATGCGTTGCGGCCAAAGGCAATATGCGTCGTTTTGCCTCGACACGCAGAAAGTCGCGCAAGCGCCGCGGCAGGAATTCCGCTGAACCTGTCACGATGATGGCACCATTTTCCAGGAAAGCGCCACCGCGCCGCGATGGATCATGCAGTACCGGATGCGGCACGCCACCAAGCGGCACCGCCGCACCATGCGCCAGAGAAATGCTCGGCGCCAGGGCCTTGATGCGCTTCAGCACCCAGGCTGCATGCGTCGTCAGAAGCTCCATACCCGCGCGGCGGCTCGCGCGCATGGGCAGCGTCACCACCACATCGCCGGCGCGGGGATCAATGCGCAAACTGATCGAACGCGCGCGTTCCGAACGCCGCCAACGCACCGGGCACAACTCTGCCGGCCCCAGCAAGCCAGGGCGCAGCGGCACCATTTCCGAATCGGGCAGAAACATCGCCGCACCATGCCGTCAAGCGCCACCAATTTTCAACCGCTTGACACTCGGGCGGTTTCACGCGCGAGTGTCGCCATGCGTTTTGCGCTCAACGCCACTCTGCCGCTGTTGTTGCTTGGCACCATCTGGGGTGCCACGCCGATTTTCGTGAAGACCCTGGGCGGCATGGGTTGGCCGCCGCTCATGATCGCGTTGGGTGCTTCGGGTTTCAGCACCATCACCCTGCTTGCGGTCTGTTTCGCGCGGCGCGAAATCCCCGCACTGAAACGGCCCTATCTGATCCATTATGGCGTTTCGGGGCTGACCGGGCTTGTGCTGTCCAACCTGTTTGGCTTCACCAGTTTGCAGCATATTCCAGCGGGTTTCTTCTCCCTACTGATCCCGCTCTCACCCATGCTGACGGTGGTTGGCGCCATGCTGCTCAGGATGGAGAAAGTATCCTGGCGGCGCATTGGCGGCAGTATTCTGGGCCTTGTCGGCATCGGGCTTGCCATGGCGCCAGGCGCTGCGCTGCCGGACCCGGAGGCACTGCCCTGGGCATTGCTCGCGGCCTTTACGCCGGTTTGGTATGCGGTGGCGAATATCGCCGGCGTGAAGCTTGCGCCACGCGGTGCGGCGCCCTTGGCGCTGGCGGCCGGCACCTGTGGCGCGGCGGCGCTGATCATGGGGGTGATTGCGTTTTCAACCGGGCAAATACGTGCCGTGGATATCGCCGGGCTGCCCCTTACCATGGCGCAAGGCGTGTTGCTGGCGCTGGCCTATCTGATCTATTTCCGATCACTCGCGACGCAAGGCGGTGTGGTGACATCGCAAGTGGGCTATATCGTCACCATCACCGGCCTTATCTGGGGTTTTGCGATTTTTGGTGAGGTGCCGGGTTGGCTCACCATCCCGGCTGCGGCCTTGGTCTTTATCGGGCTTGCGCTGGTGACGCTGCCTTCGAAGATCAACCGATCAAATGCTTGAGTTCGGTTTCCACGAAGGAGAGCGGGGCGGTGCCGCCATTGACGACATTATGCTCAACCCCTGCGGCGCGCGCATAGGCGACACCGGCTTTAAGATCGGCCGTTAGCGTCTCACCGCCTGGCAGTTCAACGAACAAGGTCCCATCCGTCACCGGCACAACGACATAGGCCATGCCATGACGATGCCAGCCGGTTTCCGCGCCGGGTTCGAAATCCCAGCGCGTGACGCGCACATTGGCATCATCAAGCTGAATGGTCGCGACCGCTGGCGGGCGGCAGCGCAACGGTTCCTTCATGGTACTATTCCGCTGCCTTGGCGGGCGAAAGCCCCGGCAGAGGCAGCGCCCCCGCAGCACCCCAGGCCGCCCAAACCGCTTCGGCCTGAGCGGCATTCAGCGGCAGATGCGGCGGGCGAATGGTGCGCCAGCCGGCGTCACCTGTGCTGCGCGCGATAATCTCACGCAGGCCCGGAATCAGCGGAACGGAAGTCGCGGCCTTGCGCGTGGCATTCAAGACAGTCTGCGCCGCATCGGCTTCCGGCCCGGTGCGCTTGGCATAGACAATGCCGCCCCAATGGGAATTGGCGTTGGAAGCCGCAGTGATGCAGCCTGCGCCACCTTCGGCGAGGATCCTTTGCAGGAATTCATCGCTACCGGAATAAACTTCAAACCCATCCTTGGCGAAGGCCTGCACCATGGCCTGCATATTGGCGTAATCGCCAGATGAATCCTTGACACCCTTGATGGTGCCTGGAAAAGCCTTGATCAGGCGTTCCAGCAAGGAAAGACTGAAAGGCACCGCCGATTGCTGCGGGAAGTGATAGAGATAGATTTTCACACCGCCACCAATGCGGTTCAACGCTTCCGAGAAATAGGCGAATAACCCATCATCGGACGGACCCTTGTAGTAGAAGGGCGGCAGCATCAGCACACCGGGGCAGCCAGCATCGCGCGCATGCCTGGTCAGTTCCACACTATCCGTCAGGCTGGCGCAGCCCGTGCCTGGCATCATACGCGCCGCCGGAATGCCGCGCGCGATCAGCCCTTCCAGAATGGCCTTGCGTTCATGCAGGCCGAAGGAATTTGCCTCACCGGTCGTGCCCAGCACGCCAAGCCCGGTGCAGCCATTGGCCAGCAGCCATTTGGCATGCGCCGCCATGCGATCCAGATCGGGGGTCAGATCGGGCTTCATCGCCGTCAGTACCGCGGCATTTACGCCGCCATAAATCGCGTCTTTCATTGGGGCTTCCTTCGTAAGGCTTGAACAAAATTTGTGCGCCTTAGTCGCGCGGGAGGCGCGCCCCGTCAATCAGGCGCTTTCACCTTGCGCGGCATCATCCCCGGCCAGCGCACCACATGGTCTTCCAGCGCCCCGGCATGGCGTTCATCAATCGCGCGCCCGCGTACCGATACCCCCGCGCGATGCACGCTTTCCGGATCGCCCGAGACCAGCGGGTGCCACCAGGCCAAATCCCTGCCTTCGGCGACCATGCGATAAGCGCAGCTTGGCGGCAGCCAATCAATCGCCGCAAGCTTCTTGGGCGTGAGTTTCACACAATCCGGCACGCGCTTCTTGCGCCCCGCGTAATCGGAACAGCGGCAGCTATGCAAATCCAATAACCGGCACGCCACTTCGGTATAGGCCAGCGCATCGGTTTCCTCATCGCGCAGCTTATGCAGGCAGCAGCGCCCGCAGCCATCGCATAGGCTTTCCCATTCCGCCCGAGACATCTCGGCCAGAGTCTTGCTTTTCCAGAAAGGCGTTTTGTCAGTCACGCCATTGTGCGAGAGAGAAGAGGCCCCTCAACGCCGATTGGCCGGCGGCGGCGCCAGGTTTTCCGTCTGCACGCGCCCAGGGGCTGCGCTGCCGGAAGTCGTGCCGCCGGAAGGTGCCGCGGAACTGCCGCCACTTTCCGGCGCTCCCAGGCGCATGAGCGCGCCGCGAAGTGGATCGCTACCTGGGTTATGCAATTCCATCGCCACCACCACCTGCCGCGCGCTCGCCTCTCGCCCGAAATAGGCGCGCATCGCGGAGCTATTGGCCGAAAGCGCCGCGCCATCCAGCGTGATGCCGGCGAAAAGCCCGCGGCTGCGCCCGATGGTAACAATATCGGCGCCCACTGCCGCGGTCGTCGCACCCTGAATGCTGCGCCCGAGGGTCGCGAAAGCAAGCCCGGCCTCAGCGCCGAATTTGAACTGGCTATCCAGAACGGCGTTCAGCCCACGCTCGGTCATGATGAGTGAAATGACCTGCGCATCCTGCAACCCGGCCTGCAGGCCAAAGCTGCCGCCGACCAGGCTATAGAAGGCAGGCGAGGACCAGGAACCACCACCGCCGCGCGCCGCCAGCACGCATTCGCCAAACTCACCGCCGATAAAAAAGCCGGCGCGGAAGACCCGCGGGCAGATCAATACCCCCTTGGCATTGCGGAGCAACGCCCGCGCATCGCCGGTATTATCCGCCGGCCCCATGATTTCCTGCAGCGTGAGCGTGGCGCGATCCACCAATGCCTGTTCTTCGGCCTGGGCGCGGGCGCTGCCGGAAAAGCCAAGCATGCCAAGGAGTAAGGCGCTGAATAGCATGAGAGGGCGCATGAAAAACATTTCCCAACCCGTTGTTTCATCAGACTCTACACCAAGGCTTCGCGTCGGGGGAAGCGTTTCTTGCGGAATTTGATCAAACCTCAGTCGCGGGCGCGGTCCAGGGTTCCTCATTAACCGAAACCACACGCCAATCGAGGCCGTGTTTTTCAATGCGGGTCAGGGATAAGTTCTTGATACTGAAGACCAAGGCCTGATCCGGCGAAAGCCCCATGGCATGGGCCAGCGCGGCGCGGATGGATCCGCCATGTGCCACAAGCACAATATCCTGGCCTTCCAAAAGGGTTGCCAGGCGCTCCAGCACGCCAGCAACGCGCGCCTGGACTTGGCGGAAACTCTCCCCGCCCGGCGGGTGTTCTTCCCCGGCATGGGGCCAGAAGGGATGCGCCGGGCGTGTCAGCAGCGCGGGCAAAGCCTCATGCGGAATGCCCTGCCAGTCGCCAAGATGCTGTTCGGCGAAATCGGGTTCCGCTTCCAAATCCGCTTCCGGATAACCCGCCGCAAATACCGCCGCAGCGGTCGCGCGGGTGCGCGATAGGTTGGTGACAAACCAACGCGCCGGCTGCGGCAGCCGCTGCGCCAACCAGCGATAGGATGCCGCTTCTTCCTGCAATGCCAGATCACAGAGCCCAACATCCATGCTGCCATAAAGCACCGCGCGGGCGGATGGTTCCACCAGCGCGTGGCGGACCAGGAAAAATCGCGTCGGCGTCACGCCGGCGCATCCAAGGCATGCGCCATCAGATTATCCAGCGTGCAGATTTGCAGCGCCGCTTCATGCGTTGCTTCCAGCAATACGGGCGGCGCACAACCGGCGCGGCGCGCTTCTTCCCAACGCGCAGCGCAAAGGCACCAGCGATCGCCCGGTGAGAGCCCGGCAAAACCATATTCCGGGCGCGGCGTGGACAGATCATTCCCCGCCGCCTTGCTGAAGGCCAGGAAACCAGCGCTGACTTCTGCGCAAACCACATGAAGCCCGATATCCTCAGGCCCCGTATTGCAGCAGCCGTCTCGAAAAAACCCCGTGAGCGGCGCCACCGAACAAGGCAGCAAGGGCCCGCCCAGCACATTGCGCTTGCCGGCCTGATTTGAGGCCGGCTTCAGCCAATCAAAGCCACCACTCATGCCGCGGCGCGAATGGCGGCGGCCTTCACATCCGCATCCACCGCATCGGCATAGGTGGCGAAATTCGCCTCAAACCGCGCTACCAGGTCACGCGCCGTGCGATCATAGGCGGCCTTATCGGCCCAGGTATCGCGCGGGTTGAGCATTTCACTCGGCACGCCGGGCAGCGCCTTCGGCACCATCAGGCCGAAGAAGGGATCGCGCTGGAATTCCACGCGCGCCAGGCTGCCATCAAGCGCGGCACGCAGCAGCGCGCGCGTGACACGGATGGGCATGCGGCTGCCGGTGCCGTAGCCACCGCCAGTCCAACCAGTATTCACCAGCCAGCAATCCGCGCCATGGCGCGCCATCAGCTCTGCCAGCATCCGGCCATAGACTTCCGGCCGGCGCGGCAGGAAGGGCGCACCAAAGCAGGTGGAGAATGTGGCCTGAGGTTCCTTCCCCAGGCCCTTTTCCGTGCCCGCAACCCGCGCGGTATAGCCCGACAGGAAGTGATACATGGCCTGCGCCGGGGAAAGCTTCGCAATCGGCGGCAACACACCGAAAGCATCAGCCGTCAGCATCACCACATTGCGTGGCAGGCCAGCCGCACCGCTTTCCACGATGTTCGGAATATAGGCCAGCGGATAGCAGGACCGCGTGTTTTCCGTGAGCTTGCCATCATTCAGGTCAAGCCGGCCGGCTTCATCAGCGATCACGTTTTCCAGCACCGTACCGAAGCGATGCGACGCGTCCCAGATTTGCGGCTCGGCCTCACGACTGAGTTTGATCACCTTGGCATAGCAGCCGCCTTCGAAGTTGAAGACACCAGCATCGGACCAGCCATGTTCATCATCGCCGATCAGATTGCGTTCCGGGTCGGAAGACAGTGTGGTTTTGCCGGTGCCGGACAGGCCGAAGAACAGCGCGACATCGCCCTTGTGGCCGACATTGGCGCTGCAATGCATGGGCAGCACGCCCTTGGCGGGCAGCAGCCAATTCATGACGGTAAAAATGCTTTTCTTGATTTCCCCGGCATAGGATGTGCCGGCGATCACGATGGTTTTCGCAGCGAAGGAAAGTGCGATCACGGTTTCAGACCGGCAGCCATCCAGCGCCGGGTCCGCCTGGAATTCCGGCGCGTGCAGAATGGTGAAATCGGGCACGAAGCCCGCCAGTTCTTCCGCCGCCGGGCGGATGAACATATTGCGCGCAAACAGCGCATGCCAGGCATTGGTGGTGACCAGGCGCACGCGCACGCGATGCGCGGGATCGGCGCCAGCATAAAGGTCTTGGGTGAAGAGCTCGGGCTTGGCGCCCAGCCAGCCGCGCACGCGCGCAACAAGGCCTGCGAAGCGTTCCGGCGCCATGGGCTGATTGACCTTGCCCCACCAGATATCGGCGCGGGTTTCGGGGTCTTCCACCACAAACTTGTCCTGAACGGACCGGCCGGTATGGGTGCCGGTTTCGGCGATAAAGGCACCATCAGCGGAAAGCCGGCCTTCATTGCGGCGCAGCGCATGGGCAATCAGCGCGGGCGGCAGCAGATTGGCGTGAATGGTTTCATTCCCGGTCACACCGGTACCGGCCAAGGCTTTTGCAGCAGGACTCATTGAAAGGACAACCTCCACCAACCTTAGATAGTGCCGCCCATACGGCTTATGGGCGCTCTATCAGGTTGGCTCGCGGCAGAATTGCGGCAAGATCAGGGGGTAGAGGGGGCTTGCCCGGCCAGGGCCGCCCGCCCTTCCCGCGCTGCCCTGATCAGCGCCATGCGCACGGCATCCGCATCGCCCACTGGGGCCGGGAAGGCAAGACGGCGGGATGCCTCGCCATCCGACATATCGCAGCCATCCGGGTCCACCGTCACCAGCTGCCAGGGGCCAGGGGAGCCGCCCAAAAGCCCGGTCGCGATGGCGGCCACGGCATCGGCGTGGTCCTGGTTCACATGGGCGATGATCTCGGCCTCGGCCGCCGCCAGGGCCGTGACCGCGGCTTCATCCGGCACCAACGCGCTGGCCTTGAGCCGCACCGCACGGGCAAAGCCCCCTACGAGTAGGGCGCCGCCAATGGTCACGCGCCAAAGCGCGAAATCGCCGAAATCGGCGTAAAGCGCAGCATAAGGGTGCACGGCAAGCCAGCGCGCCTTGAGTGCTGCCACCTGATCCGCCGGTACGATTTCAGCGATGCCGGTCACGGTCACGCGGGGCGCGGTTTGCGGATTGGGGCCGGTTGGCGCGCCGGTGATCAGCAGGGCGCAGCGCGGATCGGCCTGCAAATGGCGCGTATGCTCAGACAGCGAGGATAGCAGCATGAGCGGCGAGAGATCCGGCGCGCTGGCCGGCGTGACTAGGCTGGCAAAGGGCTGGCCGGCCTGCCCGGTCGCGAGGCTCGCCGCCCGCCCGGCGCGGACCAGCCGCCGCGCTTCCATTATGGCATCATACTGTTCCATCGCCCTTCTCCGGCCCGCCTACTGCCATAATTGGCTCGCATTATATTCTCTGTCGCGGCAAAAGAATGTTTCCGCCGCGTCGGAGTGTCACAGCAATGCCGCAAACCATCGCCCTTGTGGATGATGACCGCAATATCCTTACTTCCGTTTCCATGACCCTGGAACAGGAAGGCTATCAGGTGCGCACCTATACGGATGGGGAAAGCGCGCTGCAGGGCTTGCTTGCCAAGCCGGCCGATCTGGCGGTGCTGGATATCAAAATGCCGCGCATGGATGGCATGGAATTGCTCCAGCGGCTCCGCCAGCGCAGCAATATGCCGGTGGTGTTTTTGACCTCAAAGGATGAGGAAGTGGATGAGCTGATGGGGCTTAGGCTTGGTGCGGATGATTACATCACCAAGCCCTTTTCGCAGCGCCTGTTGCTGGAACGCATTCGCGCCCTGCTGCGCCGCAATGAAGGTGCGCGCGCGGAAGGTTCAGGCGCCCCGCCGGGTGGTGTGCTGGCGCGCGGTGATCTGATGCTGGATGAGACGAAGCATACCTGCCTTTGGAAGGGCAAGGCCGTGCAATTGACCGTCACGGAGTTCTTGCTGGTGAAGGCGCTCGCGCTACGCCCCGGCATGGTGAAGAATCGCGACCAGCTGATTGATGCCGCTTATGGCGAGAATATCTATGTGGATGACCGCACGATTGACAGCCATGTGAAGCGCATCCGCCGGAAGTTCCGCCAAACGGATGAGGATTTCGACCAGATCGAAACGCTTTATGGCATTGGGTATCGCTACAAGGAGAATTGAGGGCTCTCGCCCTCAAAAGGCACCTTCAATGCAACCGCGCTGAAGGCAGATGCGGGCTATCCAGGCTGAAATCCGGGATGGCGACATCAAACGCCTCACCCGTGTCGCGCACCACCATGTGATAGGCGCCGCGCATGAAGCCCGATGGTGTGCCGAGTGGCGTGCCGGAGGTATATTCAAACCGCCCACCCGGTTCCAGGATGGGCTGTTCCCCCACCACACCTGCGCCATGCACCTGCTGCGTCCGCCCAGTCGCATCGGTGATCTGCCAGGTGCGGCGGATCAACTGCACCGTCTCCCGCCCCAGATTGGCGATTTCCACCTGATAGGCCCACACGAATTGGGCGCTCTCAGGCATGGATTGTTCAGCGAGATAAAAGGCGCGCACAGCAACCCTTATCCCACGCGTCGTCGCGACGAATGAATCCCCTTTGGTCATTCTGGCCTTCCTCGGAACCCATTCAGCACCCTAACTGGGTCATTTGTAAAGATTTTTTTACGCCGCAGCCGTCATGAGGCTGCGGCATCCAACGCCTCGGCCAGATCATCAATCAGATCGGCCACATCCTCAAGCCCCACGGAAAGCCGCACCGTGCCATCGGTGATGCCAAGCCTGGCGCGTTCTTCGGCACCCACGCGCATATGCGTGGTGGTCGCCGGGTGTGTCGCCATGGATTTCGCATCGCCCAGATTATTGGCGATATCAATCAGCTTCAGCGCATCCATGAAGCGGAAACAGGCTTCCTTGCCGCCCTTGATATCGAAACTCACCAAGGTGCCGCCGGCCGACATTTGCGCCATGGCGAGCTTCTGCTGCGGGTGATCCGCGCGGAAGGGATAGAGCACGCGCGCAACCTCAGCCCGTTCCGCCAGCATATCGGCAATGGCGGAAGCGCTGCGGCACATGGCGGGCACGCGCAGATGCAGCGTTTCCAACCCCTTCAGGATCACCCAGGCATTGAAGGCGCTAATGGAAGGGCCGGTATTGCGGATGAAGGGCTGCAAAACCTCATCCACCCATTTCTTTGATCCCATCACGCAGCCGCCCAAAACGCGGCCCTGACCGTCAAAATGCTTGGTCGCGGAATAGACAACGATATCCGCGCCGAAGCTCATCGGCTTTTGCAGCAAGGGGGTGGCGAAGACATTATCCACGACCACCAGCGCGCCGGCTTTGTGGGCCAAGTCGCAGACGGCGCGGAGATCAACAATTTCCAGCATGGGGTTGGAAGGTGTTTCCAGCAAAACCATGGTCGCCGGGCGCGACAGTGCCGCGCGCCATTGCGCCAAATCGCTGCCATCCACGAATTCGGTTGAGATGCCATAGCGCGGCAGCAGGGTGGAAACGATCCAATGGCAGGACCCGAATAGCGCGCGGGAAGCCACCACGCGATCGCCGGCTTTCAAATGGGACAGCATCGCCGAATGCACCGCCGCCATGCCGGTCGCCGTCGCGCGGCAGGCTTCCGCGCCTTCCAGGGCCGCCAGCCGCGCTTCCAGCATACTGACTGTTGGGTTTCCGAAGCGCGAATATTGGTAATGCGCTTCCGTGCCGGCAAAAGTGCCTTCCGCCTGGGCCGCGCTGTCATAGACAAAGCCCGAGGTCAGATAAATCGCTTCCGCCAGCTCATCGAAATTCGAACGCATGAGCCCACCGCGGACAAGCTGCGTCGCGGGGCGAAGGGGGCGGGTGGGGCGAGACTTTTTCGGCACGGCTGGAACCTCTCACACAATGATGGCGTCCAGCCCCTAACGGGAACGGGGCATGATAACCCCGCGGCCCTTTAGCGCGTTTGTTTTCGGGGGTGTCGCCACCCACGCCCTTTCGGAACCTCGCCGCAAGCAGACCGGACAAATCGCGAGGATCGGTTTTGCAACCGATAAACGACTCATAAGGCGCGATGCGCCCGCAGGTCAAGAATGCAGGATGGCTTGCATCAGGCGCGCGCCCATGGGTTCATCCCAAGCGGAGGATACGCCCATGGCCAATACCCGTGTGACCCTGATTGTCGGCGCGAGCGGCGCTGCCGCCAGCCGCGTGATGGAAGCCGCGCAAAGCGATCCTGGCTTCACGCCGATTGGCCTGACAAGGCGGGACCCCGGCATGGGCATTCCCTGGATCACCGCCGATCTTTGGGATGGGCCAGCGCTCACCCGCGCCATCGCGGCACGCCCGGATATTACCCATATTGTCTATGCTTCCCGCGCGCCGCATGGCGAAACCGGCGTGGAGGATGTGCCCGGCAATGTCACCATGCTGCGCAATCTGCTGGACGCGGCCGAGGCATCGCTGCCGCGCTTTCAGCATCTGCACATGATCCATGGCGGCAAATGGTATGGGCTGCATATCGGCCCCTTCCGCACGCCGGCGCGGGAGGATGATCCGCGCCATCTGCCGCCCAATTTCTATTACGACCAGCAGGATATGGTGGCCGAACGCCAGCGCGGCAAAGCCTGGTCCTGGTCCGCGAGCCGGCCCAATTTCGTACTGGATGTGGCACCTGGCCGCGCGCGCAACATGGTCTCGACCCTTGGCGCCTATGCCGCGATTTGCCGCGAATTGGGTGTGCCCTTCGACTTCCCCGGCAAGCCCGGCGCCTTCACTGCGCTGCATGAGGTCTCGGACGCCAAATTGCTGGCCGAGGCGATTTTGTGGATGCTGGGCGAACCGCGCGCGGCCAACCGTGCCTTTAATGTCACGAATGGCGATGCCTTCCGCTGGTGCGACATGTGGCCGCATCTGGCCGGGTTGTTTGGCGTGACGCCGGGCGGGGTACGCACCCTGTCCATGGCCCGTTGGATGGCCGACCAGGCCCCGGTCTGGGAGCGTATTCGCGCCCGCCACGGCCTCATTTTGCCGATTGAACAAGTGGCCAGCTGGGAATTCGCCGATTTCGCGCTGAACATGGATTATGATGTGCTGGCTTCCATGACCGCAGCGCGGCAGGCGGGCTTTACCGGCTTCAGGGATAGCTGGGCGATGTTCGCCGAACAGATTGAAGGCTATCGCGCTGCCCGCGTGCTGCCGCCGCGCTGAAAATAAAGGGGGGCGTGGCGCCCCACCTGCCTTGACCCTGCCACACCCCCCTGCAATACGCCCCCCGCCCAGGGTGTTCCGGGGCAGAGCATCGTCGGGCTAAACCGGCGAATCCCGCGACAAGAGGCCGAACCACGCCATGCGCGACAAGGGCGAATATCTCTTTACCTCGGAATCCGTTTCCGAAGGCCATCCCGATAAGGTGGCGGACCGCATTTCAGACACGGTGCTGGATGCCTTCCTGACCGCCGATCCCTATGCCCGCGTCGCCTGCGAAACGCTGGTCACCACCAATCGCGTGGTGCTGGCGGGCGAAGTGCGCGGCCCGGCGGAAATCACGCCGGAATACCTGATCCATCTGGCGCGGCTTGCGATCCACGACATCGGCTATGAACAGGAAGGCTTTCATTGGCAGCATGCCGATATCGCCTGCCATTTGCATGCCCAATCGGCGCATATCGCCCAGGGTGTGGATGCCGCCGGCAATAAGGATGAAGGCGCGGGCGACCAGGGCATCATGTTCGGCTATGCCTGCCGCGAAACGCCGGAACTGATGCCGGCGCCGCTCTATTATGCGCATGAAATCCTGCGCCATGTCAGCACGCTCCGCCGCGCCAAGGATAACGCCGTGGCCGGGCTGCTGCCGGATGCGAAAAGCCAGGTGACCTTGCGCTATGTGGATGGCAAGCCGGTGGGGGCGACCTCCGTGGTTGTGTCCACCCAGCATGAGGAAGCTTTGGAGCAGGCCGAAATCAAGCGCATGCTGCGCCCGATTGTGGAAGCCGTGCTGCCCAAGGGCTGGATGTGCCCGGATAGCGAATTCTACGTGAATCCCACGGGCAAATTCGTGATCGGCGGGCCGGATGGCGATTGCGGCCTGACTGGGCGCAAGATCATTGTGGATACCTATGGCGGTGCGGCGCCGCATGGTGGTGGCGCATTCTCCGGCAAGGACCCGACCAAGGTGGACCGTTCGGCTGCCTATGCCGCGCGCTATGTCGCGAAGAATGTCGTGGCGTCTGGCTTGGCCGATAAGTGCACCATTCAGGTCAGCTACGCGATTGGTGTTTCCAAGCCACTGTCCGTTTATTTCGACCTGCATGGCACGGGCAAGGATGTGGATGAGGCGAAGCTGGCGAAGGTGATTGACGGCATGGTCAATCTCTCCCCGCGCGGCATTCGTGAACATCTGAAGCTGAACCGCCCGATCTATGTACCGACCAGCGCCTATGGCCATTTCGGCCGCGTGCCGGATCCGGCGAAGGGCACCTTCACCTGGGAAATGACCGATCTGGCGGATGAGCTGCGGCGCGCCTTTGGGCGTTGACGCTGCTTCGTCGTTACGCTTTGGGGCGGCGGGTTCGAGCCTGCCGCCCTTTGCGTTTCAGGACTGCTCATGACCGCTGATCGCCCTCCGCTGGCTGATGGCGTGCCGGACCGGCTTTATGGCCGGCGCCGCGGCCACCCCTTGCGCCCGCGCCAGCAGCGCTTGCTTGAAGAAACCCTGCCACGGCTGCGGCTCACACCAGCACAAGCCGCCGATCCGCGCGCAGCCTTCGGCATGGGCGATGTGCCGCTTTGGTTGGAAGTGGGGTTTGGCGGCGGGGAACACACGCTCGATCAAATCTCGGCGCATCCTGGGGTTGCCTATATCGCCTCGGAAGTATTCGAAAATGGGCTTTGTGCCTTGCTCACGCGGCTGGTGCTGGAAGGGGCGGAAGCGACGGGTGCTTTGCCGCGCAATTTGCGCCTCTGGCCGCAGGATGCGCGGCATTTGCTGCGTGCTTTGCCGGAAGCTGCCTTGGATCGGCTGTTCCTGATGTTCCCCGACCCTTGGCCCAAGGCGCGGCATGCCAAAAGGCGCTTTGTGCATCCGGAATTGCTGCCCATGGTGGCGCGCGCCATGAAGCCGGGCGGGGTATGGCGCATTGCCTCTGACGATCCGACCTATCAGGCATGGGTGCGCGAATCCATGGGCGCGCAGGCCTTCTTCACCCTGAAAAGCCTTGCCGAGGTGCGCCCCGCCGGCTGGCCACCCACGCGCTATGAGGCCAAGGCACTGCGCGAGGGGCGCCAGCCGCTTTACTGGGAATGGATCAGATGCTGAAGTACATTAAGCGACTGATTCACGGCTTCGGCGATGCCGCCTACGCCGATCAGGCGCTGATCACTGACCGCGCCACATCAGCCGCAATACCGGCAAGCCCTGCCGATGATGATGGATTGCCATCGCACCATGGCCCAGCGCCAGCAGAACCAAGGCCCAGGCCGCACCCTGATGCAAAGGGCGCAACACATCATAAAGCGCCTGATCCGGTGCGAAGGGGTGGGGAATGGGCAAGATCAGGAAGAATACGGTCTCCACAGCTATCGGTGCTGCGGCCGCGCTCAAGAAACCCAGCACCGGCACGGCAATCAGCAGCGCATACAGCATCGCCTGACCCAGCCACGCCGCGCCCTGCTGCCAGCCGGGTAACGTGACGGGCGCCGGCCGGCCCCGGCGCCATAAAAGCCAAAGCCGCCAGGCCCAAAGCGGGATCAGCAGCAAACCAAGGCTCTTGTGCAGTTGATAGGTCAGGATCTTCGCCAAGAGTGCCGAAAGCGGCAGCGCCACCATCACCAGCGCCAACAGGAAGTTCACAAAAACCAAACCCGCCATGGCCCAATGCAGGCGCCGTTGCGCGACCGACCACGCCGCCTGCATTGGCTTATCCAATCACCAGGCTGACCGATACCGCCAATTGCACGCGATCCCCTGTGGCCGCCATGTCCGCCACCATGCCAAAGGCCGTGCGGCTGATCTCTCCGCGCGCGGTGCAATCCGCAATCTCCGCCCCTGTCGCGGGATCTCGGCGCCGGCGCGCCAGCTGTGCCTTAAGGATGAAGGGCTGCGTCACGCCGCGCAATTCCAAAGGTCCGGCCAAGTCAAAGGCCTCGATCCGTCCGCCTGGGGCGGCGCTGCCGGAAAACCGCGCCAAGGGCCAGCGCGCCGCATCGAAATAAGCCGGAGAGCGCAGCAAATCCGCCGCCCCTGGATAGGCATGGGCGATGGAACCAGTTTCCACCTGCACTGCGACGCGCGCGGTTTCGGGCCTTTGCGGGTCCAGGATCAATTCGCAGTCGAAGCGCGAAAACTGTCCGGTCGAGGTCAGCACCTGCAAATGCCGCGCGATGAATTCCAGCCTTCCCTGGTTCTGGTCAAAGCGAAACACCCGCGCCGCCCGCGCCGCTGTCGGGGTAAGGCCAAGCAAGGGCAGCACCGCACCAGCCAGGGCGCGGCGATGGATGGGAAGGGCTTTGGATTTCTCCAGCATGTAGTTTAACGCTAAACCACCCTCGGGTTCCTGTCCAGTATTTTCCACAAGACTTGTTTGGCTCTTGCCTTTCGGCGGCGTGAGGATTAGGAAAGCGGCGTCTACACCATCCGAATTTGCGGGGGGTGGCCTTGAAAGAGGCCGCCTTTTTTGTTTTTGCAGCCTGATCTACCCCATCACGAAGGGCTTGAAGCCCGCATCGCGGAAGCGATCCTGCCCAGCCTGACGCAGCTTGGCTATGAACTCGTGCGCGTGCAGGTTTCCGGCAAGGAACGCCCTGTGGTGCAAATCATGGCGGACCGCGCGGATGAAGCGCCCTTCACCGTGGATGATTGCGAAACCATCAGCCATGCGCTTGGCGCCGTGCTGGATGTGGCGGACCCGATCCGCGGCGAATGGATGCTGGAAGTATCCTCTGCCGGCATTGATCGCCCGCTGACGCGCACCAAGGATTGGAACCGCTTCGCCGGCCATGTGGCGACGGTGGAGCTTTCCATCCCGATGGATGGCCGCAAGCGTTTCCGCGGTATCGCCCTTGGCGCGGATGACGCCGAAGCACGGCTCAAGCTTGATGATGGCAGTGAAATCACGCTGCCGCGCAGCAATATCCGCCGCGCCAAGCTGGTGCTGACCGATGAATTGATCGCGGCGACGGCGAAAGCCGCCGCCCCAACAACGATGACCCATTAACAGGAGAATGCGCCATGGCCATTGATATCGCCATTGCCCGTCCGGAATTGCTGCAAGTGGCTGACGCCGTCGCGCGCGAGAAAATGATCGAGCGTGAGGAAGTGCTGGAAGCCATGGAACAGGCGATCCAGAAGGCTGGCCGCGCCAAATACGGGCTTGAGAAGGATATCCGCGCCACCATTGACCGCAAGGATGGCCGCGTGAAGCTGGAACGCTTCACCGAAGTGGTGGAAGCCGAACCGGTCGAGAACGAGGCAACGCAAATCCCCTTGCGTATTGCGCAAAAAATCAAGCCCGGCATTCAGCTTGGCGAATTCATTGTGGACCCGCTGCCGCCGATTGATTTCGGCCGTATCGCGGCGCAAACGGCGAAGCAGGTGATTGTCCAGCGCGTGCGTGAAGTGGAACGCCGCAAGCAATTCGAGGAATACAAGGACCGCGTTGGTGAAATCATCAATGGCACGGTCAAGCGCACCGAATACGGTAATCTGATGGTGGATCTGGGCCGCGCCGAAGCGCTTTTGCGCCGTGATGAAACCATCCCGCGCGAAGCCTTCCGCAATGGCGATCGCGTGCGCGCTTACATCTACGATGTGCGGGAAGAACCGCGTGGGCCGCAGATTTTCCTCTCTCGCACCCATCCGGGTTTTCTGGCGAAGCTGTTTGCGCAGGAAGTGCCGGAGATTTATGATGGCATCATCGAAATCAAGGCAGTGGCGCGTGATCCCGGCAGCCGCGCCAAGATGGCGGTGATCAGCCGTGATAGCTCGATTGACCCCGTTGGCGCCTGCGTCGGTATGCGCGGGTCGCGCGTGCAGGCGGTGGTTGCCGAATTGCAGGGCGAAAAGATTGATATCATTCCCTGGTCGCCCGATCAGGCGACTTTCATCGTGAACGCACTTGCCCCCGCGGAAGTCAGCAAGGTTGTTTTGGATGATGAAGGGCGCCGCGTGGAAGTGGTGGTGCCCGATGATCAGCTGAGCCTTGCGATTGGCCGGCGTGGGCAGAATGTGCGGCTTGCCTCTCAGCTCACGCGCTATGATGTGGATATTCTGACGGAAGCCGAGGAAAGCGAACGCCGCCAGGAAGAATTCCGCCGCCGCACCGGGCTGTTTGTGGAAGCGCTGGATGTGGATGATGTGATCGCGGGGCTTTTGGTGCAGGAAGGCTTCGGTTCCATCGAAGACATCGTGCAGGCGCCTGATGAGGAATTGGCCGAAATCGAAGGCTTTGATGAAAGTGTCGCCGCTGAATTGAAGCGCCGCGCTGAAGCCTTCATTGAAAAGCGAGATGCCGAAATGGATGAAAAGCGCCGCGACCTTGGCGTGGATGATGTGCTGATCGAAGTGGGCGGCTTCACGCCGGCCATGATGGTGACGCTTGGCGAAAAGGGCGTGAAGTCGCTTGAAGACCTGGCTGATCTTGCTGGTGATGAATTGGTTGAAATCCTTGGCGCCGAAGCGGTGGATGAGGAAACGGCCAATGCCATCGTGATGGAAGCGCGTCGTCGTGCCGGCTGGCTCGGCGATGAGGCATGAGGCAGAGCCCTGAGCGAAGCCACCGCCCTGCCACCGGACGAAGATGAGCCCGAAAAGGGCCCACTTCGCCGCTGCATTGCCACGCGCGAAAGCCTGCCCAAGGCGGAGATGATCCGTTTTGTGCTGGGGCCGGGGCGCGAAATCGTCCCGGATCTGGCCGAAAGGCTGCCTGGGCGGGGAATGTGGTTGAGCGCGCGGGCCGATGTGCTAGAAGGCGCCATCAGCCGGGGGGCTTTTACGCGCGCGGCGCGCGGTCCTGTGGTTGTTCCGCCCGGTCTTCCGGCGTTGCTGCAACAGGGCCTCCGCACCAGGATTGCTGATCTGCTGGGGCTCGCACGCCGGGCGGGGCAGGCGGTGGCGGGTTGGCAGGCGGTGCGGGAATGGCGCGCTGCTGATCGGGTTGCCTTGCTGGTGCAGGCCAAGGATGGCAGCGCAGCAGAGCGTGAACGCCTCTCGGGCGGTGGCATGTTAGCGGTTGCGCCGCTTTCCGCCGCTGAATTGGGGCGGGTTTTTGGGCGCGACCACATTGTGCATGTGGCGGTCGCGCCGGGCCGTTTGGCAGAAGCCATCCGGTCTGAGGCGGGCAGGCTTTCTGGCCTTTCTCCGCCAGATAGTGTCTAAATCCCAAGGCTGTCCGGGTTATGCGGCAGTTTAATGTGTATCAGATGATCGGGTTCAAAGCGGCGAATGAGTGACCAGAACGAGCAGGACGCGGGTAAAAGCAGGCTGAGCCTTCGGCCCGGCGGACGCCTCGAGCTTGGCAAGACGGTGGATGCGGGCAGCGTCCGCCAATCCTTCAGCCATGGCCGATCCAAGACCGTACAGGTTGAGGTGGTGAAGAAACGCGCCGTGGCGCCAAGCCCGGTGCGGCCGGGTATTGGTGTGCCCGCAGCACGTGCCCTTGGCCCGGCGCCAGCAGCAAAGGCGCCTGGCGCCCCGGCCGCGCCCCCGGCGCCAGCCCCCGTCGCCGCACCGCCCAGCCCGGCCACCGCCGCGCCTGCCGCTGTTCCGCCGGCTGCGCCCCCCATTGCCGCACCACCTGTGGTGCAGCCTGTGGCACCACCGCCGCCCGCACCTGCCGCCGCCCCGCCCCCCGCGCCTGTAGCGCCAGAACCAGCGCCAGTGGCCGCGGCCCCTGCGCCCACCTCGGCACCGGCACCGGCACCAACCCCGGCGCCTGCGCCCGCGACACCACCCGCGACACCAACAGTGGTCACACGCGTGGCCGTTCCGCCACCGCCTACGACGCGGACCGGTGCTGGATCGGCACGCCAAGGCGCCGGCGGCTCAGGCCGGCAAGGCACTGGCGGTCAGGCAGCGCGCACCAGCAGTTCAGGCAGGCCGCTCACCCAGGCGGAACTCGCCATGCGCCAAAGGGTGCTGGAAGAAAACCGCCGCAATGAAGCGCAGCGCCAGCGTGAGGAACGCGAACGCCAAGCGCTGATGGTGCGCTCTGCCGCGGAAGAAGCCGCGCGCCGCGTGGAAGAAGAAGCCCGCGCGAAGGAAGAAGCTGCCCGGCGGGCTGAGGAAGAGGCCCGCGCTGCGGTGGAAGCCGCACGCCGCCCCGCGCCCCCGCCGCAAGCCGCCGCGGCACCTGCCGCCGCGCCTGGACGCGGCCCGGCTGGTGCGCCCGCACGCAAGCCAGCCACGCCCTCAGAAGCGCCGGTCAAACTCACGCTCAAGGCGCGTGCGCCGTCTGATGATGATGAGGATGGGCCGCGCCGCCCCGCGCTGCGTCGCCCTGGTGCGGCCCCTGGTCCGGCCAAGCGGCTGGCGCCCGCGCCGGTCAAGAAATCGCCGCCCGGCGCAGACCGCCGTCGCGAAGGCCGCATTGACGTTGCCGCCGCGCTGGAAGGTGAGGATGAACGCACGCGCTCCATCGCCTCCGTCCGCCGGGCGCGTGAACGTGAACGCCGCCAGCAGGAATTGGCGCGGCTGCGTTCCGGCACCGAACGCGTAGTGCGCGAAGTGGTGGTGCCGGAAAGCATCACCGTGCAGGAATTGGCCAATCGTATGGCCGCGCGCGGCGGGGAGGTTGTGAAAACCCTGTTCCGCATGGGCGTGATGGCCACACTCACGCAAAGCATTGATGCCGATACCGCCGAATTGGTGGTGCAGGAATTCGGCCATCGCGTGAAGCGCGTGAGTGAATCCGATGTCGAAATCGGCCTGGAAGGCGCGCAGGACGCTGATACGGAATTGCTGCCGCGTCCGCCCGTGGTCACCATCATGGGCCATGTGGATCACGGCAAAACGAGCCTTTTGGATGCTTTGCGCAAGACCGATGTTGTCGCGCATGAAGCGGGCGGCATCACGCAGCATATCGGCGCCTATCAGATCACGGTGCCGGCCGGTGATCGCGTGACCTTCATTGACACGCCTGGCCATGAAGCCTTCACCGCCATGCGCGCGCGTGGCGCATCGGTGACGGATATGGTGGTGCTGGTGGTGGCCGCGGATGACGGCGTGATGCCGCAAACCGTGGAAGCCATTCGCCATGCGCGGGCGGCCAAGGTGCCGCTGATTGTCGCCGTCAATAAGATCGACAAGCCCGGCGTGAAGCCCGAACGCGTGAAGCAGGAATTGCTGCAACACGAAATCGTGGTGGAAAGCCTCGGCGGTGAAACCCAGGAAATCGAGGTCTCGGCCACCCAGAAGATCAATCTGGACAAGCTGCTGGAAGCGATTTCGCTGCAAGCGGAAATCCTTGATCTCCGCGCCAATCCGGACCGCGCGGCGGAAGGCACCGTGATTGAAAGCAAGCTCGACCGCGGGCGTGGCCCCGTTGCGACCGTGCTGGTGCAGAAGGGCACTTTGAAGCAGGGTGACATTGTGGTGGCCGGCGCCGAATGGGGCCGCGTGCGCGCGATGTTGGACGATAAGGGCCGCCAATTGAAGGATGCCGGGCCATCTTTGCCGGTGGAAATCCTTGGCCTTTCCGGTGTGTCGACGGCGGGTGAGAATTTCATCGCCGTCGAAAACGAAGCCCGCGCGCGGGAGATTTCCGAATTCCGTCAGCGCAAGCTGCGCGAAAAGGCGACTGCCACAGCGGGTGCTGGCCGTGGCAGCCTGACCGATATGCTGGCCCGCATCCAGGCGGGTGAGCAGAAGGAAGTGGCTGTTGTCGTGAAGGCCGATGTGCAGGGTAGCTCTGAAGCTATCGGCGTCACCCTCGGCAAGCTTGGCAATGAAGAAGTGCGCGTGCGCGTGCTGCATAGCGCGGTGGGTCAGATCACGGAATCCGATATCCAGCTTGCCAAGGCATCGGATGCGGTGATTGTCGCCTTCAATGTGCGCGCCACATCGCAGGCGCGGGATTTGGCGCAGCGCGAAGGGGTCGAAATCCGCTACTATTCGATCATCTATGAAGTCGCGGATGACATTGAAAAGCTGGTCAAGGGCAAGTTGGCGCCCGTGCAGCGCGAGAAGTTCCTGGGCTATGCGCAGATTTTGCAGGTCTTCGAAGTCAAGCGCATCGGCAAGGTGGCTGGCTGCCGTATCACGGAAGGTCAGGTCAAGCGCGGTGCGGGCGTGCGGTTGCTGCGCGATGGTGTCGTGATCCATCAGGGCGAATTGTCCACGCTGCGCCGCTTCAAGGATGATGTGCGCGAAGTGGGCAATGGCCTGGAATGCGGCATGTCCTTCGCCAATTACGACGATATCCGCGTTGGCGATCAGATCGAATGCTATGAGACGGAGACGGTAGCGGGCTGATCAGGCCCCAAGCCGTCCCGTCTGCTTGGCAAGCCCGGATTGAAAGGTCCGGGCAGGGAAAACACGCATGAGCAAGCATCAGCATCACGGCCGGGCGGAAGGCCCTTCCCAGCGGCAATTGCGCGTGGCGGAAGAAGTGCGCCATGCGCTTTCCGCCGTATTTGCGCGTGAGGAATTCCGCGATCCCGCCTTGCAGGGCCTGCATATTACCGTGACGGAAGTGCGCGCCTCCCCCGATCTGAAGCACATGACCGCCTTCGTCGCGGCACTCGGGCGGGAAATCACCAAGGAAGAATTGGCCGGCCTAAGGCGCGTCAGTTCCTTCCTGCGGCGGGAAGTTTCTCACGCGGTGCGCCTGAAATTCGCGCCCGAGCTGCATTTCCAGCCCGATACCGCCTTGGATTACGCGATGCACATAGATGAGGTGATGCGCCGGCCCGAAGTGCAGCGCGATTTGCAAGTGAAGCCCGAGGGGGAGGACAAGCCATGAGCGAAATTCGCGAAAGGCGCCCCGGCCCACCGCGCGGCAAGCATCGCCAGCACAAGAAGCCGAAAGGTGTTCCACTCGATGGCTGGCTGATCATTGACAAGCCAACCGGTGTCGGTTCGACCGATGTGGTGACGCTGTGCAAGCGCGGCTTCAATGCGCAGAAATGCGGCCATGGCGGCACGCTCGATCCGCTGGCGACTGGCGTGCTGCCGATTGCCTTTGGTGCGGCGACCAAAACCGTGCCCTATGTGATGGATGGCACCAAGACCTATCGCTTCACGCTGAAATTCGGCGAAGCGCGGGATTCCGATGATGCCGATGGCAAGGTGATTGCCACATCCGATGTGCGGCCTGATGATGCGACCATCCGCGCCGCGCTGCCGCAATTCATTGGCGATATCATGCAGGTGCCGCCCATATTCTCGGCGATCAAGGTCGCGGGCGAACGCGCCTATGATCTGGCGCGCGCCGGCGAAATCCCGGAACTGGCACCGCGCCCGGCCCGGGTGGATCGGTTTGAACTGATTGAACGGCCGGATGCCGACACGGCGGTGTTTTTCGTTGAATCCGGCAAGGGCGTTTACATGCGGAGCCTGGCGCGTGATATCGCGCGGGCCTGTGGTTCGGTTGGCCATATCACGGCGCTCAGGCGCATGCGGGTTGGGCCTTTTCACGAAAAGGACGCCGTGGCCCTGGACAAGATCGCCGTTTCCGGCGATACGCCGCCCCCTTCCCCGGCGCTTCTGCTGCCGGTGACGACCGCGCTGGCCGACATCCCGGCGCTGGCCCTCACCGAAGCGGAAGCCGCGCGGCTTTCATACGGCCAGCATATTCCGCTGGTTGAACTGATGGGCCGCGTACCGCGTGAGGCCAATCCCGATGGGGGTTTGGCCAGGGCGATGGTGGGGGGGCGCCTGATGGGTCTTGCCCGCTTGGAAGAAGGCTTGCTGAAGCCAGAGCGTTGGTTGGGTCAGGGCGGTTCCTGAACCATTGCCGGGCATTGCCCGGACGAGAGGAGAAATCCGATGTCGATCACCGCGGAGCGTCGCACGACGCTTATTTCCGAATACGCCACCAAGGCCGGCGATACCGGCAGCCCGGAAGTGCAGGTTGCGCTGCTGTCTGAGCGCATTTCCAACCTGACCGAGCATCTGAAGACCCATTCCAAGGATTTCCATTCCCGGCGCGGCTTGCTCGTGCTGGTGGGTCAGCGTCGTGGCCTGCTGGATTACCTGAAGAAGAAGGACCAGAAGCGTTATGGGACGCTGATTGGTCGCCTGGGCCTGCGTCGGTAAGTTTTTCAGGCTGGCGGATACCGCCAGTGGAAGAGAAGGGGGCCATGAGCCCCCTTTTGTTTTTCTGCCCGCTTATTTCTTCGCCGCCGGTGGCATACCCGGCAGCATCCCCCCCGGCATTTGCATGGAAGGCGCCCCGGCCGGGCGCTGGAAGCGCGCCACATCCTGCGGGCCATAACTCACGCGCAAAGCCTCAAGCGCGCCCTGCACCCCTGGGGCGCTCCCTTGGGAACGCAGCAGCACCCCATCATCGGTAAAGCAACCGGTACCGGAACCCTGCGGCCCCTCATGCCGCCAATTGGTGCAGGCAACCCCAGCCACGCGATCCGCGCCAAGCTTGGTGAAGCGCGCGGATTCAAGCGCGCGGACATGGCTCGCGGCCTGGGCCATGGGGATATCCATCACCATGGGCTGAGGCATTTGCATGACCATGAAGCCCTTCTGCCCGGCGAAATCGGCGATGGTGTAGCCCATGCCGGGCAGATCCACGCGCATCAACCGCGCCGCTGCCGCCCAGGCCATAGTGACTTCCTGCATGGGGCCGGCACCCGAAACGCGGTAGGTCACGGCCACATCGCGGCTTGGGAAAAGCCGCGGCGCATCCTGCGCCAGGGCGGGCAGGCTGATGGCAAGGGCAGTGATTGCGAGAAAAACTGACCGCATGGGGTCCTCCTGAAGGGGCCGGCAACCCGACCCAGCAAGACTATGCCCATAAACTACGGCCAAAATCGTAAAATTCCCGCGCCTTTTCGCCGCTTTCCTGGCCCACCGCACAAGTTTCTGGTGGCAATTTCCCGCAATCCGGGCCATATCCCCCTTGGTGCTGCCCGGCCGGAAGCCGGGGCGCCAACCGCCGCGCACGCTGCGGGTCAAGACAGTGTTTCAAGCCGTGGCTTCGGATAGGGACCACCGCGGCGTTTCCGGCCACATGGGCGGCCTTCCCGTCGCGCCTTTCCGCGATGGGCCCACCCCATGCCGCCCGAGACGCCGAGCAAACGGCCCCTCCACCGGGACTCCCCGGCGCTTTCCTGTCTTCTCCCGATGCGTCGCATTCCGGGGCCATTCGGCCCCTTCTGCCGCGCTGTCGCCCAAAGGGGGCGCGGCGTGGTTCGCGCTGGCATGGGCCAGCGCCCGAGAGGATGACGATGTTCGACAACTACTTCCGCAAGGAAATCGCTTGGGGCGGCAAGACCCTGGTTCTGGAAAGCGGCAAGATTGCCCGCCAGGCCGATGGCGCCGTGATGGCCCGCCTGGGCGACACGATTGTGCTTTGCACCGCCGTTGGTGCCCGTTCCGCCAAGCCGGGTCAGGATTTCTTCCCGCTGACCGTGCATTACCAGGAAAAGACCTTCGCCGCCGGCAAGATCCCGGGTGGCTTCTTCAAGCGTGAAGGCCGGCCTTCCGAATCTGAGACCCTGATTTCGCGCCTGATTGACCGCCCGATCCGCCCGCTTTTCCCTGAGGGCTTCCGCAACGAAGTCCAGGTGATTGCGACCGTGCTGTCGCATGATCTGGAAAATGATCCCGATATCGTTGCCATGGTCGGCTGCTCGGCGGCGCTTACGCTTTCCGGCATCCCGTTCTTCGGCCCGGTCGGCGCGGCGCGCGTTGGCTATATCAATGGCGCCTATGTGCTGAACCCGACACTCGACGAACGCAAGCAAAGCGCGCTGGACCTGGTGCTGGCCGGCACCGCTGAAGGCGTGCTGATGGTGGAATCGGAAGCGAGTGAATTGACGGAAGAGGTTATGCTCGGCGCCGTCACCTTCGGCCATGCGGGCTTCCAGCCGGTGATCCAGGCGATCATTGAATTGGCCGAAGTGGCCGCCAAGGAACCCTGGCCGCTGCCGGAACCTTCAGAAGCCGAAGTGGCACTCAAGAAGCGCATCGCCGAATTGGGCCGCGCCGATATGGCGGTGGCCTATACGGAAACGCAGAAGCTGCTCCGCCAGGATAAGGTGGGCGCGGTGAAGAAGGCGGTGATCGCCGCGCTGGAAGCCGAAGGCGCTGATGTGAACCTCGCCAAGGGTTTGCTCAAGGAATTGGAAGCGGATGTGGTCCGCAACAATATCCTTGATACCGGCAAGCGCATTGACGGGCGAGACACACGCACCGTGCGCCCGATCATGGCCGAAGTGGGCGTGCTGCCGCGCGCGCATGGCTCCGCGCTGTTCACGCGTGGTGAAACCCAGGCGCTGTGTGTGGCCACACTCGGCACCGGTCAGGATGAGCAGGTGATTGACGCGCTGGTTGGCGAATACCGCGAAGATTTTATGCTGCACTACAATTTCCCGCCCTATTCGGTGAATGAAACGGGCCGCATGGGCAGCCCCGGCCGGCGTGAAGTGGGCCATGGCAAGCTTGCCTGGCGCGCCATTCATCCGCTGCTGCCGGAGAAGGAGAAGTTCCCCTACACGGTGCGCGTGGTCTCCGAAATCACGGAAAGCAATGGCTCATCTTCCATGGCGACGGTCTGCGGGACATCGCTTTCCATGATGGATGCCGGCGTGCCGCTGAAGCGCCCCTGCGCGGGCATTGCGATGGGCCTGATCAAGGAAGATCGCGGCTTCGCCGTGCTGTCCGATATCCTGGGTGACGAAGACCACCTCGGCGATATGGATTTCAAGGTGGCCGGGACGGAAGTGGGGATTACCTCGCTTCAGATGGACATCAAGATCACCTCCATCACGCCGGAAATCATGAAGATCGCGGTGGAACAGGCGCGTGAAGGCCGGCTGCATATTCTTGGCGAAATGGCCAAGGGGCTGACCGGGGCGCGCACCGATGTGGCAGCGACTGCGCCGCGCATCACCGTGATCAATGTGCCGAAGGACAAGATCCGCGATGTGATTGGCTCCGGCGGGAAGGTCATTCGTGAAATCACGGAACAGACCGGCACCAAGGTGGATATCGAAGATGACGGTACCATCAAGGTTGCCGCCACCAGCACGGAAGCCGCGCAGCGCGCCATTGATTGGATCAAGGGCATTGTGGCGGAACCGGAACTTGGCGTGATCTATAACGGGAAGGTCGTGAAGACCGCCGATTTCGGCGCCTTCGTGAATTTCCTCGGCGCCAAGGATGGGCTGGTGCATATCTCGGAATTGGCGAATGACCGCGTGAACAAGACCACCGATGTCGTCAAGGAAGGCGATCAGGTGAAGGTCAAGGTCATTGGCTTTGATGAACGCGGCAAGGTGAAACTTTCCATGCGCGTCGTGGATCAGGCGACGGGCGCGGATATCACCGAACAGGTTGGCGCCAAGCGCCCGCGCCCGGAAGGTGATGACCGGCGCGGTGGTGAGCGCGGCGGTGAGCGGGGCGAACGCCGCGAACGCCGTGAACCGCGCGGCGATTGATCCTGCCTTACCAATACCCCGCCCCCTTTTACCGGGGCGGGGCTTACCCTAATAACCCGGACCATTCAGTGGGGAGCGCCGTTACTTGAAGGCCATCAATACGATCAGGATGGGGGGCGTTGATGTCCTGCCGCTGGTGGAAGGCGGTAAGGGTGTTGCTGTTTCCAATGGGCGCACCTGCGGCGGCTGGGCCTCGGCCGGCGGCGTGGGCACCTTCTCGGCCGTCAATGCCGATAGCTATGATGCGGATGGCAATATCATCCGGCAAATCTATCACGGCAAAACGCGCCGCGACCGGCATGAAGAATTGGTTGAATACGGCATCAAGGGCGGCATCGCCCAAGCCCAGCGCGCCTGGGATATGGCCGGCGGCAAGGGGCGCATCCACGCCAATATCCTGTGGGAAATGGGCGGCGCGGAACGCGTTGCGCGCGGCATGCTGGAAGGCGCGCGTGGCCTGATCCATGGCATCACTTGCGGTGCGGGCATGCCCTATAAGCTCGCGGAAGTGGCGCGGGATTTCGGCGTTCACTACTACCCGATTATTTCTTCCGCCCGCGCTTTCGCCGCCTTGTGGAAGCGTTCCTATCACAAGACGCGCGAATGGCTCGGCGGCGTGGTTTATGAAGACCCGTGGCTGGCCGGCGGGCATAACGGGCTTTCCAATAGCGAAAACCCAAAAGTGCCCGAGGCGCCCTTTCCGCGTGTGCTGAAGCTGCGCCAGCAAATGCGCGAATTTGCTCTTGTCGATGTGCTCATCACCATGGCGGGCGGCGTCTGGTGGCTGGAAGAATGGGAAGATTGGATAGACAATCCCGATCTTGGCCCCATCGCCTTCCAATTCGGCACGCGCCCCTTGCTGACGCAAGAAAGCCCGATCAGCGATGCCTGGAAGCAGCGCCTGTTGACGCTGAAGCCCGGTGATGTGCTGTTGCAGCCCTTCTCACCCACCGGGTTTTATTCTTCTGCCGTGCGCAATGACTTCCTGCGCGAATTGGAAGACCGCAATGAAC